>JBCCCX010000210.1:0-5931 GCA_039033275.1 Pseudomonadota bacterium | reverse complement strand
TCGTGGCGCTCGGCCTCCTCGTGGATGCCGCTATTGTCATGACCGATGCGGTTAGGCGCCAGATCTTGAAAGGTATATCACCTCGCCTCGCGATCCAGGCCTCGATTGACCGGATGTTCCTTCCTCTGCTCACTTCGACACTGACAACTGTCTTGGCCTTTCTTCCACTTGCGACCTTTCCCGGACCAACCGGCGAATTCGTCGGAGGCATCGGCAAAAGCGTAATCGCCGCATTATCTTCCTCTTTCGTCATTTCGCTGACGGCAATCGCCACGCTGGCCGCCCTCTTGCTTGCGAAGGTGGCGCGTAGGGCGACCGAAAGTGGACGAACCGGTTTCTGGGTATCCGGCATCGATGCAGGGCCTCTCAAACGCGCTTTTCAGACATCGCTCATGACAAGCCTGCGCGCACCTCTTGTCTCGATACTGTGCGCCGTCGTCCTGCCAACCTGCGGGTTCATTGGTCTGTCCACACTGCCATTGTCCTTCTTCCCCCCGGCGGACCGCAATCAGATCAATCTGGAAATTCGACTGTCCAGTCCGTCTTCCGTCGCCCGCACACGCGCTGTCGTAGACCAAGCCGACGCCTATCTCCGGTCTCAGCCCGAGGTGGTGTCCGCAAGCTGGTTCGTGGGAAATTCGGCACCCAGCTTCTACTACAACATCATCCAGGACGAGGACGGCAATGCCAACTTCGCTCAGGCTATGGTCACGACCACAAATCTCGACGTGATCGGGGGGCTGGTCGATCGTATCAATGCGGAGCTGTCCCACTCCATCCCGCACAGCCAAGTCATCGCCAGCCAACTCACGCAGGGTCCACCGACCACCGCACCGATCGAGCTTCGCATCTCCGGTCCCGACCGAGATGAATTGAGACGGATCGGTGAAGCGGCGCGACTGGTTCTATCCGGCATTGCTGCGGTGCACGCGACATCCGCATCGGATGCAGGCGGTGAACCGAAGATCTGGTTCGATCTCGACGAAGACCGCGCCGCACAGGCAGGTCTGTCAGCAACCGCAATCGCCCGCAAGATAGGCGAGAGTCTCAACGGTACGACGGGCGGTTCGGTCATCGAGGGTAATCTCGATCTTCCCGTACGCCTGCGCCCCGTCCCGGTATCAAATACCAACTTCCAAACCCTGTCGGACATGTCCCTTTTGGAAAATGGCGAACGTGTACCGCTAGCCGCGCTAGGGAACTTTCAGCTGCGTCCGTCCGCCCCGAGCCTGCGCCGCCTCGATGGCCGTCCCGTCAACATCGTTCTGGCCTATCTCGACACAAACTCCCTGCCCGGTCCCGTAATCGACGCCTTCAACGCGACATGGGCTGCATCTAACTTCACCCTGCCGCCGGGATGCACGCTCTCGTTCGGTGGCGAGTCCGAAGCGCGCGCGGATAGCGTCGGCAGTCTCGTGGGGCAGATTGGGATGATCGCCGTGCTGACGATCGCGCTCATCGTCCTCACCTTCCGCTCGTTCCGGTTGGCCGCCGTCGTGCTCGTCGTCGCCGTTCTTTCGGCCGGTCTCGGTTTCCTCTCGCTTACCGTATTCGGCTATTCTTTCGGCTTCATGGCCATCATCGCCATCGTCGGATTGATCGGTGTAGCGATCAACGGGGCCATTATCATCCTATCTGGATTGCGTGGCAGTGAGCAGGCCATGTCAGGGGATAAGAAGGCCATCACGGAGGAGGTGATGGCGACCTCGCGGCATATCTGGTCGACCACACTGACGACCTTTGGCGGCTTCGTTCCACTAATGCTGTCTGACAGCCTGTTCTGGCCGCCCTTCGCCGTGACCATTGCGGGCGGCATCCTGCTCTCAACGACGGTGAATTTCTACTTCGTGCCGCAGACTTTCCTGATTTTTCGCCAGATTGACCGTTCTCGTTCGATACAAGCCGGACCAGACTCGGCGGAACAGGTTCTGACATGATGTCTCGCTCGAAAGCACTGATGCTGGCCGTTACATTAGCGGGCACGACACTTTCAGCCTGGGCTCAGACATCAGAGCTCGATGATGTCATCATCACTAATCCGCGCTGGCTCGAAGCGGACACGTTGTCCGATGCCGCAGAGTTCGATCTCGATCAAGCGCGCGCATTGCGACTTCCAAACTTCCGGATCGAGGGGAACCAGTCTGTGCTGGACGACACGATCACAACGGATCGGAACGGTACATTCGATATACGGCGCGATCCTAGAAGCGCGGCACTCGTTTTGGAGGTGCCTCTTTATACAAGCGGTGTACTCTCGGGCCGCATCGCCACGGCGACGGCCGGATTGTCCGCCCGCCAAGCCGCTATGGACGCAATACGGCAAGATATTCTCTTTGATTACATTAGAGCGACATCGAACGTCGTGCAGGCACGCCGATCGCTTTCTGTAAGAATCGCAACGGAACGGGTTCTTCTAAAACGTCTCGCCGAGGCCAGGGCACGCCTTGCTTCAGGCCTCGCCACAGAGACCGAATTATCTCTTGCGCGCGAACGTGTCGAAGGCGCGCGGGCCGAGAGCGTTCGCGCGCAAGGTCTCGTACGAAGCTCGGAGGCGGTTTACTGGGAGATTGCAGATAAGCCCCCGGCGGCTGCATTGTCTCTGCCCCGGATTTCGCAGTTTGGCGCGCTACCGTCTTCCCTGCCAGAGGCCATCGACACCGCCTTGCGCAACAATCCGGACTTGCGCATATCGAGCGCACAGATCGCTCGGGCGGATGGCCTGATCCGGACGGCTCGTGGACAGAGAGGGCCGCAGGTTTCGCTACGTGGACAGGCCGCCTATGCCGACGAGGAGCTCTTTGGAACGACGGTGGGCCAGGTCGAGCGCGTTGGAGCTTTCGTCGACGCTCGGTGGACGGTTTTCGACTTCGGTGCGCTCAAGGCGCGCGAAAATGCGGAGCGCTCGCGCAAACAGGCTCTGACCCATAACCAGGATGCTCTGCGACGCCGGATAAGGCGCGAGGTCGTCGAGCGCTGGAACGAGCGTGAAAGCGCCATACAACAGGTCGTGCGTCGCGAAGCGCAGCTTGCAGCGGCCGAATTGTCGCTGGAGGGACTGAGCCTCGAAGCCTCGGCCGGTCGCCGTCTGCGTGTGGATGTCCTCGATGCCGAACGGGATGTCTCCGACACTCGGGTCGCTCTTTCGCAGGCGCGAGCCAACATCCTTGTCGCCGAGGCGGGGTTGCTCGCTCTCCTTGGACGACTCTCCGAAGTCCCGAGCAACGGCACCGGAAGTTCCGTGACTGGCAAGGCTCTGGAGTCCATCGCAATTACAGACAATCTTGATCAATGAAGGCTGTCACAGCGAAAGGCATGGTGGGTAACGTTCCCGAATTCATTATGCCCGATCCACTGGATCGGGTGTCGCCCAACCTCTTATCGTCGCCATGATCTGTTCTGGGGTGTCGCGTTGCTTCGCCATGATGTGCTGCTTGAAGTGCACAACAGCCGAAAGCTCTAAGGCTCAAAACGGGCCCGTTTCGAGGGGCAGGCCAGGGATCGTATCGGGTATGTGTCGTCTTATTTGCTAAACAGTTTGGCGGGCGGGTTCGTATATCTTCGTAGCCAAGCGGAAGAAGCTATTCTCGGCAAAGAGCAGGATATTTCACTAGGGTCCAGTGCATGCAATCCGCCCGACTTCCATTGCAAACTCTTCATTTCCAAGAGATAGCAATGAAAATCTTGAGCGCCTTCTTTCTCGCGGCTTTGTCGGCCTCGGGTTTGTCCACTCATGCCAAAGCCCAACTCAGCTGTGATACGCCGCTTTTTGCGACAGGGTTTGATCGGGACGTTACGCATGGCACGAAAGCGGCGCTCATCGACGCCGTGTCCCAAGGCGAGCCGTTGCGTATTGGTTGGCAGCTCGACTTCGACGATGATGGCGCGAGCGATCTGACCCATTGGGCCGATGCTGCATTCCTTTCCATTTTCGAAGGCGAAGTCTTCACTCAGGTCGATGCGATACAAAGGCAAAGCCCTCGCCGAGGCGACGCGAATGTCACGCTCCGAGAGCCTTACATCGAATGGCGCGGCTCCCTCGGCACGACGGGCGTGATGGAAGGTCGGTTTAGCGATGGAACGGCGTTTCCATCGGATCTCAAGGTCTCGACCATGTGGTGCTCGACCCTCGACATGCCTGCAAAGCCCGTCCTTCTTTATCGCAACGGGACGAATGGAGAGGATATAAGCGGCTCAAAAGAGGCGCTTTTCGCCGCAATTCGAGAAGGACAGGACATCCGCATTGCCTGGGGCTTTTCTATAGATCGAGACGGGGAAACCCTTGAACTCGAACATATCGTCGAGCCGGTTTTCCTGACGGCGATCAATGGCGAGCACGTTGCCGCACAACTCCCCGAACACATCGCTCAACAGGCCTATCACGACATCGACCGTGCCCTGTTTGACGATCCTTCCGTGATGTGGAGAGGGCTAATGACGACCCGCGGGTCTTTCGATGCCGTTTGGGTCAACCGCGCAACAGGCGAAGAGGTCAGACGCTATCCACAGCGCGCCGCGCTTTCATGGTTTGGAAGCTCTGCTCCATCTCTTGACGCGGACACGCTCGCAGTGCCTGGGGGCGTCATGCGCGATGAAAGCCGTTGAGTGTTCTTACATATCAATAATGAATGAGAACAATCGTCTTAATGGGCTATTCGCTTTTTGGGCTAAAGTCTCACAAAAGCAGCCCAAACAGGGCAGGCTGTGGTTCAACGGTGGCTCGTGCATCCGGTTAAGGCCGCAATATGCAGGACATGTCTGGTCCTACGACTTCGTCGCCGAGTTCACGACACAGGCCGTACGTGACTGGCTCGGCCGGATCGGAGTAAAGACCCTAATTATCGAACTCGGCAGCCCGTAAGATGAGACGAGAACATCGATCCAGTGGATCGATTGGGGGTCGAACGGCTACAATAGAGGTTCCGCTGCGCGGCCCTGGGGGGAGAAACGGCAAGCTCAAGAATGAGCTTTTCAACGGAGATATCTTCTACTGCCTCAAGGATGCACAGACACACATCGAACGCTGGAGAGAAAGCTATAATACGGTACGACCGCACAGCTCACTCGGCGACTAGCTCCCAAAACGATCTTGCCTCACGGGGCGGGCCACAGACAATTTCATACGCCTTCGCTGTTTCCGCTAAAACGTCTTAGATCGGGTGTACGGTCCTGCCGATAAGTCTTTCATATCCTCCAACGTTCTCAGCGGGCAGTCTCAATGCGGCAGTGGGGAAAGTCCGTCTGTGCGGTTTGCCTCGAACGTCTGTCCACTCGCAAAGGGCGCTGTCCGTCCGGCGATTTTGTGATACGATCCGCACAAATTGGCCGCCCGAGCGCAATTGAACGGTGCTACCGCATTCCATGGATCCAGCACGCAACAGCGTCTCCCGTTGGGAGAGCAGGCGGACCGGAACCTTCTGCAAGGACAGGGCTCCGTCATCATCCAATGATACGCATTTCGCGACCGATCCGAATGTGCCGGACATGATGGATGTCACCGTCATGCGTCGCGGGTTGCCCTCCCGGATCACCACATGACCGACGAGTATCCGTGATCTGTGCGGAATATGCCGGGATGATAGGTTCATTTTTCTCCCTTTGCGCCGATAGGATGCGCGAGAGCGAGATCAACTTGGCAGTGGATCCTCCACCCTCGGTGAAAGGTATAACTTTAATTTAGAACAAATCAACAACTTTAACATACATAAAATTTTAGCTCCTTTTGATGTAATGCCAAAGGCGGCTGCCGCAGCCTCGTGGCCTGGCCCGATCGACCTGGAAAACCCTCGTCTTGTTCGCAAAGGCTATCGTGCGAAAGGGGCAAGCCATGTAGACAAGACAGCAAGACAGCGTTGGGGAAAGTCATTCAACACAAGCTCGCATCGATATTGGATACGCATCCGGACGTGATCTGCCGGTACGATCCGGACACTT
>JBCCCX010000209.1:0-5959 GCA_039033275.1 Pseudomonadota bacterium | reverse complement strand
TCATACTGCCCGTCATAGAAGGCGCTCATAATGTCGTCGAGCGCCCCGGATGCCATCTGGCCGTGCGCCACCACAAACTTCACCTCCGGCACATTGGTGCGCAGGAACTCCTCGATGCGCGGTATGTCGGCGATGCGCGGCGTCACGTAGTAGCTCTGTCCGCCCCGGTACTTTTCGCGCAGCAGCGCCTTGCGGATCGACACCTCGTCGAACGGCAGGACGTAGGTCCGCACGGCCAGCCGGTCCACGGGCGGCGTGGCGATCAACGACAGGTCCCTTATTCCGGTCAGCGCCATTTGAAGCGTCCGAGGGATCGGTGTCGCCGTCAGGGTGAGCATGTGCACGTCGGCACGGAGCGCTTTCAGGCGCTCCTTATGGCGGACGCCGAACCGTTGTTCCTCATCCACGATGACCAGACCGAGGTTCTGGAAGCTCACCTGCTTCGACAAAACGGCATGCGTGCCGACGACGATGTCAACTTCGCCCTTGGCCAGAGCCTCACGCGTCAGCTTGGCGTCCTTGGCGGGGACCAGGCGCGACAGCTGGCGTACCTTGACGGGCATACCCCTGAAACGTTCGCTGAACGTCTTGAAGTGCTGCCGCGCCAGAAGTGTCGTCGGCGCGACGACCGCGACCTGGCGACCGGTAATCGCGACCGCGAAAGCGGCTCGAAGGGCCACTTCCGTCTTTCCGAACCCCACATCGCCGCAGATCAGCCGGTCCATCGGCTTGCCTGACGTCAGGTCGTCGAACACGTCCTTGATGGCGTTCAGCTGGTCGTCCGTCTCGGCATAGGGAAAACGGGCTGCGAACTCGTTATAGGCGCCTTCGTCGATCTCGACGGGCTCGATCGTCTTCATGGCGCGCTTGGCCGCGATCTTGATCAGCTCGGCCGCCATTTCGCGCAAGCGGCCTTTGGCTTTCGCCTTGCGGGATTGCCAGGCCACGCCTCCCAACTTGTCAAGGACGGCATTTTCGTTGGCATTGCCGTAGCGCGACAGCAGTTCGATGTTCTCGACCGGCAAATAAAGCTTCGCGCCCTGGGCATATTCCAGCTCTAGCGTGTCATGCGGCGCACCACCCACCTCTAGCGTCTTCAGTCCCAGATAGCGTCCGACGCCGTGGTCGATATGGACGACCAGATCGCCGGGGTTTAGAGCGCTGGCCTCGGCAATGAAATTCTTGGCCCGGCGCTTGCGGCCCCGATTGACCAGCCTGTCGCCCAGTATGTCCTGCTCGGAGATGACGGCCAGGTCGCCCATTACGAAGCCCTGTTCCAGCGGCAGGATCACCGCCCTCACCTCGCCGGGCTCCACATCGAACGCGGCGCGTCCATCGCGTGCCATGGGCACGATGACGCCCTGGTCTTCCAGCACAGTGGTCAGGCGCTCACGCGATCCTTCCGACCAGGCCGCCATCCAGACGCGGTGCTTAATTTCCCGCAAGGATTGGACATGCTTGGCGACCGCGTCGAAGACGTTGATGCCCTCTGTCTGCCGCTCTGCCAAAAAGCTTCGGCCGATGCGCGCGCCGAAATCCACCTTGTTGCCCTCGTCGGGCGCGTCGAAGGCAGTGTGTTGCCGGACGCGCAAGGGTGCCGTCAGGTCCGACAACTCCAAAGTCGGGATGTAGAGTGAATCGACCGGAAGTGGGCGGTACAGACCGGCCGTTTTGGCCGGGTCGCCGGAGCCAGTGTCACGAGCCTCCTGATGCTCGCGGCGCGACGTGTAGAAATCCTCGATCAGCGCCTCCCGCTCGGCCATGGCCTCGTTGGCCAGCCCGTCGAAGGCGACGATCGCTTCCGGCCCGACATAATCGAGAATGCTTTCCGTGTGCTCGTAGAAAAGAGGCAGGTAGTGCTCGATGCCTTGTGGCCTGATGCTGTCCGTCACGGACGCATAGACAGGGTCCCGGCTGACCCCGCCGCCGAAGGCGGCAATGTAGCTCTTGCGGAACTGCGCAATCGTGTCGTCTTCGATGAAGACTTCGCTGACAGGCGCCAGGGTCAGGCTTTTCAGCGCGTTCGTCGTCCGTTGCGTATCGACATCGAATTCCCGCACGCTTTCCAGCTCGTCGCCGAAGAAGTCGAGGCGAAGGGGCGCTTTCCGGGTCGGCGGGAAGATATCGACCAGACCGCCCCGTACGGCATAGTCGCCCGGTTCCACGACCGTGGACGCCCGCATATATCCGTTGCGCGACAAATAGGCTTCCAGATCCTCCCGCAGCACATCGTCGCCGACCTTCGCCCTATAGCCCGCGGACTTGATGACGGATCGCGGCGGAACGCGTTGCAGAAGCGCCGATACGGTCGTCACGACAATCAAGGGCTTCGACGCCTTCACGGCCAACAGGCTGTAGAGAGCGCCCGCTCTTCTGGCGGCCAAGACACGGCTGGGCGACACTCTGTCATAGGGCAGCGCGTCCCAAGCGGGCAGGTTCATGACCGGCACGCCGGGTTCGAAGAAGCGACAGGCGGAGGTGAACGACGCAGCGCGCGCATCGTCGCGCGCGACGAACAGCACGCGCCCGGATGTCTTCACGGCCGCTTTGGTCACGACCAGCGCATCCGCCCCTTCGGGCAGGCCTGCTGCCGTCAGCGAGAGGTCGGGGCCGACATATCTTGAAAGTTGGATTTGCATGGGATCCGGGTGCTCGTGTGGTCTCGCGCTCTAGAAAGATACGCACCTGCTTTCAACAAGCGCTTCGGGGTATTGCTGCACAAGAGGATGCGCTACCGGAGCATAAGGTTCCAACATTGCTCTCGTCAGGATCGAGGCGGTTCCGAGCAGTCAATTCGCCATAAGAGTTTGATCATGTCAGACATCCGCAAATCTCATCGCCTCACGGCCATCGCCATCGTCGCTGCGACAGGGTCCGTTCTAGCGGGCTGCGCGTCGTCAGGCGCGAAATATGCGCCGATCGTCGACGGACCGGCCGGTCCGACCTACGAGGCCGACCTGCAGGACTGCCAGCAACTGGCCGAGACGCGGAACTACGACAATGCCGATACGCGTACCGATGCGGGTGTCGGCGCCGGTATCGGAGCCGCCATCGGCGCTCTGGATGGCAGTCTGGCGGAAGCCGCGGCCGGTGCCGTCGTCGGCGGACTGTTCGGCGCTGGAGAAGGCGCAATGGAGACGCGGGGCGAGCGGAAAGAGATCGTCATCACTTGTATGCGGGGTCGCGGCCACAAGGTCGTCGGCTAAGACCTCACTCAGCCGACTTTCGGTCGGTAGGCCCGAAGTCGTTCCAACAACGGCGTGTCGTAGTTGGCCGGCACTGGCAGGGTCTGCGTGATCCACGCATAGATGTCGTGGTCCTTTGCGCCGAGCAGGTCTTCGAACATCAGCACTTCGTCATCCGCCAGCGAGGGACCGTGTTCCCGGGCGAAACCGCCCAGGATCATGTCGGCCTCCTTGAAGCCCCGATAGTGCGCCCGGTGGATCAGACGCTTCCGCCGGGTCTCCATATCGATTTCGCTATCCATTTCGGCCATGTTCCGCGCCTACTGAAATGCGGGTGTTGTGTCACGTGCGAGCCGCTTGCACGCGCGGCTTTGCCGCGCCACATCGTGCGCGTGAGACCGCCCATCCTCAATCCATGGTTCGCGGACATTCGTTCGATCAACGGCGTTGGCGACAAGGTCGCGGAAGCGCTGGAACGCGCCTTCTCAATTCGCGGCCAGGGTCGCACGAAGGACCTTCTGCTTACTCCGCCTGCCAGCATCATCGACCGATCCAACAGGCCCAGCATCACTGCGGCCATGCAGGGCGACGTGGCGAGCTTCGTCGTGACGGTTGGGCGGCATATGCCGCCGTCAAACAAGAGCCGACCCTACCGCATTAGGGTCTATGACGAGACCGGCGAGATGACGCTTGTCTTCTTCAAAGGTTACGCCTCGACACTGGAGCGGCAATATCCGGAAGGTGCGCAGCGGCTGATCTCCGGCAAGGTCGAAATCTACAATGCGGAAGCGCAGATGAACCGGCCCGACTATGTCCTGCCGCTCGACCAGTCCGACCAGATGCCGGCCTTCGAACCCGTCTATCCGCTGACGGCCGGCCTGTCGCCCAAGGTCGCGCGCAAAGCCGTCTGGGGCGCATTGCAGAGTGTCAGCACCAAAACAAAGCTGCCGGAATGGATCGATCCGGAGTTCCTGAAACAGAACGATTGGCCCGGTTACAACGAAGCGATCACCCGCCTGCACCAGCCCGCGCACATTGTGGATGCTTCGCCGAACGCCCCGCCACTGCGACGGCTCGCCTATGACGAGCTTCTGGCCAAGCAACTCGCCATGGCGCTCGTCCGCGAACGCAACCGGGCGCTGAAAGGCGAAGCGCTGTCGGCAAAAGGCGAATATGTGGACGACGTGCTCCGTGGGTCGCCCTTCCAGCCTACGAGCGCGCAAGCGCGAGCGTTCGAGGAAATCAAATCCGACATGGCCTCTCCGTCCCGGATGGCGCGGCTGCTGCAAGGCGATGTCGGCGCGGGCAAGACTTTCGTCGCCGCGCTTGCGAGCGCGTTCGCCTGCGAAGCTGGGGCGCAAGTGGCCGTCATGGCACCGACCGAAATCCTCGCAAGGCAGCATGCCGAAACGCTCTCCGCCATGCTGGACCCGGCAGGGCTGGTGGTCGAGGCGCTGACCGGGCGAGACAAGGGCCAAGCCCGCAAAGCGATCAATACGGGGCTGTCCGAAGGCCATATCGACGTGGTCGTGGGCACACATGCGCTTTTCCAGGACGGCGTGGAGTTCGACCGTCTCGGACTCGTCATCATCGACGAACAGCACCGCTTCGGCGTGCGGGACAGGTTAAGGCTGACCGAGAAAGGCGAGTCACCAGACTTGTTGGTCATGACGGCGACGCCGATCCCGCGTACCTTGGCGCTAACCAGCTATGGCGACCTCGACATCTCGATATTGGACGAAAAGCCTACCGGGCGGCAGCCCATCGAGACGGTCGCCCTGCCCTTGCAGCGACTGGACGATGTGATCGACGCGGCCGGGCGGGCCGTGGAGAAAGGCGACCAGGTCTATTGGGTCTGCCCGCTGGTCGAGGATAGCGAGGTCATGGACCTGTCCTCGGCCGAGGACCGGCACCGGCAGTTGACGGCCATATTTGGCGAGCGTGTGGGGCTCCTGCACGGCCGCATGAACGCCATGGAAAAGGAAGCGGTCAGCCGCGCCTTCAAGGCGGGGCAGTATGACATTCTCGTCGCGACGACCGTCATCGAGGTCGGGGTGGACGCGCCCAACGCCACCGTCATGGTGATCGAGCATGCGGAGCGGTTCGGGCTGGCACAGCTGCACCAATTACGCGGTCGCGTGGGACGCGGCGACAAGAAGTCGAGCTGCATCCTGCTCTACAAGTCGCCGCTCAGCCAGAACGGCAAGGCCCGGCTCAGCATCCTGCGCGAAAGCGAAGACGGCTTCCTCATCGCGGAAAAGGACTGGGAGCTGCGCGGGTCCGGCGACTTGCTGGGCGCGGCCCAGTCGGGTTTGCCGCGTTTCAGGCTCGCCAATCTGGACGAGCATCGCGACCTGCTGGAAACGGCGACGCAGGATGCGCGCCTGCTCGTCCAAACCGACCCGACCTTGTCGAGCCCACGCGGAGAGGCGGCACGCGTTCTTCTATACCTCTTTGAGCAGGATTACGGCATCGCGATGATGCGAGCCGGCTAGTTGAGTGTTTCGTCTCGGAGCGGCACGACCGGTTGCTTGGCCTTGTACTCTTCCAGCGCCTCGTTGGACGACACCATGCCGCCGGAAATGATCATCTTGGCGCCCTCTTCGGGCGTCATGTCGAGCAGCTTGATCTCGTCGGTGGACACGAACAGCAGGAAGCCGGAGGTCGGATTGGGCGTGGTGGGCACAAAAACGCACACATAATCCTTGCCGTCGTCGCGAAGCTCCGCTTCCGGCGCGCCGGACAGGTCGGCCGTGACGAAGCCGATCGCCCAG
>JBCCCX010000208.1:0-6041 GCA_039033275.1 Pseudomonadota bacterium | reverse complement strand
TTCGCCGCCCTGGCCGGTTTTTACGGCCCAGCCCTAACAAACATGATGAGCGTCCGCGTATCCGAGTCCGCACAAGGTGAACTGCAAGGCGCGCTAGGCGCCGCCCAAGGACTGGCCCTGATGATCGGCCCGCTCGTGCTGACCTGGATTTTCTACGTTTTCGCAGACCGGGACAGCGCGCCGACCTACCTGCCGGGTGCGCCTTTCCTTGCCGCATCCGCTTTGGCGGCCCTGTCATTCCTGGCATTTTTCTTCGCGGCGAGGCGAGTGGGACGTGCCCCCGATGCGCACGAAAAAAGCGGCCCGGAGGCCGCTTGATACTTTCGCAAATCCGTGAACGCGTTCAAACTAGGTTGAAGATCGCTTCCAGACCGTCGAGGTTCTGC
Source organism: Pseudomonadota bacterium (assembly GCA_039033275.1). Classification (GTDB taxonomy): domain Bacteria; phylum Pseudomonadota; class Alphaproteobacteria; order Caulobacterales; family Maricaulaceae; genus Litorimonas. The sequence continues at coordinate 5,655 of JBCCCX010000208.1, read as the reverse complement.
CGGGCGGCGAGAGCGCCTTCGTCGGAGAGCGTGGCGAGGTCGGCCTTAGCCTTCTCGATCTCCGCGCTCAGATCGTCTCGTGTCAGGTCCACCAGCGGCACGGCCCGTTCCGCCAATATCGTGAGCCCGGCTGGCGTCACATCCGCGAAGCCGCCTTGGACGAAGAACTTTTCCTCACGGCCGTCATCGTAGAGCGTGATTGCCCGCGTCGATAGCGCCGCCATAAGCGGTGCGTGCTTTGGTAGGATGCCCATATTGCCTTCGGTCCCCGGCAGGTCGACCTGATCAACCTGCCCCGAAAACAACTCGCGCTCCGGCGAAACGAGAGAGACGTTGAGTTTGTCAGCCATGACGGCCGCTCCCTTCCCTACGCCGCTTCGGCCGCCATTTTGGCAGCCTTTTCGATCACGTCGTCAATGCCGCCGACCATGTAAAAGGCCTGCTCCGGCAGGTGATCGTATTCGCCGTTCACGACGCCCTTGAAGGAACGGATCGTGTCTTCGAGCGGCACCTGGATGCCCGGCGAACCAGTGAAAACCTCGGCCACGTCGAAGGGCTGCGACAGGAACTTCTCGATCTTGCGCGCGCGCGCGACCGTCAGCTTGTCCTCTTCCGACAGCTCGTCCATGCCGAGAATGGCGATAATGTCCTGCAGGGATTTGTATTTCTGCAGCGTTTCCTGAACCCGGCGCGCCACGTCGTAATGATCCTCGCCGACCGTGCGCGGCTCGAGAATACGCGATGTGGAGTCGAGCGGGTCCACGGCCGGGTAGATGCCCTTCTCGGAGATCGCGCGGTTTAGAACCGTCGTCGCATCAAGGTGGGCGAACGACGTGGCCGGAGCCGGGTCGGTCAGATCGTCGGCCGGCACGTAGATGGCCTGGACGGAGGTGATGGAGCCCTTGGTCGTCGAGGTGATGCGCTCCTGCATGGCACCCATTTCGGTCGCCAGCGTCGGCTGGTAGCCCACGGCGGACGGAATGCGGCCCAACAGGGCGGACACTTCGGAACCGGCCTGGGTGAAGCGGAAGATGTTGTCCACGAAGAACAGGACGTCCTTGCCTTCCTCATCGCGGAAATACTCGGCCTGCGACAGACCTGTCAGGGCGACGCGGGCGCGCGCTCCGGGAGGCTCGTTCATCTGGCCGTAGACCAGCGTGGCGCGGCTCTCGCCATCGAGGTTGATCACGTTGGATTCGATCATCTCGTGATAGAGGTCGTTACCTTCGCGCGTGCGCTCACCGACACCGGCGAAGACCGAATATCCGCCGAACAGCTTGGCGATGTTGTTGATCAGCTCCATGATCAGAACCGTCTTGCCCACGCCGGCGCCGCCGAACAGGCCGATCTTGCCGCCTTTGGCATAGGGGCAGAGCAGGTCGATAACCTTGATGCCGGTCGCCAGGACCTCGGTTTCGGTTGCTTGGTCCACGAAGGGCGGTGCGGATTTGTGGATCGGTGCCTTGGTTGCTGCGCTGATCGGACCGCGCTCATCGATCGGCTCGCCGATGACATTCATGATCCGCCCCAGCGTTTCAGGACCGACGGGAATGGTGATCGGTGCGCCCGTGTCGGTCACGTCCTGGCCGCGGACCAGACCTTCGGTCGCGTCCATGGCGATCGTGCGAACCGTGTTCTGGCCGAGGTGCTGCGCGACTTCGAGCACGAGGCGCGTGCCGTTATTGTCAGTCTCCAGCGCATTCTGGATTTCCGGAAGGTTGCCGACGAATTCGACATCGACCACGGCGCCGATGACCTGGCTGATCTTGCCGGTCGCCGCAATGTTGGTGTTCGCGACCTTCTTGGTCACGCGCTTCTTGGCCGGAGCCTTCTTAGCCGTCGGCTTCTTGGCCGGAGCCTTTTTCGCCGTCGTCTTCTTGGGTGCGGTCGCCATGGACAGATCCTTCTGGAATGCCGGATGATTGGACCTGCGCTGCCAATATCAGTGCAGCCCGGCAGGTCCGAGTGTGAGTCCGGGCGCATATACGCAAGACGCAGCAAAAAGCAAAGGCAAGTGATGGCGGAAATGCCGCCGGAGCGCAGTTCCTTTTCCACCCTTCAACCAGCGCTGCCGAGAAAGAAAAAAGGCGGGCCGAAGCCCGCCTCTCAAAGAGAATGCATTCCAGCCGACTAGAACGTCTTGTCGACGCGGATGAAGAACTGGCGTCCGATGTAGCCGTCAACATACTGGCTGGAGAACGGGTAGTTGCCGAAGCGCGTCGGAGAACCCAGATCGTCAGCATCGGAAATGCGGGACGGCAGCTCCTCGAAGATGTTCTGCGCACCAACGATGACGGTCAGCGTGTCCCACTCCTTGCGCAGCGAAGCGTCGACCGTGATGAAGTCGTCCACCTTCGTGACGGTAGCCGAAGGGCCGGAGTAGAAGGTCGTGACGCGGTTGTCTTCACCGTCGAACCCGAAATTGTCCGTTCCGGACGTGTAGTTCACCGTCACGGCGCCGGTCCAATCGTCACGGGTGAAACGTGCCGTGGTGATGCCGACCCAGTCAGGCTCGCCGTCAATGCCGGTCAGCTGGTCGATGTCGTCGGGGAACAGAGCACGGACGTCGCTATCCGTGTAAGTCCATTGCCCGTCGATGGCCAGATCGCCAAAGGTGAACTCGCGCTCGTAAAGACCTGTAATATCGAAGCCTTTCGTCTTGCGGGAGATGATGTTCCGGTAGTCCGCATTGATGAATGTGATCTGACCGAAGTTCGAGGCGTTCGGATCCAGCTCACGTTCGAACAGATCGCAGAAGCCGGAAATCGAGCGGAATTGCGGATCGCGGTAGCACTGACCGACGACGCCGGCGGCGCTGGACGTGATCTGGTCCTCCACGTCGATCTCGAAATAGTCGACGGAGAGGCTGAGACCCGTACCGGCCGGCGTCAGGATCACACCGAGCGAATTGGCTTCGGACGTTTCGGGACGCAAGGATCCGATGCCGCCACTCCGTGACAGGCGTGCGGAGGAGCCGACACCCTCATAGTCCGGCGCAAGCCCGTCGGCCGCACAGTTGTCCTGCACGACTTGGGGCGTGTCGATGTTCCCGTCCTCTCCCGGCACGCCGTAGCGGATGCAGGGATCGACCTGGTTTTGCTGCAAGAAGGCCGTCTGTTCGGCGAGGAACAATTCGTAGAGCGCCGGCGCACGGAAGGATGTGCCGTGCGTCGCCCGGAAGCGCAGCGTGTTGTTCACTGCCCAGTTCAGGCCTAGCTTGTATGTTTCGGCTCCGCCGACGGACTTGTAGCTCGACAAGCGGCCGGATGCGTTCAGCGTCAACTCTTCGGCGAACGTCTCGTTGGCCAATAGCGGAATCTCGATCTCGGCGAAGGCTTCGGTCACGCGGTCCTTGCCTTCCGTCGGGTTCGCGCTGGCAAGCTGGAAGCTGTTCGCGTTGCGCGAAACGATGCCCGGCACGTCGTCGATGGCGTCATAGCGCACCGATGCACCCAGTGCGATGCCGGCCGTGCCAGCCGGCACGTCGAACAGGTCACCCGTGATGACACCTTCGACGATCGTCTGCGTGAACTCGGTCTCGCCGCGGTCCGTCTGGAAGAAATAGTCCAGTTCCGCTTGCGAGAACGCGCCGTCCTGCAGACGGCTCTGCTCGGCCAGCTGGAAGGGAATACATCCGGCCGGTGCCGTCGGCCCGCAAACGCCGATGAAGGCGCCGTCGGACTGACGTGTTCCGATACCAGCCTCCAGGCGGTCCTGCGGGACGACGTCCTGGAAGTACTCGCCTTGGCTGCTGGAGTGGATGACGTTGAGGTCATAGTTCCAGCCGCCGAACAGGCCGCCCTGGTCGAAGACCCCCCGGATGCCCGCCACACCGCGCGCATAGTTCACGTTCTGAGAACTGTTGAAAGGAATCAAGACGATCGGGCGGATGCGAAGTCCGTCGAGCGGACCGACCACGGCATTGGGCGGAAGGCCGAAACGCACGCCATAATCGAAAGGCCCGTTCAGGACTGAAGAGTTGATCGGGTTCACAGGGCTGTCTGCGCTGATGAACGGGAAGAGCTGCCGGAAGTTCTCCTGCTCGGACTCGCGGCGACTGAACAAGCCTTCGACATACACTTCCAGATTGTCGAAGTTGCTCGGCGTGTAGCTGAATTCCGAGAACAGCGTGAAAGTCTGTGACGGAGAAATCGCGTCTGTCTCGAGCTCCCGTGGATCGTCGAAGCTACGTTCCTCGAACGGAATGAAACGGAAACCCGGAATGGGGCTCGTTCCGGCCGGATCGAACGTGCGGGACCCGAAGAACGACCCCCCGACGCCAAAGGGCGCATCCAGCGGGAAGAAGGTTTGAAGATAGCCTTCAAGCGAGTTGTAGCATTTGAACTCGCCCGTGCGCGGATCGATGGCATCGGACCTGTCGGTCGTGGGTTCTCCATTCGCATCCAGTGCGAAGTAGCGGTCCTCAGGACAGGCAAGACCGGGGCGGTCGCCGATGTTGAGCTCTTCCCGGCGCTGATATTCACCCGAGATCGAGAAAGACCAGAGGTCGGCCGTCTTGCCGTAGGACCCCCACATGGATGCGGTTTCACCGCCGCCATCTTCGGAGACGTTAGCCGTGGCACCGATCTGGAAGCCATCGTCGACCTCCGTGATGATGTTGGCCACACCGGCCACGGCGTCGGAACCGTAGATAGACGATGCGCCGTCCTTGAGGATCTCGAACCGGTTGATGACCGTGTTCGGAATGATGTTCAGGTCGACGGGACCGACCCGGCCGGAGACGCCTGCCGGTCCGACACGGCGTCCGTTCAGCAGGACGAGCGTGCGCTGCGCGCCCAGGCCGCGAAGCGAAAGCGTGTTCACGCCAGCGCCGCCATCCGTCACGAAACCGGTGAACGTGTCGTTGATTTGCCCGGAACCTGCGGCGATGGATGAGCTTTGCAGGATCTCCGACGCGGTCAACAGCCCGCGCAATTCGGTCGACTCGGTCGCGATGACCTGAACCGGCGTGGCGGAGTTGAATTCGCTGCGGCGGATGCGCGAGCCCGTGACGACGATTTCGTCGGAACTGTCTTCGTCAAGGTCCAGCAGTGATTCGCTCGGCACTTGTGCGACTTCATTGTCGGCATCGGTGGTTTGCGCGTACGCTGGTATAGCCAAGCTTATGGCCGTGATCGCTGCGGTGGAAAGCAATATGCGTTCGAGTGTCATGTCTCGATAACCCCTTCAATATGTACTCTGGCTAAGTCTTTTCGACCTCCCATCCCTGCTTCGCAATTATTGGCGCCATAAATTCTTTACAAGACCGTAATGCAGCCCGTTGTCGGTGGCTCTGTGGAAAAATCTCACTACTGTGTTCGGTCGCTCTTCTAACGTTGGGATTAAAACCTCGCGACGGTCTGCCAGAGAAACGCCATATGGCTACCGCACAATCTTGTGCCGAAGCCCCTGAGTACGTGTGCAACTGGAGTTCGCAGCATCTGACTCTGCACAGAGGCGTTGTGGTGCAATCCCGATGATGCTCTTTATGGAATATTGCGTCTGGCCGGTTTATGAGCTTCCGACAGTCGTTACAAAGCGTTCAAAGATCTGAGAGCCGCATAATGCCCTTGAAATCGCTCCTTTCATCCTCTCTTTGCCCTCTGGCGAATGCGCAACTCTCCCTCCAGGCGCGTCCTCGTCATGGACTTTCTC
>JBCCCX010000207.1:0-6096 GCA_039033275.1 Pseudomonadota bacterium | reverse complement strand
CCGACTAGCTGGTGGATCTCGTCGATGAACAGGATGATGTTGCCGTCGGCGTCTTCCACTTCCTTCAGCACGGCCTTGAGCCGCTCTTCGAACTCGCCGCGATATTTCGCGCCGGCCACGAGGCTGCCGAGATCGAGCGCCAACAGCCGCTTGTCGCGGATGCTCTCCGGCACGTCGCCGGACACGATGCGGTTGGCAAGACCTTCGGCGATGGCGGTCTTGCCGACGCCGGGCTCGCCGATCAAAAGCGGGTTATTCTTGCCCCGACGGGACAGCACCTGGATCGTGCGGCGGATTTCCTCGTCCCGACCGATGACGGGGTCGAGCTTGCCGTCGCGCGACGCCTGGGTCAGGTCGCGCGCATATTTGCTCAGCGCGTCATACTGGTCCTCGGCAGTATCAGTCGTCACGGGTTCGTCCTTTCTGACGGACTTGATGGCCTCGGTCAGGCGCGCCACGTCGAGCGAGGCCGCGTCCATGGCAGACACCAAATCCTTGTCGGCGTTCAGCGCAGTCGCCAGGAGCAGGCGTTCTACAGTGACGAAGGCGTCGCCCGCCTTTTTTGCATTCTTTTCCACGCTTGCAAACGTCTTGGCGGCTGCCTGCGACAGGGACAGGCCGTTGCCGCCCTGAACCTTGGGCAGGCGAGACAGTTCGCGTTCCACGGCCGTCTGTAGCGCGTCGACACTACCGCCCGCCATCTGGATAAGATTGCGCGGCAAGCCGCCATCTTCCATCAGCAGGGCCATCATAATGTGGCTCGACGTGATCTGCTGGTTGTCGCGCGTCACGGCCTCGGTCTGGGCGGACTGGATCACGGCCCGCGCACGTTGGGTGTAGGCTTGGATATCCACGGCCATACTCCTTCACTTGGATTACGGTATTTCGCGCTGGCCAAACCGCCCGCGCATCTCTTCCGTTCCGAGATAGGAATGGTGTCCTAGGGGTGAAAGGGCTGCGGCGATTATTATGGTCCGCTCTCGCCGACTTGACCGGCGAGCCTATTTGGCCTCAGTCGCTCTCTTCCAACGTTACCAGCGCCTGACCGTCCTCAACCAGCGCCCCGGCTTCCGCCCCGATTTCGGCCACCACGCCGTCGCGCGGGCTCTTCAGCGTCATCTCCATTTTCATGGCCTCCAAGATGACGAGCGGTTGGTCGGCGGCGACCGTATCGCCCGCGGCGACCAGGACAGAGACGACCTTGCCCGGCATGGGCGCGGCGACGCTGTTGGCGCCCAGCGCGGCCTGGAGCAGGTCGGGCGGCATGCCGACGCGTACGGCGCGGCCCGCCACGCGCACTATGCCGGTCCGCCCATGGCCTTTGCGCAGGGGCAGCTCCGTCACCGCCCCGTCGACATAGGCGTGCATTACGGTGCGCCGGGGCTTGTTCAGACGCCAGCCGTCGATCCGGCCGAACGGGCCGGGCGCGGGCCGCGGCCCGATCCGCTTGGCCAATTTCTCGACGCGCAGCGCTTTGCCGGTCAGATCGTGCGAGGCGATGAAGCCCGTGTCGAGGCGGCCCGCCCGGAAGTCTTCGGTCTTCAATATGGCCTTCAGGAAGGCGGCGTTGGTCTTGACCGGATGAGCCGATGTGCCCGACACGGCGCGGCGCAAACTGTCGATCGCTTGCTCGCGCGTGGGGGCAAAGGCGATCAGTTTGGCGATCATGGGATCGTAGTGGCGCGAGACGTGATCGCCCGGCTCAAACCCGGTATCGACCCGCACGTCGCCAGGCGTCTTGAAGTGGTGCAGGCGTCCCACGCTGGGCGCGAAGTCTGTGTCCGGGTCCTCGGCGTAGAGGCGCGCTTCGATGGCATGGCCGTCCATGCCGATCTCGCCTTGTTCCGGCAGCGCTTCGCCGCGCGCCACGCGGATCTGCAACTCCACCAGGTCGAGGCCCGTGATCTCTTCGGTGACCGGATGCTCCACCTGCAGGCGTGTGTTCATCTCCATGAACCAGAAGCCGTCCGTCCGTAACGGACCGGAGCCGTCCACGATGAATTCTACTGTGCCCGCGCCGACATAATCGACGGCTTGGGCCGCGCGAACGGCGGCCTGGGTCATGGCGGCGCGAACCGCGTCCGTCATGCCGGGGGCGGGAGCTTCTTCGATCACCTTCTGGTGGCGGCGCTGCACCGAGCAGTCGCGCTCGAACAGGTGGATGACGTTGCCGTGTCGGTCGCCGAACACCTGCACCTCGATGTGGCGGGGGCTGTCGATGAACTTTTCGATCAGCACGTGGTCGTTGCCGAAGCTGCTGGCCGCCTCTCGCTGGCAGGAGGCGAGGGCATCGCGAAAGTCCTCCGCCCGCTCGACCTTGCGCATGCCCTTGCCGCCGCCGCCTGCGACGGCCTTGATGAGGACGGGATAGCCGATGGCAGCGGCCTGTTCGGCCAGGACGTCCGGATCCTGGTCCTCGCCCTGGTAGCCCGGCGTAACGGGTACGCCCGCATCGGACATCAGCGCCTTGGCCGCATCCTTGAGCCCCATCGCTTCCATCGCCTCCGCGCTTGGTCCGATGAAGATAAGGCCGGCGGCCTCGCAAGCGCGCACGAAGGCCGGGTTCTCCGACAAAAAGCCGTAGCCGGGATGGACCGCGTCCGCTCCGGTTGCTTTCGCCGCGTCGATGATGCGGTCGATGAGAAGGTAGCTCTCCGCTGCCGGGGCCGGGCCGATATGCACCGCTTCGTCCGCCACCCGCACATGCAGCGCGTCCCTGTCGGCGTCCGAATAGACGGCGACCGTGGCGATACCCATGCGGCGCGCCGTGCGCACAACGCGAACCGCAATCTCGCCACGGTTGGCGATGAGGATCTTTGTAATGTCTTTTGTCATTCAACTGCCCCCGGCATTTACTGCCGGGGCCTCCATCGGAATGTGACAAGGCTTCGAAAGGCCCCTGCAATTAATGCCGGAGACGGCGCGAGGTCACATCCTGAAAACGCCAAAGTCCATCTCTCCCACCGGCGCATTGGCACTCATCGCCAGCCCCAGCCCCAGCACCGTCCGCGTGTCTTCCGGCGCGATGATACCGTCGTCCCAGATGCGCGCGCTGGCATAATAGGGATGGCCTTCTTCGTCATACTTGTCGCGGATGGGCTGCATGAACGCTTCGCGCTCGTCCTCGCTCCAGCCGTCGGAACCGCGGGCCACGTCGGCCAGCACGTTGGCCGCCTGCTCCCCGCCCATCACGCTGATGCGTGCATTGGGCCACATGAACATCAGGCGGGGTTCGTAGGCGCGGCCGCACATGCCGTAATTGCCGGCCCCGTAGGAGCCGCCGACGACGACCGTGAACTTCGGCACTTGGGCGTTGGCGACGGCGTGGACCATCTTCGCGCCGTGCTTGGCGATGCCGCCCGCTTCGGCCTTCGACCCGACCATGTAGCCGGTGATGTTCTGCAGGAAGATGAGCGGGATCTTGCGCTGGCAGCAGAGCTGGACGAAGTGCGCGGCCTTCATGGCGGATTCTGAAAACAGCACGCCGTTATTGCCCAGGATGCCGACCTGATAGCCGTGGATCTTGGCGAACCCGCACACGAGCGTCGAGCCGTAGAGCGCCTTGAACTCCTCGAATTCGGAGCCGTCCACGATGCGCGCGATGATCTCCCGGCAATCATAGGGAATGCGAATGTCGGCCGGGACGACGCCGCCCAGCTCATGCGCCGGGTAGAGCGGATCGGGCACATCCGGATCCGGCAAGAACTGCGGTTCCTGTGGCTCCAGCGTCGCCACGATGTCCCGCACGATGGCGAGCGCGTGATCGTCGTCCACGGCGAGGTGGTCCACCACGCCTGACTGCGACGCGTGGAGCATGCCGCCGCCTAGGCTTTCTGCGTCGATCTCCTCGCCCGTCGCGGCCTTCACCAAGGGTGGCCCGCCAAGGAAGATCGTCCCCTGATTGGCGACGATGACGGACTCGTCCGCCATGGCGGGCACATAGGCTCCGCCCGCGGTGCAGGAGCCCATGACGCAGGCGATCTGCGCGATGCCCTCGCGGCTCATCTGCGCCTGATTGTAGAAGCTGCGCCCGAAATGAAAGCGGTCGGCGAACATCTCGGCTTGCCGGGGCAGGTAGCCGCCGCCGCTATCGACCAGATAGATGCAGGGCAGGCGGTTCTCGCGCGCAATGTCCTGCGCGCGCTGCTGCTTCTTGCCCGTCATGGAGAAATAGGTCCCGCCCTTCACGGTCGGGTCGTTGCAGATCACTACGCATTCGCGGCCCGAAATCCGGCCGATGCCCGTAATGATGCCCGCGCCCGGCACTTCGAACTCGTACATGTCATGGCCTGCCAGTTGCGACAGCTCCAGAAAGGGCGAACCCGGATCGAGCAGGCGCTCCACCCGCTCTCTCGGCAGGAGCTTGCCGCGCGACACATGCTTCTCCCTCGCGCGCTCCGACCCGCCTTTCGCGTAGTGGGCGACGAGTCGGTGCAGGTCCGCCGTCAACGTCGCCATCGCGGCGTGGTTGGTCGCGAACTCCGGGCTGGTCGTGTCGATCTTGGAGGGGAGGACGGGCATGAGGAGTGGAGTAGGGCCGGTCGCAGGGCAAGGCAATGCGCGATTGGATGGGACCAGAGGCAAGAATCGTGCGTCAGACTTGGGAACCTTGCGCCGTTTCGAGAGTGATAAAGGGTGAACCGCGCACAGGAGATAGTCATGGCCAACATCAAGGAAAACGAAGGCGACCTCGCCAAACCGCTCACCGAGGCCTATCCGGACCAGGGCTTCACCGAAGTCGACGCGCGCGTGAAGGCAGGGTTGAACCCTGAAAACCCCGGCTTCGCCAGCCAGGCTTATCAAGGCCAGGGCATAGATGCGCCGCAATATGAAGAGCAACGCGCCATGGAGAACCAGGGCGATACGCACTTCACGGACGAAGAGGAATAGGCTCCGGCCAATCGCCTTAAGAACGGAAAAAACGATAATGACGAATAACAGACCGCCATTCTGGCGCACGGCTACCCTGCTGGGAGCGTTGGCCATCGTGCCCGTCCACCTGACGGCCTGCGCCACCGCCGCCTACGAGATCCAGGAGCGCTTCGGGATTGAGAAGCGTGACATATTGGTGGACCGCGTGGCCGATGTCGCCAAGGCCCAGACCGAGACGCAAGAGGAGTTCGCCGACGCGCTGGAGGCCTTTCGCGCAGTGGTGGATGTCGATGGAGGCGAGCTGGAAACGACATACGACACTCTGAAGCGCGCCTATGATCGCGCCGACGGTCAGGCGGACGAGGCCCGTGCCCGCGTGTCATCGGTCAAGCGCGTGGCACGCGATCTGTTCCGCGAATGGGAGGGCGAACTGGCCGACTATTCCGACGCCGGTCTGCGCCGCACATCGGAGCGGCAGCTGCGCGAGACGCGCGACCGCTATGACGTGCTGGTCGGCAAGATGGACGCCGCCACGGCCTCCATGGATCCGGTGCTGACCGTGTTCAACGACCGGGTGCTCTACCTAAAACACAACCTCAACGCCCGCTCCATCGCCGCGCTGGGTGCGGAAACGGCTGACCTCGAAGACGATGTGGCGCGGCTGATCGCCGAGATGGAGCAATCCATCGCCGCCGCCGACGATTTCATCAGCGCGATGCGGAGCTAGTCTTTCCCGGGCAGATATTTCGCTGCCCATAGACCATGCATGGCCGCCGGGCGCGCATGCGGCGTGGACGCCCCTGCCCCTCGCCGCTATGCGGGGGGCATGAAAACACCGTCCATACTGAAGAAGAAATCGCCGCCGAGCCCGCATGACGCCTCGCTCCTGCCGTCGCAGAAACGCGGCGTGGGGTTGGACTTCGTCACGGACGACACGCCTCAGCCGGGCGAAGTCCGGGAGCTGGCGGACGGCGTCTTCTGGCTGCGCTTCTCCCTGCCCATGACAGGGCTGAACCACATCAACCTCTATGCGCTCAGGGACGGCGACGGCTGGGTGGTGGTCGATACGGGCATCGCCATGGCCGAAGCTTTCGCGCTGCACATCGGTCAGCGTGCGAATTCCGACCTGCACGAGCCGACTGGCAAGCCCCTCCTCCACGATGCGGGCAAATGGACTCGCGTGTGAGTAGCGGTTGTTGTCGAAATCGGGGTAGATGTCGGCAT
>JBCCCX010000206.1:0-6134 GCA_039033275.1 Pseudomonadota bacterium | reverse complement strand
GTGACGTACATGACCCCGTCCACGACGATGGGCGTGCTCTCCACGCCCCGGTTGGTGGCCAGATCGTAGGTCCAGGCCACGCCTAGATCGCCGACCGTGTCACGGTTAATCTGCGCAAGGCGTGAATGGCGCTGCTCGTCATAGGTGCCGCCATAGGACAGCCATTCCGCGTCGGCGGAAGCTTCCGATATGCGGGCCGTGTCCACGGCGGCCATGAACGGTTTGGACGGCGCAGGCGCGTCTTTGCGCGCCTCTTCGGTCCGGTCGGCGCAACCGGCCAGCAAAAGTCCCGCAGCCGCGGCCGCAATCAGATGGCGCATCGCACTCTCCCCATGATCCGCGGCCGCTAAAGGGCCGTCTTCGATCCGGTGTAGCGTGACCGAAACCGATGCCAAGAGGGCGGCGCGTCGCATCGGCAGTCCGATTGCAGGCACACTTCGCCCGAGACATGCTCCGAAGCACCGGCATCCAACTGTGAGTCCGTGCGGAATGCGGATAGGGTACGCCCATGCGACGCCTCGACATCCACATGCGCCACAATGATGCGTTCGATACGGTAATCCGGATCGTCCGCGCCGCCGAGCCGGTCGACTATTATGTGGTGCAACCCGAACAGCAGGACCGGAAGCTGGTTCATGTGTTCCTGCGCGACGAGTCCGGCCAGTCCATGATGGACAATCTACAGACCGCCCTCGAAAGCGAGACGGACTGGCGGATCAGCCTGCTGCCGATCGAGGCGACAGCCCCTTCCTTGAAAGAAAGCGTCAAGACCGAGACCAAGACCGGCAAGGGCAGCCAGGCGCTGCGCGAAGAAATCTACAGCGACGTCGTGGCAGGGGCGACGCTGAACCGGGATTTCCTAATCCTTGTCGCTTTGTCCACCATCGTCGCGGCCGCTGGCATGAATGCGGACAGCGCGGCGGGCGTGATCGGAGCGATGGTGATCGCGCCCCTGCTCGGCCCGATCCTCGGTTTCGCTCTCGGTGCGGCGCTCGGCGACCGGGAGCTGCTTTTTGGATCAGGATGGACGCTTCTGGCGGGCGTGGCCGTGGCGTTCGCGGCCTCCATCGTCATCGGCTTTGTGCTGGAGATCGACCTGCAGAGCCGAGAACTGGTCAGCCGGGCCGAAGTGCGCCTCGACGGCATGGCGCTCGCTATTGCGGCGGGCAGTGCGGCCGCCATGTCCATGGCGCGCGGCCAGGGCGCGGTTCTGGTCGGGGTGATGGTGGCAGCGGCCCTGTTGCCGCCCGGCGCGGCGGTCGGCATGTTCTTGGGCGCAGGGGAGCCGGAACTGGCCGGTCGGGCGGCGCTGCTACTCGCGCTCAATGTGGCCAGCCTGGTCTTTGCCGCGCTGGTCGTCTTCAGACTGCGCAAGATCCAGCCCCGCGGCTGGCTGAAGCGCAAGGATGCGAAGAGGGCCGTGACGATCAACATCGTTCTTTCGTTGGCCGTGCTGGCCGTATGCATCGCCCTGATCATCGTGCTCGATCTGGGGCAACGGATTTCGCTGGGATAGCGGGAGGGAGGCGATGTCGCGCAGCAACTCTACGGTTCATCGGCTAATGTCGGAGTCTGGGCCGGCGCGCTTCGCGCTTCGGAACTTTGCTAAAACAGGTCCCCCGGACCTGTTTTTCCGCCAAAGGCGGATCGCAAACTTGGTGGGCGGTGACGGGATCGAACCGCCGACCCTCTCGGTGTAAACGAGATGCTCTGCCAGCTGAGCTAACCGCCCTTATTGGGCGCGGCCTATGCCAAGCTTCACAGGACTTGGCAATTCTGGCACGCAGGCGATGTGGCAGGCACGACGGACAAAGAGATACACAAGGCGGCGACCGCATTACGGTCCGTCTTCATGACCGAGCAGTGGATGTGCAGCCACGTCTACAAGGTCGGCGACCCCGACCGCTTCAGGATGTTTGCCATCCTGAACCCAGGGCGCTCTCAGCTAACGCTGAAGCTGGCCGACCCAGACAGGGCCGAACTTCTGATCGAGGCGGGAGTGGGACAGCCCAACGCACATTTGCCGCGCGGCGGATGGATTACGCTCCTGACCGACCGGCTAGAGCCGGACGACGTCGCGGACCGTCTCTCCGTGTCGCACGGCATGGCCGCAAAGGGGCTGCCGCGCGTCGCCCGGCTCAAATTTGGCCTGGACTGAATCTTTGCGCAAATCGCTATCTTTTCACGTTGACGCCCCTATCCCTTCCGCCTATCTGCGCGCTCACGCTTTTAAGCGGGTGTAGCTCAGTTGGTTAGAGCGCCGGCCTGTCACGCCGGAGGCCGCGGGTTCGAGTCCCGTCACTCGCGCCATTTGCGCATGACCTCGACACCATAGAACGACCGCGCCCACCGGCAGGAGGGCAACGCGCGCAGCGTAGCGAGCACGATGGTCTTCTGTCGCCTGCGCCATAAGGCGCAGCGAGCGGCAGCGAGATCCCGCTTCCGAAAGCGCCCACCCAGACATAAAAAAAACGCGCCCGCAAAGGCGCGTTTCGTTTGTTTGCAATCAGCTTCCGGCGCGGTGCGCCGGACAGCATTACGCCATGGAGATCGCGTCGACGGCGGTCTTGCCGGAGCGCTGGTTGACGGCCGTGTTGAACTGGACCTTGTCGCCCTCGTTCAAGCTGTCGAGACCGGCACGCTGCAGCGCCGTGATGTGCACGAAGACATCGTCGCCGCCGCCTTCCGGGGCGATGAAGCCGAAGCCTTTGGTGGCGTTGAAAAATTTAACGGTACCCGTTTTCATATCCGACATGGTGTATTCCTTTTCGCGTCGGTTCCCGCGCCGCAATGTGCGAACGCGGACGGCGGCCCGAAGGCCACCCAATCTCGACGTCTGGTAGGAAAAGCATTCTGCGTCGGACCGAAGCCGAAGCTACGAACCGTTTAGGCAGGCCGATAATCTGGCCCTTGGTCGATGCGTCCAACGTGGGGGCTGCACGCAGCAATAGCAAGTGAAGTCTCAGTGACAGCTGCAACCACTGCTAACAATCCGTCAAGCCACCACATCCGCCCATTCCGGATGACGCGACAGCGCGGCCTTGTAGAAGGGACAAAGCGGTACGGTCTTGTAGCCCCGCTCCCGCGCCAGCGCGACCATGCGCTCCGCGAGTTTCGTCGCGATGCCCTGCCCGCGCAGAGCGTCCGGCACGCCCGTATGGTCCACGATGACGAGGCTGGGGCTGGATTTGGAGAAGGTGATTTCCGCCTCCTCATCGGATCCCGGCACGTGGGCGACGATGCGGCCCTTGGTCTCTGTGTCTTCGACGGTGAAGGTGATGTCGGTCATGCCGTGTCCTTTTCGGGCCGCCATAGACCATCAGCCTCACCCGAACAAATTCCCCTGACCCGAGACGCTTTCCGGCACGCGGAACTGCGACACATCCAACGGAACGTGGTCTTCGCGCGAGACGATTCCGAAGCGTTTCTGCGCCATCCGGTAACGTTGCGCGATCAGCTTGCGAAACGGTGTGCGGACTTCGCTGCCCTCGCCCCGCGCCCAATGCGGGTCGTAGTCGCGACCGCCATTTATGACGCGGATATGGTGCATGATGCGCCGCGCGCGGTCGGGTGCGAAGGCGGCCAGCCATTCCTGGAAGATCGGACTGACTTCCTGCGGCAAACGAAGGACCGTGTAGGCGCTGTAGCGCGCGCCCAGCGCGGCCGCACGCTCCATGATGCTTTCCATCTCGCTATCGTTCAGCCCCGGGATCATCGGGCCCAGCATGATGCCGGTCGGAATGCCCGCTTCCGCCAGCTTTCCCAGCGCGTAGAACCGCCGTTCCGGCGTGGGGCAGCGCGGTTCCATGGCGCGGGCCAGGGCGCGGTCCTGTGTGGTGATCGACACCATGGCGCGGGCCACGCCGCGTTCCGCCATGGGCGCGAGCAGGTCGATGTCGCGTGCGATCAGGTTGGACTTGGTTAGGATCGACACTGGATGGCGGAAGTCGGCCAGCACTTCGAGTATGCCGCGCATGATCCGCCGCTCCCGCTCTTCCGGCTGGTAGGCGTCGGTGTTGGTCCCGATCATGATCGGGATCGGGCGGTAGCGCGGGGCGCTCAACTCAGCGCTCAGCATCGCGGCCGCGTCCGGCTTGGCGAAAAGCCGCGTTTCGAAATCCAGCCCGGGCGACAGGCCGTGATAGGCGTGGGTCGGCCGGGCGAAGCAGTAGATGCAGCCATGTTCGCAGCCGCGATACGGATTGATCGACCGTGTGAAGCCGACATAGGGCGACACGACCTTGTTGATGATGGTGCGGGGCCGCTCCACCGTCACGGTCGTGCGACGCGGGCGGCGATCCTCCTCCGGCAGCGCGTCCCAGTCCTCATCCGACTGCTCGCGGGTCAGCGGCTCGTAGCGCCCCGTCGCATTCGACCGCGCCCCGCGCCCCTTCTCCCGCAGGCGAAGATCGCGCTTGGGCTGGCGGTAGGGCAGGAGGGTGTGACGGGCCATGGAACGCTTTCGGGCAAAGCGCGTCCGAATGGCCCAAACGACGCGGAGGGTGGGATGCCGCGCGTTTAGGAATTTATTCCGGTTCGGTCAACCGAGCTGTCGGCGTTCCGGTGGATAAGTCACGAACACTTGTCCCCGGCATTTATTGCCGGGGTCTGACCTCGATTATGATCACAAGAGGATAACGGCGATCTCCTGTGCTCTTGTGGGCTTCCGTGAAACCAGACCCCGGCAATGAATGCCGGGGACGAGCGACTAATTATTGCCCTTTCACAGGCACCATCTCCATCATCATGAAGGGCAGCCAGGTTTCGCCGCCGTCCACGCTGGCGTCCACGTCATAGTCGATCACCGTGTCCGTCATGTCCCAGACCAGACGGAAGTGCACTTTCATGTCGCCGGCCATGTAGAAGGTGTCGGCGCGCAGATTGTCCACGCGGAGCACCCCGTCCTCCACCGTGCCTTCGTAGATGTCGAGCAGGCCGCTGCTATCGTCCAGCACGGCGACGCGGTACACGTCGCGATACTGATCGTAGCTGAGCGTCAGGTGCGTCGTGATGGCGGTCCCGCCTTCCACGCCGACATGCGTCTTGAGCAGCAGCCCGGCCTTGCCCACCGTGGGCGCGCCCGTCGCCATGCTGGGCATGTGCGTGCTGACGGAGCCGTCCGCCTCGTTCTGCGTGCCCGACAGGGCGAAATCGCCCATAAGCGGTTGCAGGTGGGCCATGGCGGCCGTGTGCGGATGGACGGGCGCAGCCTCCGTCGCCTCAGGCGCCGGGGTGTCCGCAGGCGTCCGGGCCTGAGCGGTGGCAGGCAGCCACGCGAACGCAGCCGTGACGGCGATGAAGCCGATCGGTTTCAGCATGGGATGATCCTAAAACTATGTGTCTGGACGCGAGCTTGCTTCGGTGTCGCATTAACGCGAGGTCGCGAACCCGACGCCATATGGTTTGGTCGGCGGGGCCTTGTGCCCCGCCGGAAAGCGGCTAGCTGCCGGATTCGACATGACCCATGGCGCCGCGCCGCTGCATGTCGTCGCTGGACGCACGGGCATTGGCCTCGACTTCGGCCCAATAGGCGGCCGTACCGCAGATCTTCTTGCGGAACTTGGATCCGATCACTGTCTGCGACTTGCAGATCTGACGCTCCGGATCGCCCGCATCCGCCGTGGCGACAGGGGCGGTGGCCGTCGCGGCAGGCGCCGTGGCAACCGGCGCGGCCTGAACGGCTTGCGCCGTCTGCACCGTCTCATCAGAGGTCGTCGTGCCGGTCGAGGCACAGGCCGATAGCAGCATCAGGGCGGATGCGCCGAGCGCGTAACGAAGAATAGTCATGGGGAGTCCCTTCCTTTTAGACCTTCAAAGTGAACGATGTTCAACATTTTGTCAAAGGGTTCGGGCGTGGGTGGATGGATGCAAGATGCTCCGACACGCCTGCGGCCTCCTGACGCAGCTTTGCTACGCGGCGGCGCAACCCGCGGCAAGCGGGAACATCGACTTTCGATACAACCGATGGAACGGGCATGCGGATGGGTCCAGCCGCCTTGCAGTCCGGCGGCGCGCTGGAACTGTGCCTCTTGGGAAGCACGGGGCGCGGGCCTCGCCCCGTCGAGGGGCAGGGAGAGGGTAGCCATGTTTTAGCCCCGCCGCGGCCCGCGCGGGAGTTGGGTGGGGTCTGCCGC
>JBCCCX010000205.1:0-6149 GCA_039033275.1 Pseudomonadota bacterium | reverse complement strand
CTCTTTCACCGGTTGGAAGCGCGGTTCGATGGACGGCCTACCATGCTGATCCTCGAGGAGGCCTGGGTCTTTCTCGACCACCCGGTCTTTGCCGCCCGCATTCGTGAATGGCTGAAAGTCCTGCGCAAGAAGAATGTGTCGGTCGTCTTCGCGACCCAGTCACTCAGCGATATCGCCGACAGCGCCATTGCGCCTGACCTTATCGAAAGCTGCCCGTCGCGGCTCTTCCTGCCAAACCCACGCGCGACCGAAACGCAGCAGCTGGAGGCCTACCGACGCTTCGGACTGAATGACACGCAAGTCTCGCTCATCGCGCAGGCCACGCCGAAGCGGGACTATTATTTCCAGAGCCCCTCCGGAAACCGCCTGTTCGATCTCACGCTCGGGCCAGTCGCGCTCGCCTTCTGCGGAGCCTCGTCCCCGGAAGCTATCGCACGAGCGAACGCACTCGTGACGAACCTTGGCGGGCAGGACTTCGCGTCAGCCTGGCTCAGAGACTGCGACCTGGACTGGGCGGCCGATTTGCTCGCCTCGCAACCGACCTCATCTTCCAAAGGAGATCATCCATGTCTCGACTAACACCATGTGTGCGGGCCGGCCTGGCGACCGCGCTTTTCATTCCGCTCGCCTTTGCTGCGCCTGCACAGGCCTTTCTCGGCAGCGGGATCGTGTTCGACCCGACCAATCTGGTCCAGAACGCGCTGACGGCCACGCGCACGCTCCAACAGATCAACAACCAGATCCGTATGCTGCAAAACCAGGCCAAGAGCCTCATCCGCCAAGGCCTCTATCTCGGACCGGACATGGAGCGCACCCTCTCGGAAGTAACACGCTTGCAGCATGCAGCGCGCGGTCTGACCTTCCGGATCGACGAGATCGAGCGCGTCTTCGAAAGCCACTTCCCTGACGCTTATGCCGACTGGTCGGCGACCGAGCAGGCGCAGATCGCGGACGCTCAGCAGGACGCCGCCATCATGGCCTATCGCGACAGCGTCCGAATGCAGGCGCAGATGATGGAGACGATTCAGAGCGACCAACGACAGTTGATGCAGCTTCTGAGTGCCTCGCAATCCTCGGTCGGTGAGCTGTCTGTCCTGCAAGCGGGCAACCAGCTTGTCGCCCTGTCGGCCAAGCAGACCATGCAGATGCAGACGCTGATGGCCTCGCAATACCGCGCCCAGGCCATCGAACGCTCCCGCAACCTCTATGCCGAGCAGGCGGGGGCCGCCCGCCACGCCGCCTTCATGGGGCGCTGAGCATGAAACTGGTCCGACAAGTCAGCCCGCCGCCAGCGGATCTCTCCGTGATCGACCGGTTCATGGAGACATTCACAACCTATATCGATTCCGGTTTCGGCCTGCTGGGACCGGAAGTCGACTTTCTCGTCGCGACCCTGATCGTGATCGATCTCGTCCTCGCAGGCGTGTTCTGGGCGATGAGTTCGGACGGCACCGTGATGGCGAAGTTCATCAAGAAGGTGCTCTATATCGGTGTCTTCGCCTACATCATCGGCAACTTCGCCTTTCTCGCAGGCGTCATCTTCGACAGTTTCACCGGACTGGGCCTGCAAGCCACAGGCACGAGCCTGAGTGCGAGCGACCTCATGCGGCCTGGCTTTATCGCGAGCACCGGGTTCGATGCCGCCGCGCCCATCCTCGACACGATCAAGGAGCTGACCGGTCCGGTCGCCTTCTTCGTCAATATCGTGCTGATCACCGTGCTGTTTCTCGCTTGGCTGATCACGATCTTTTCCTTCTTCTTCCTGTCGATTCAGCTCTTCGTCACCATCATCGAGTTCAAGCTGACGACCTTGGCGGGGTTCGTGCTCGTGCCCTTCGCGCTTTGGAACAAGACGTCGTTCCTCGCGGAGCGCGTGCTCGGCAATGTTGTCTCCTCTGGCATCAAGATCATGGTGCTCGCCATCATCGTCGGCATCGGCTCGACGCTATTCTCGGAAGTCACGGCTAATCTCTCGGGCGACGTGACGCTTGAAGATGCGGGCAGCGTCATTCTCGCCAGCCTAGCCCTGTTCGCGCTCGGTCTGTTCGGCCCCGGTATTGCAACGGGCTTGGTGAGCGGCGCGCCGCAGCTTGGCGCCGGCGCGGTCGTTGGAACAGCAGCTGCCGTCGGCGCGGCAGGTGCGGCGGGCACGGCCGTGACAGTCGGCGGCGCACGCATGGCGGCTGGAACGGCGGTTGGCGCCGCGAAGGCCGGCGCGACGATGAGTGGCGGAGCCTCGATGGCCTTTTCCATGGGACAAGCGGCCAGTGGCAGCAGTGGTCTGCGTGGGACAGCGGCGGGCCTGGGGGCCGTGGCGCAGGCTGGTGTAGGCTCTGTGACCCATGCCGCGCGACGACGCATGAGTAGCGTGGGTCAGGCGATAAAGGACGCCAGTGGAGCGGGCGCACGCGGCACGGTCACCGGCACGGGTGGCTCCATCCGAAGCGTGTCGACCGCTCCGACAGGCGCATCAAGCGTCTCTTCAGCTGGCCCTGACAGTGCCCCCGATTGGGCGCGCCGGGCGGCTCAATCCCAGAACCGGCAGCGCGCTGAAGCAGCGGCTCTGCACGGACTACGCGGCGGCGATGGAGGCGGTGCGTCCTCCGGCCCGAAACTCAAAGACGACGACTAGACAGGAGACACCTCATGATCTGGAAGAGATCCCAATCCACCTATGGCCGCACGCCCGTCCCGGTCACCCCCTATCAGAAAGCGGCGCAAGTCTGGGACGAACGTCTTGGGTCCGCACGTGTCCAAGCCAGGAACTGGCGCATCGCCGCGCTGCTCTCCATCCTCCTCTCGGCGGGTCTTTCTGGCGGGCTGATGTGGCAGGCCACCCAGAGCCTGGTCACACCCTATGTCGTGGAGATCGACACGAGCGGTGAGGTCCGAGCCGTCACGCCGACCGTCGCAGACTATGAGCCGACGGACGCGCAGATCGCGTTCCAGCTAGCCGACTTCATCCGAAAAGTGCGGGGCGTCTCGACCGACCCGGTCATTGTCCGTCAGAACTGGCTGGAGGCGTATGACTTCGCGACGAGCCAGGCCGCTCTGACCTTGTCGGATTACGCCACCGCCAACGACCCGTTCGCGGAGGTCGGCGTCCGGTCTGTGACGGTCGATGTTCAAAGCGTCGTCCGCTCCTCAGATCGCACCTTTCAAGTCCGCTGGACTGAAACCGAATACCGGTCCGGCGTTCAGCAATCCGTCTCGGCCCACACGGCGCAGCTGATGATCGTGACCGAGCCACCGCGCACCGAGGATGCGCTCCAGCGCAATCCGCTCGGTCTCTACGTCCATGCCATCAACTGGTCGCAGGACCGGCTGGATCGTCGGTCCGAATCCACCTCACCCTCGAAAGGAGACACGCCATGAGAGCCGTCCCGATTACCCTTGTCGCCAGTGCAGCAATCTTGTCGGGCTGCGCGACCCTGTCCTCAAACCAGGCTGTCGATTTCAAGCTCGACGAGGAAGTCATAAAGCCTATCCTGGTCGAGCCTTCGCAGGCCAATCTGGTCGATGAACAAGTTCAACCGCGAACCGTTATCGTCGAGCGCTTCATACCGGTGCCCTTGCCGGGACAGATGAAACGGCGAGAGACTGGCATTTCTCCGGAGGCAACGACTGCGAAGCCGTTCGAGGTAATTGATCAAGCTCATGCAGAGGCCAAGGTTGGTCCCAAGCCCGGAGCCTACGTCAACGCCATACAGGTCTATGCCTTCACGCGTGGCGCGCTCTATCAAATCTATACCGCGCCGGAGCAGGTGACGGATATCGCTCTAAGACAAGGCGAGCGGCTCATCTCGGTCTCTGCAGGCGATACGGAACGATGGATTCTGGGCGATACGCTGTCCGGGACTGGCGCCACTGAGCGCGTTCATATCCTCGTCAAGCCCGTCGAGTCTGGGCTCACGACCAACCTCATCATCACGACGACCGAGCGGGTCTATCGTGCGGAGCTGACTTCCTACCGCGAAACCTACATGGCGGCCGTGTCCTGGCGCTATCCGCGTGAGGACTTTGTGTCGCTATCGAAGGGCCGGAAAGCGGTTGCCGCAGCCGGGGCGAAAGATCGCTCTTCGGTTACAGACGCAACGCCGCCGCCAAGCCCGAAGCTCGCCGTCGACACTCTTAACTTCCGTTACCGCATCAACGGGGACGATCCGCATTGGCGACCGCTCCGCGCGTTCGATGACGGCCACAAGGTCTTCATCCAATTCCCGAGGCGATTGGATCAGGGGGAAGCGCCGCCGCTCTTTCTCGTAGGTCCCAAGGGCGAACCGCAGCTCGTCAACTACCGGGTCAAGGGCCGCTACTATGTGGTGGACCGCCTGTTCGCCCGCGCTGAGCTCCGCCTCGGCGAGACAGACCAGCAAGTCGTGCGGATCGAGCGGACGGCGTCATGAGCGGTCCGACAGAGTCTCCAACGAAGGCGCTCCAGATTCGCGGTCGCCCGCCAAGTGCCGTACGCTTCGACAAGCGTGTCATCGGCACGCTGCTCGGCGGAGCCGCCTTCGCTATTCTTCTGTCGGCAGGTTTCGCATTGCGATCGCCGGATAAGACAGGGACGGAACCCCAAGAGATCTTCAACACAACCCATAAAGCGCTCCCGGACACCCTGTCCGAGTTGCCGAGCGATTATGACGAGATGCCGAGCACATCCGAGCGCATTCTCGGCCCGCCCTTGCCGGGTGACATCGGAGCCGGCCTCTACGGCCGACCGAAGACCGTGCCGCGCGACAACCCTTTTCGATATCAGCCGCCACCCGCCTATGACTATGCGCCGCCACCGCAATATGCCGTTAGTCCAAACCAGACTGCGATCGCGTCCCATCGAACCTCGGATCTGTTTTTTCAGATATCGTCAGGTCCGACGGAACAAGCAGGTGTGGATTTTGCTGGATTAGGTTTTGAAGGGCTAGATCACTCTGGTCTGCCTGAAACTGACCAATTGGTGATCGATACCTCACAAACACCGCCATCCCCGTATCAGCTCATGGCAGGGACGATTATTCCTGCAAGCCTTGTCACAGGCCTAAATTCCGATCTGCCGGGGCAGGTCATCGCCCAAGTGACCGAGAACGTCTTCGATACGGTGACGGGTCAGCACCTCCTTGTCCCACAGGGCTCAAGGCTGATCGGCCGATATGACGACCGGATCGAAGCCGGACAATCGCGCGCGCTTGTAGTCTGGAGCCGCCTGATCCGGCCCGATGGCACGTCTGTCGCGCTCGACGATCTCGTCGCTACGGATGGCTCGGGGCACGCCGGACTTGCCGATCGTGTCGATCGACATCGCGGCAGCCTGTTCGGGGCGGCAATCCTGTCCTCCATCCTGTCTATCGGCACGGAACTGGGACGCGACGAGGATGACGCCATCGTGGACGCGGTCCGCGACGGCGGCCAGGATACGATCAATCAAGCGGGCCAGAAGGTCGTGACGCAGGTCTTGTCCCGCAAGCCGACTATACGGGTGCGGCCTGGTTGGCGCTTGGCCGTAATCGTCGGCCAGGACCTTACGCTCTCCCCCTACAGCTATGGAAACTGATCCATGTCTCAGACTGACAACACCACACTTAAAAAGCCGAGCCTTCGGATCGCCAGGCTCCCGGACCTAACGCCAGTCAAGATGACGGTCCACTTCGAGCCGGAGACGCATCGCATGCTGGAAGATTATGCGACGCTCTACGCGCAGTCCTATGGCGAGGCGATCACGCCGGTCGCCCTTGTCCCGACCATGATCGCGACATTCCTGGCGTCCGATGCTTGGTTCAAACGCGCCCGGAAGACGCTCCCAAATTCATCAAGCTAGGATGGCGACTCCCAATCAATCCACCGAGCTTGCCGAGATCGAAGCTGGTCTTGGCAAGCTCATCTGGGTCATCGAAAACCATAGCGAGGCCGCTTGGCCCCTCTTCGACCGTCTTGAGCGAGAGTACGAGCAGCGGCAGAGTCGAGCGACGCGCCTGGCGCGTTTCAGACAGCTGCGCCACTAGACGCGCTCGATCACGATCTTCGCGAGTTGATCCCGTCGGAAACTAAGAGAGCCTCCGTCGCCATATTCAGGCCTGTTGTTATAGTGCCCCATCAGACTACACCGCAGGCCGTAATCCAGCTCCGCTTCCAACATGCGCTTTTCAAAGGCGTGG
>JBCCCX010000204.1:0-6150 GCA_039033275.1 Pseudomonadota bacterium | reverse complement strand
GACCGCGACCACGCAACGGACAGCTGGCGCGTCAAAGGCGCCCGCTTCGTCCAGTATCTCACCACACGCGACCGCGAATGCTGGGGCTTCTTCGCCGCCGGCTTCCTGATCGCCGCGATCCTGGCCTAGGGCCGGGTTCGCTCCCCACCATTCTCAAAGGAGACGAGACAAAATGGGTATTTTTTCCCGCATGGGCGACATCATCAATTCCAACCTCAACGCCATGATCGAGGCGGCCGAAGATCCCGAAAAGATCGCCCGCCTGATCATCCAGGAGATGGAAGACACGCTGGTCGAAGTCCGCACCGATGCCGCGCGGCACATCGCCGAGCGCAAGGAGCTGACGCGCCGCGAGGACGACTATCGCAAGCGCGCCGACGATTGGGCCGCCAAGGCCGAACTGGCCGTCACTAAGGACCGGGAAGACCTGGCCCGCGGGGCGCTGCAGGCCAAGCGCCAGGCCGAGGATATGGCCGACGTGGTCGCCAAGGAGATCGAGGTGCTCGACGAAGCCATCGACAAGGCCGACGGCGACCTGTCCAAGCTGCAGACCAAGCTCGACGAGGCCAAGGCCAAGCACAAGGCGCTGACGATGCGTTCGACGGTCGCCAAGAGCCAGGTCAAGATGCGCTCCAAGATCGTGGACACGCGCGTCGATGATGCCCTTGCCCGCTATGAGCGGATGGAGCGCAAGGTCGATGAGCTGGAAGCCCATGTCGAGGCGTTCGACCTCGGCGAAGGCGAGAGCTTGGAGAGCCAGTTTGCGGCGCTTGAGTCCGACGACGAGCTGGAAGACGAGCTTGCCGCGCTGAAGGCCCGGATGAAAAAGGCGCCCCAAGGGTCTCCCAAGGCGGCCAACAAGTCCGACAAGCCGTCCAAGAAAGCGAGCTGATACGGGTTGCCGCAAGGCTGTAGAGACGCGCCCGGGGCGACTGACCCGTCCCTCGATGCCCCAAGCCAGGCGACAGGTCCGGCCCTCCCTTCAGGGCTGGTAACCCGCCCCGGGCGCACCCCGATCATCAACGCTAGACGAAAAGAGAGACAGACATGCTGAGACCCGAAGTCCTGGTCTTCATGATCCCCATTGTCGCCATCGTCATGGGAATCGCATCCTCGATGTTGAAGACCCATTACGAACACAAGGAGCGCATGGGCGGTGGCGGCACGCCGGAAAACGGCACCCACCGCGCCGAACTGGAGCAGATGTCGCGCATCGCCGACATTCTCGACCAGCGCGTCAAGGTGCTGGAGAACATACTGGACGACGAAATCCCGAACTGGAGGGACAAATCATGAGCCGCAAATACCGCAACCGCGCCGACCGCATGATGCACGACGTCAACTGGGACGGCATGAACGATGGCTACGACTATGCCGACGGGCCGGAATATTCCCGTGCCAAGCTACGCCGCAACAAGATCGACGGCATTCTGGGCGGGGTCTGCGCCGGACTCGGCGACTGGCTCGGCATCGACCACGGACCCATGCGCATCTTCTTCGTCCTGGCCGTGATCTTCACCGGCATACCGGCGCTGATCTACTTCCTGATGTGGATGTTCATTCCGGCCGACAAGCGCGCCCCCTACATCCGGGAGCGGCGCGAACAGCGCCGGGCCGACCGCAAGGCGCGCCGTCATGGCCAACCGGAAACGGACGGCATGGACAAGACGAGCTACTCGGACGTCCGGTCCAAGTTCCGCTCGCTGGAGGTCCGCCTGCAGGATCTGGAGCGGTCCGTCACGTCGCGCGAATGGAAACTGCGCCGCGATTTCCGCGACCTGGAGAGCTGATCGCTCGGCGGAAGGCTTCGAAGCCTTCCGCGACCGCCGGCCCGCGAGGGGGTGCAAGCCTCCGGCGCAAAAGGGCTCGATTAGAAAGGGAGAACGACAATGAATGTTACGACGACCATCATCCTAGGCGGTGTCTTCGCCGCCGTCTCCGGGACCGCCCCGGCCGGATTGGCCCCCATCAACCCTGTGCAGGCGCTGAACGTCAGCGCCGCCGGCATCGGGGTGGACCTCACGGCGGAAGGACTGGAAACAAGTCCGTCGGCCAGTACGGACTTCAAGATCGAACTGCGCCTGAAGTCGGGCGCGACCATCCGCGTGAGACTGTGATCATGAAGTCATTCCATCTGCTCGGCGGCCTGCTCTGTGCGGCCGCCATGCTCCCAGCCTATGCAGCGTCTGCCGTGGACATTACGGTCCGCGACTTTGCCGGCGCCATTACCCTGGTGGAAGGATCCGATGGGGTGGAAATCGTCCGGCGCGGCCGTATCGGTGACCTCGACTATAGCGATGGCGATAATGCCATAACGATCGACGGGGGGCTGTCGGACCGCCAGCGCCACGAGGTTTGCAAGGGGCCGGGCGGGAACTGGGATCTCTCGATCGGCAATTGGAACTCCAAAGGCGACTCCCGGCTGGAAGACTATCCGGAAATCGTCGTCAGCGTGCCGAAAGGGTCGGACCTGACGGTACGAAGCAGCACGATGCGACTGGAGTCCGAGGTTGATCTCGGCAACGCCAATTTGAAGATGTCGGGCTGTTTCGACATGGTGCTGCGCGATCTCCGCAACCTGTCCTTGGAAAAGTCCGGTTCCGGCGATGTGGAGATGGGCGATGCCGAGCGTGTCGAGATCAAGAAATCCGGTTCCGGTGACGTCTTTATGGCCCGTGTCGGATCGGTCGAGCTCGAACAGAGCGGGTCCGGAAACATAGAGGTCGACCGCGTCCTCACGTCCTTGCGTATCGAGAAATCCGGCTCCGGCGATGTGGAGATCGCCGAGGCAAACGGCAGGCTCGACATCGACAAGTCCGGCTCGGGCGACGTGACCGTGGATGGCGGTCGCCTTTCGGAGGTCGTCATCGACAATAGCGGATCCGGCGATGTCGAAATCGACGCGCCTATGGAGGACGCCGATGTCAGCGCGTCCGGCTCGGGCGACATCTTCCTGCACTCCGTGTCGGGAGTCTTGCACGAGGACCTGTCCGGCGCGGCCGACCTTACCTTGGGAAAGAATTGATCCGCCGCGCGAACGCCGCGTCCAAAGGCGACGGCTCGCCCAGATAGAGGCTGGCGAGCGCCTCGCCCAGCAAGGGCGCGAAAACGAACCCTCTCGATCCCAGACCGGACAGGACCCAGATGTCCTGTTCGGTCCGCTGATGCGCGAACCGGACCAGGCGGGGGAGCGTATCGGGAGAATTGACCCGGACGCTCGCGCGGAAAGACGTCGCCTCCGGACCCACCTTCACGCCGTTATCCGTAGCTTGGGCGAGATTGCGCGCATCGTCCTGCGGCCTCAGTTCCAACGCGGACCCATGGTCCTCGACCCGGTCATGTGTTGCGCCTAGCAAGACACGCCCGTTCCACGGCAGCGCGTAGCCGCCATAGGTGACGGGTCGGTCCACCGCGCCGTCCGACCAACTCAGTTGGCCGCGCGCATAGCGGAAACCCGCATCCGCCAGCAGGCCGCGAATGCCGTATCCGCCTGCCAGTACGACCGGGCCGTCGATCTCTTCCAGTCTCAAGACCTTCCCAGCCCGCACCTGCGCGCCGTCCAACGCCTGCGCGCAGGCAGCTTGCGTGTCGATCACAAGCGATGTCGGCAGGTTCGCCCCGCTTTCGTCCACCACAAGGTGGCCGGGACCAAGCGGGGCTTGCGCTTCCAGCTTGGCATAGCGGGCGGCTTCCGCCTCAGACCGGAAAAGGTGGCGCACGCCCTGGTGCAGGACCGCGCCGCGGTAGGCTTCGCGCGCATAAAGGAAGCTCGACAGGAAGAAACGCGCGGACGGGCTGTCCTGCAGGTCGAAGCGCGGCTTTACCAATGCCGCGCCGTTGCCGGACGCGGCCACGTGGTCGGGATCGAACAGAACATCCGGAGTGATGCCGCGACGCAGGAAGGCGCGCGCCACTGACGCTCCCGCGATGCCGGCTCCGACGATGGTTGGAGCGGATGGAGTTTCGCGCGGGCGCGCCTGGCTCGGCAACCGGGCTTCCAGCCTGTGCCGCTTCCGGCCGAAGCCGGCTTTGCGCCCCACATCGAAACCCGCTTCCCCCAGTGCCCGCCGCACCGCGCCCGCCACGGTGAAGCTGGCCAGTCTCGCGCCCGGCGCGGACAGGCGGGTGATCCCGGCCATGAGCGCATCATCCCACATGTCCGGGTTCTTGGCGGGCGAAAAGCCGTCCAGGAACCAGGCATCGGCGCGTACGTCCAACGCCTCCAAGGCGGGCTTGGCCATGTCGTGGACGAGGGTCAGGGTGACGGGTCCGAAATGGCGTCGGTGCAATCCCTTTACCGGTCCGGGCCACGCCTCGATCAGTAGAGCTGCCAGGTCGGAGAGTTCGGGAAAATGCGACAGGGCGCGCGACAGATCCTCCAGCTCAAATGGAAACCCTTCGATAGAGACGTAGTGCAGGCGGCCTTTCGCTCCGCTTTCGCGCCAAGCCTGCCAGGTCGCGAGGAAATTCAACCCCGACCCGAAGCCCAGCTCTGCCACGGTGAAGCGGTCGCTGCCCATCCAGCCGTCGGGCAGGCCGCATCCGCGCAGGAAGACGGCGCGCGTCTCCTCCAGGCCACCATCGGTCGAGAAATAGATGTCGCCGAAATCACTCGCCGCCGGCGTACCGGGCCGCGAGAAGTCGAGCGACGGCGCGGGCGTTCGGGTGAGAGGGCGGTTCATGGTAAGCCCTGTCTCTCGGCGTCCATCAAGCCTCCGAACGGGCGGACAATTGCTAACCGACGATCCGCCGGAACAGGGTCTGCTCGACATAGCCGTCGGCTGGCAGGCCATTGTCGCGCTGCCACGCGCGGATTGCTGCGCGCGTAGCGGGGCCGACCATGCCGTCCACGCCTTTGGTGTCGTAGCCCTGCGCGTTGAGCGCTTCCTGGAGCGCAGTCTTGTCGTCCGTTGAGAGCGGCTGGTCGCCTTCGGGCCAGGAATTGCGGATCGCGGTCTCGCCAAGCAGCGCCTCACCCAGGCTGGCGATGCCCATCACGTAGCTGGTGGAGTTGTTGTAGCGTTTGATCACGTCGAAATTACGGAAAGTCAGCAGCTTTGGTCCCTTATGCCCGGCAGGCGCGAGCAATTTGGCGTCCAACGCCTCCGCCTGCGGGCTGAACGCCATGCCATTGGCCGGGCGCAGGCCGAGCGCGGTCCATTCCGAGACAGACTTGCGCACGGTTTCGGAAAGGGAATAGTCAAACCCGTCCGGGACGATCACTTCGGCCATGACGGGCTGACCCGATCGCCAGCCAGAGCGTGAGAGATAGTTGGCGGCGCTGGCGAGCGCGTCGCCTTCCGAGGCCCACAGGTCGGTGTTGCCATTCCGGTCGAAATCCACGGCGAAGTCGCGGAATGTGGACGGGATGAACTGCGTCATGCCCATCGCGCCCGCCCAGGACCCGGTCAGCTGTTCGGGCCGCACCGTGCCGGAGCGCAAGAGGTCGAGCACGGCGTAGAGCTGCGTCTCGCCGAACTCCGTGCGACGCCCCTCGAAGGCGAAGGTCGCGAGGCTGTCGATGATGTCGTGCGTACCGAGAATACGGCCATAGGAGCTTTCAAGCCCCCAGATGGCCGTCAGGATCTGGCGCGGAACGCCGAAGCGGTTCTCGATGGCCTCGAACGTGTCGCGGTGCTCGTCCAGTTCGGACCGGCCGCGCTCGATCCGCTCCGGGCTGGCGGCGGACTGGATGTAGGACCATACGGGGCGCGTGAATTCCGGCTGATCGCGGTCCCGCTCCAGGGCGCGGTCGTTGATCTTCGCGCGGCCCACAGTGCGCGCCAGCAGGTCGGGGGCGTAGCCCTTGGCGACGGCTCGGCGCGTAAAGTCCGATTTCCACGCGTCGAAGCGTTGCGCCTGGGTGGCTGCGGGATGGGTGGCCGAGGCGTTCAGCACGGCGGTCGGCGGCGGAACGGACTCGCTCACCAGTCGGGCCGAGGGCGCGGATGCGGACGCACAAGCAGACAGGAGGGCGGAGAAGAGGAGCAGGAAGCGCATTGCCGAAAGATAACAGTCGGATGGAGCCTGCGATAGGGACGTTTCATGACGGTTCGGCCAGACTTTGCCCTTGGGCAAGGTGGGAGGCGACATGCTAGCCGGTATCCAACCCACACGAGCCGCTGCGGTTCAGGGAGGGCTGCCGCGGCG
>JBCCCX010000203.1:0-6151 GCA_039033275.1 Pseudomonadota bacterium | reverse complement strand
GCGCGCTGGTGATCGGCACGGCCGTCGCCGGATCGCTGGCGTTCGGCCTGGGTGGCCGTGACTGGGCCGGGCAAGTGCTCCAGAAGATATTCCCACCCAAGGACATGAATAAGCCCGAGACGAAAACACCTGCCAAGCCCGCCGCCCGCAAGGTTCCGGTCAAGCCCAAGACCCCACCGAAGCTCTGATTTCCAAAAGCGGGACAAAGCAAAGCCGCCCCAAGGGGCGGCTTTTTCATGGGAGACGAAGATTGGCCTCGATGGCTGGTTGTAACGTCCGGGTTCGAGCTTCGACACCACACCGATATCATTCGCGGTCAGGCACTTGGCTGGATATCCGGTTTTACCGCGTCGGCGATGGCCTGAATGGCTTGGCGTTCCTTCAAGGACGCTGCGGGCAAACGGACCAGCTGGTCTAATCGCTTCTGGGAGACCTCGAAGACATCGGAGAAAGCGCGTTTGCGGCTCTGTGCGTTCTCGATGGCGGCAGGGTCCGGCAGCGGCCAATGCACCCTCATTCCTGCACCGTGGAAGACGGGACAGGTCTCGTCTGCGGCCGCATCGCAGACCGTTACGACCAGGTCGACCGGTTCCGCCCCATCGCCTGCGAATTCATCCCAGCTTTTGGAGCGCAGGCCATTGGTCGAGATGCCGCGACGCTCCAACTCGGCCAGTGCGTCCGGATGAGGGGTACCGGTCGGCTTCGACCCGGCCGAGAACGCTCTGAAGCGGCCACCCCCGGTCGTCGCATTCATATCTCGAAGAAGTGCCTCGCCAATGATGCTTCGCGCGCTGTTCCCCGTACACAGGAAGAGGACATGATAAGGTGTCGGCGCGCGTTCCGTCATGGTGACCCGGTTGCCAACGTGCCTTTCGGTGGTCAAGACGCCCGCCGTGCATATTGTCGAACAGTTGATACGGGAACGCGCGCCCAAGCTTATCGGCCAGCCGCGCTTGTGGCGTGCGGTGCGTCCGCTGCTCTACCGGTTATTGGCCTATGACGCCGCCGTCTTCCTCGCCGATGCCGTCCGGCCCATGAGCGGCCATGCCGCGTTCCGCATGGTCGCGCGCCACATTTCGCCGCGCGTGGCCGTAGAGGGCCTCCATAACGTTCCGCGCAAAGGGGCCTGCATTGTGATCGCAAATCACCCGACAGGGTTGGCTGACGGCCTTGCCGTCTTCCAGGCCTTACGCGACCGTCGTCGGGACCATATCTTTCTCGCCAATGCGGATGCGCTCCGCGTCGTTCCACACGGCGGCGATATCATCATCCCTGTGGAGTGGGTGCGAGAGAAGCGTAGCTTGGCAAAGACGCGCGAAACGCTGCTCGCCATGCGCCGCGCTATCGAGGATGAGGTCTGTATTGTCATTTTCCCAGCGGGTCGGCTCGCGCGGATGACATGGCGGGGCCTCGTCGAACAGCCGTGGGAAAGTTCGGCTGCCATGGTCGCGCGGAAATACGACGTCCCAATCGTCCCTCTGCGCATTCAGGCCCGCAACTCACCGCTTTACTATTTCTTTCATCGCATAAGCGCCGAACTGCGCGACATCACGCTGTTTCGAGAAATGCTCAACAAAAAGCACCGGCTCTTCAAACTGACTTTCGGAGATAGTGTTGCTTCGGGCGATCTGCCGGACAATGCCGACCTCGCGACGGATCGGTTGAGGAGCATTGTTTTCGAATTATAGGCTCTGCCCTTTCAAAATTCAAATGACTTCGGGGACAGAAGCGAAAGGTATTTCGCCAATTACCGTCTCTCAACCGCCTTGGACATACGGCTTATGCTCGAAGACGGGAGAGTGTTCAGGGACAGCATCCAACATATGTTTCGACAACAGGTTAAAATCGTCTTCTGGCAGACTGAAAAATCGAGGCTGCTGCCCGACTGACGGTCATCCAGAATTGAATTCTCGCCCCACAATTTAACATATGTAAAGCATTCGTAATTATCCCGGCCTCCCATGTGGGGCTTGGCCATATCCGCGCGCGACAGGATCGAGCGCTTTCTTCGTATTGACGAAATATCAAGCGCGTCAGAGCGAACGCGAGCGCGGATGGTTTATGGAACAGGGCTTGTCTTCTTCGTCGTCCACGCCCTCAACATTGTTTCGCTGACCATCGCCTATCAAGGGTGGACGCCCCAACAGACATTGACTCTTGTTGCAGGTCTCGTCGTGACAGGGGTCGGCCTATCAGTGCGCTATACACGGTCCCCGACGTTTTTTGGCGCTGTCTTCGGGACGCTCACAATTCTCGGAGTAGCCACGTCCGCCCTCGTTACCACAGTTCCGACCGACCCACCTCACGGCATCAATACAGCAACTCTGCCCACGCTATGCGCAGCTGCTGCTTTAATTGCATTTGTCGGAACCCTGCGCGTGTCGATCGCCTATATCGCCGCCGGCGCCATACTGATCGGCGTACTGTATCTTAAAACGCACAGTTACGGCCCGACCGGCATCGAGGCCGTCCTCGCGTGGCAGCGCGCCGTCCAAGGCTGGATCGCCCTCTCGCTGATCGGGCCTGTCTGCACTCTCATTGCGCTCCTCGTCTATCGCAGTCTCGACAAGCTCGAATCCGCGCTCGTCAGGGCCAAGTCTGCGGAAAAGGCACGGGCCGACTTCCTCGCCACGATGAGCCACGAGATCCGCACGCCTTTGCACGGCATTCTCGGCCTGTCGGACATGCTTTCGCGCGCCGACCTTCCGGCAGGCCAGAGCCGTCACGCGGAGTTGATAACCGTCAGCGCAAACAATCTAATGGAGATCATCGACGAGGTGCTCGATATGGCTCGATTGGAAGACGGCACGGTCAAAACGACAGTCGACCCCTTCTGCGTCAGGACTCTTTTGAAGGACATCACCGATCTTTTTGCCGTCAAGGCGTCGCAAAAATCCCTATGGATCGGGGCTGAGATCGGCCCAGACGTGCCCCGGCAGGTCATTGGCGATGCACCCCATCTGCGCCAGGTCATGAGCAACCTTGTCGGTAACGCCATCAAGTTCACACGGGAGGGCGGCGTGCGGGCCGGAGCACGCACCCTTACCGTTTCGAACGAAACGGCCTGGATCCAGTTCTACGTTCAAGACTCAGGTGTCGGCATCCCGCTGGAGGATCAGGCCGACGTGTTCGAGCGCTTCAAGCAAACCGACTCGGCCAAGACGAGCCAAACCAAGGGAACCGGCCTCGGCCTGTCCATATGCCGGGAGCTGACAGACATGATGGGCGGAACGCTGGAGCTACAGAGCACACCCGGGCAGGGCACGGTTTTCTTCTTCACGCTCGCCCTGCCAGTCCTGCACAAGGACGAGGCTGTAGCCGCCTAGCTTGGAGAAAGAATCCTGCCCGGAGGCAGGACTCCAATGTCTCACAAAGGCGCTGGGCTAGGCGCGCTCGACCATCATCTTCTTGATCTCGGCGATCGCCTTGGCCGGGTTCAAACCCTTGGGGCAGACGTTCGCGCAATTCATAATCGTGTGGCAGCGATAAAGCTTGAACGGGTCTTCCAGCTCGTCGAGGCGAGCGTTCTTGGCATCGTCGCGGCTGTCCACTAGCCATCGATAGGCTTGCAACAGAGCGGCAGGGCCAAGATACCGGTCGCCGTTCCACCAGTAGGACGGGCAAGACGTCGAACAAGAAGCGCAGAGGATGCACTCATAGTAGCCGTCGAGCTTTTCGCGATCATCCGGGCTTTGCAGGATCTCCTGCTTAGGCTCGGCCTCGGTCGTATGCAGCCACGGCTCGATAGAGGCATATTGCGCGTAGAATTGCGACAGGTCCGGCACGAGGTCGCGCACGACAGGCATATGCGGCAACGGGCTGATGGTAACCGTCCCGCCGCCCGGAACGTCTTCGATGGCGCGGGTGCAGGCCAGCGTGTTGCGCCCGCCAATGTTCATGGCGCAGGATCCGCAGACCCCTTCGCGGCAGGACCGCCGGAACGCCAAAGTCGGATCGATCTCGTTCTTGATCTTGAACAGCGCGTCCAGAACCATGGGACCACACTCGTCGAGGTCCACCTGGTAGCTGTCCCAGCGCGGCAGGCCGCCGTCGGATGGGTCATAGCGGTAGATCTTGAAGGTGCGCAGATTGGCGGCCTTCTTGGCGGCCTTGAAGACCTTGCCTTTGCCGATGCGCGAGTTCTTGGGCAGCGTGAGCTGGACCATGTGGCGTTCCTTTTCCCGTTCAACCTGCTCCGTATAGACAGGCTTGGATGAAAAACGAAGGACTTAGACGCTTGGTTGCATAGACGTTTTGTCGCCCTTATCCCCATACCAATCCATGTTGCGTGTCAGATAGAGCGTGGCCGCGATTGCCACGAAGCTGATCAGTGCGCCGACCATCAAGGCGAAGTCCTGGATGCGCATCAGCACGAAGAGCAGCGCATAGACCGCGCCGAAAACGAACGCCGACTTCCAGATCATGTCGCGTCCGAATACTGCCCCGGCATAACCAGCCGTTAGAGCGACCGTGGCAAACGCGCTGACCGCGAAGGCTGCCGCGAAGCCTACATGTTCGGCAAAGGCCAGTAGCAACAGGTAGAAGACCGCCTGCGCGATACCGATTAGTAAATACTGCGCCGGATGCACGCGCACACCGAGAAGCGTTTCGAGAAGAAAGTAGGTGAGGAACACCAAGCCAATGAAAAGGACTGCGTATTTCAGCGCCCGATTGACTGTCTGGTAGGGGTTGAGCGGACTGACGAAATTCACGTCCATCGCGCCGACGGCACCATGCACGAGTTCCATCATGTCCATCGCACGTCCCTGATCGACCACGCCGCGCCGTAAATATGGCACCGACCACTGGGCGCTGAATCCATCGGCACCTATGTCTCGCTCGCTCGGCGGAAAGCGGCCGTCGAAACCGGGATGGGGCCAATCGGAGCGGATGCGCAGGGTCGTGCTCTTAGCGTAAGGCAGAACGGATAGGCGGTTCGCGCCCGTGAAGGACAGACGCGCCGTGACTTTGTCGATACCAGCATCCAGAAGCCCTGACGCCGGAACAGACAATAAGGTCATACCGCCTGTGCCGAGCCGGTCATACATCACCCCGGGCGTGACGGGCCGGACCCGTGCCGGCTCCATCATCACGTCCACCTCGGCTGCGACTTGCGGCATGTCGAAGCGCGCATTCCGCGAATAAGGTTCGAATGTCAGCGTGCGTCCAGCCGCATCGAGCGTGACGTCCGACTGCAACCCCGTCACGTCGCCCAAGCCGACGATGATGCGGGCCGCGTCGCGATCGAAGCTCAAGCTATCCTCGACCGGCAGATCGTCCAACGACGGCAGAATCGCGGAAAGGGAGCCATCTGCCGTGTAGATCGGCACTTTGTAGAGCGACCGGCTCTTTTCCTCCACGC
Source organism: Pseudomonadota bacterium (assembly GCA_039033275.1). Lineage (GTDB taxonomy): Bacteria > Pseudomonadota > Alphaproteobacteria > Caulobacterales > Maricaulaceae > Litorimonas. Next base: position 789 of record JBCCCX010000203.1, on the reverse strand, counting down.
GCACACCATCGAAGACGGCCTCTCCTGTCACGGCGGATATGACGTAGTCGCCCTCCCGTATGCCGCCATTTGGAAGGGTCTCGCGGTATGGTACGACCAGCACGGGGCCAAGCAAGCGCTGCTCTCCGCCATAGGTCCGGCTCACCTCCCGCGTGACCTCGTCCGCACGCGACGACCGCTCGAAGCTGACGAACGAGATGAACATGACCGGCACAGCCATGAGGACCACAAGCGCAAGGATGACGATCAGCTTGATGCCAAGTGAGCGACTGACGCTCGCGCCGCCCCGCTCCGTACTTTCGTGCCTGTCTACATGGTCGATCATCGGACCCTCCTAACATGATTTGAAGGGAGCGCATGTATAACGGCCAGGGCAAGATAAGGGCGCTGGCGCGGGCCAAGCCGGCAAAGGCTAGGTCATTTCGTGGCAGGCTTCCGCGCGGTTACAGCGAAGCGCGCATGTCCTCATGCAACTTGCGTCGATAGTCCGGCATCGCAACGGGGTCGCTATCGTTGGCAGCAACGACCGGATCGCGGAAAAGAAATCCGAGTTCGTCCGCATTGCATCCCAGTACGCGAGCGATGTCGGTCAGGATCGTGCGGCGGTGCGCCGGCTGGGCCCCGCGTGCGGCCCGCAAGCCGCTCAGTACGAAGGTTTCGGACGGGCACTTCGGCATCGTGTCGGCCGCATCGACAAGATCGCGAAAGCCGCCCTGTCGCGGAAGGTCGTCGGAATAAGAATACGTATCTCGAACGGCCAACGAGTCCCCCTGCCACTCTGTCCCCAAT
>JBCCCX010000202.1:0-6183 GCA_039033275.1 Pseudomonadota bacterium | reverse complement strand
CGACGGCCGCGCACATCGTTTTCGAACTGCGTTTCGCGCGTGTCCGTGTAGCGGGCCGTGGCCCCCAGGCTGAACTCACCGGCCGCCGTGTCGGTCGTAAAGGTGGGTTGCAGGGACGCGGTCCATTTCGGGGCCTGGCGCAGGCGCAGGTCGGAGAAATCAGCTGCGAGCAGCGTGCCGAAAGGCTGCGCCGGGAACGACACATATGTGGCGCTGTCGATGAACGTGTCGAACTCGGTATATTGCGCGTTCAGGTAGCCGACCGAACCGTCGATGCGGAAGTTGTTGTTCAGCAGGAAGGTGCCTTCCAGCTCCGCGCCCCAGATTTCGGCGTCGGCGGCGTTGCGGACCGTCGTGGAGGTGAAGATCGGCGGCGGGGCCGGTTCGATGATTTCCTCCTGCTTGTTCTTGTAGTCGGTGAAGAACACCGCGCCGTTGAGCCGCGCGCGGCCTCCCAGCAGGTCGGACTTGAACCCGGCCTCCCAGGCGGTGACGTCCTCTGGCTGGAAGGCTTCCGTCACGGTCGCGACTGTGCCGGCACGCGCGGAAAAGCCGCCCGAATTGTAGCCCTGCGTCCAGCTGGCATAGAGTAGAAGGTCGCTATTGACCTGATAGTCGAGCGCCACGCGCGGGGAGAAGTCGCTGAAGTCCGCTTCGGCGGAGCCTTGATCCGACACGATCTGGTTGGCCGGTATGCCGTCCGCGACGCGGAAGGCGGCCGCCGCGGGCGTGCCCGGGATCAGGCCAGCCGGCGGGTCGAACAGGATGGTGCTGATGCTCTTTTCGTCGCGGCTCAACCGGCCGCCCAGCGTCAGGGTCAGCTGGTCGGTGACCTCATAGTCCGCCTGGGCGTAGAGCGCCATGGACCGGGAACCCACATTGTCTTGGTCCCCGGCGCCGCCCAGGAAGGCGAGGCCGAGGAACGGCACGGGCGCCACCAAGGCCAGGTCGATCTTGATCGCCTGGTTAAGCTGGTAGTCGCTGTCGAAGTAGAACGCGCCCGCCACGAAGTTGAGCGGTCCGTCTAAGCTCGACACGAAGCGCGCCTCCGCACTGAACTGGTTGTAGTCCTGGACCCGCAGCACGGAGAACAGGTCCCGCTCCGTGCCATCGAAATCGACCCGGACGGATTCGGAGCTGTCGCGGTAGCCGAGGATCGTCACCAACTCCATCGTATCGGAGAAGCGCCAGGAGCTGTTGAAGGTAATGGCGTTGAGCTGCGCGTCCATGCTGTGCGGGTCCGTCGCGGTGGAAAATTCCTGCGTGCAGACGCCCGGCTGGAAAGTCGCCGGCGGGATGAGGAAAGACTTGGTGCAGGCCGCATCGGGCCCGTGTGCGGCGATGACCGTCGCGGGCACGGGCGGGGTTCCGGTGATGGTGATCGGCAGCGGCACGGCGCCCGCTATGTTGACCGGATGGTAGGGCTGGAGCTCGCTATTGTCGCGCGCATGGTCGTAGACGATGTAGGCGTCGAAATTGTCGGTCGGTTGCAGCAACACGCCGGCCGTCGCGCCCCACCGGTCCACCGCGCCGTTCGGTCCGCCGGCGAGATTGCGGTAGACCCCGTCATCGGTCTGGTAGTAGCCGCCGACTTTCAGGCCGACCACGTCGGGTTGCGTCGCCGGTGACAGATCGAAATTGGCCACGCCCTTGAGGTCGAACCGTTCGTCGGACCCCACCAGGATGCTGCCGCGGAACTCGTCCTGGAAGGTCGGACGCGTGCGCACCGCGTTGATCGCCCCGCCGGTCGTATTGCGCCCGAACAGCGTGCCCTGCGGGCCGCGCAGCACCTCGATGCGTTCCAAATCGAACGTGTCGATCAGGTTGAAGGCGGAACTGCCGAGATAGATGCCGTCCACGAACGTCCCGACGGCCGGGTCGAAGCTCTTCTCCGGATCCTGGGAGGCGATGCCGCGGATCGACACGTTGGACAGGCTCGGCCCGATGCTGACGGAATCCAGCTGCAGGTTGGGCACCAGCGAGGAGATGTCCCTAATGTCGCGTGCGTTGAGGCGCTCGATGGCGGCCCCGTCGATGGCCGTCAGCGCGATGGGTACGTCCTGCGCCGATTCGATCCGGCGCTGCGCCTCGACGAATACCTCGTCGATTACGACCGCCTCGTCATCGTCGGCCGTCTGCGCGTGTGCGACGCCTCCGCCCAACAGTGCAAGCGCAACCGCGCTCCCTCCCAGAAAACACGTAGCCCGCATGATGGCTCTCCCCTTGTCGTTATCTTATTGACCCAACTTTCATACATACCTGTAATAAAGTCAACACAGACTGTTTTATGTCGTGCAGTCGCCTTCGCCTTGCGGAACGGCGTTCTTTCAGCGTGACAGGATGCACACGGCGGCGAGGCCCGGCGCGCCGTAGACTTGGCTGTATCCGACGCGCGCGCCTTCGACCTGCCGCGCCCCGGCACGGCCCCGCAACTGCACAACATTCTCGTAGACCTGGCGCAGGCCGCTGGCCCCGATCGGCTCGCCGCAAGCGATGCAGCCCCCATCCGTGTTGACGGGAAGACGCCCCGTGATCGTCGTGTCGCCATCCGCCAGCATGCGCTCCTGCTCGCCGTCGGCGCAAAAGCCGTTCTCGGCCATGTGCATGACTTCGGCGCCCGACTCCGTGTCCTGGATTTGCGCGACATCGACCTCTTCCGGGGCGATCCCGGCCATCTCGTAGGCCGCCCTCGAGGCGAGCTGGCAAGGGGAGGGGTCACGCCGCTTGGACAGGGACGGGGCGAACACTTCGAACGATCCGGGCAGGCGGGTGCGCACGGCCGCGCCCCGGATGCGCACGCCGGACAGGCCCAGCTCGCGCGCACGTTTGGCGCTCGCCACGATCAGCGCCGCGCCGCCTTCGGCCGGGCTACAGAACATGAATTTGGTGAACGGATCGCTGACCATGGGCGCGTCCAGGACGGCTTGGGCGTCCATCGGCGTCTTGCGCCAGCTATGCAGGGTGATCGCCCCGTTGGCGAGGTTCTTCTCCGCCACGCGGGCCAGCGCCATCGGCGTGATGCCATGCTCATGCATGTAGCGCCGCGTCTTGAGCGAGAAGAACTGGGTCGTCAGCATCAGCCCCGCCTCGCCGTACCAGTCGGGCAGGCCCCATTCGGCGGGTTCCGCGTTGAAGGCTCCGCGCGGATGCTTGTCGAAGCCGACCACGGCGCCCAGATCGAATTCGCCGGACTTCACGGCCCAGTAGGCCGACAGCAGCGCCGAGCCCCCGGTCGCGCAGCCATTGACCACGTTGATGAACTGCGCGCCGGTCAGGCCGAGCCGCGGCATGATCGCGTCCGCGTTCCCGGCGGCGACCGAGCCGCCGAAGCCGAACTGCATCTGGGACCAATCGAGCCCCGCATCGTCCAATGCGGCGCGCAGGGCGGCTTCGCCCTGGTCCAGCCCGGACTTGTCTGGATGGCGGCCGAATGGATGGATGCCCGCCCCGACAATGACGACCTCGCTCACGCCTTGCCTCCGGTCCCGACCGGGCGGAAGGCGAACACGTCCGCCGACCCGCCATCCGCCAGTTCCATCGACATGGCGACGAGCTCGAGTGCGTCACCGATGCGCGGGGTCTCGCCGGGCGGAATGTCCAGCCGCGCCTCCACGATCACCGTGTCCAGCTCGACATAGCCGACATGGTAAGGCTGGAAGCGGGTCGGGTCTGCCACGCCCGCGAAAGGCGGCTTGGGCGGGAAAGCCTGGGTCGTGTAGCTCCACAGCGTGCCGCGCCGCGACAGCGGCACGGGCGTGAACGCGTCCGAGGCGGGGCAGGGGAAGACGACCGTGCCGTCCGGCCCGCGCCCGCCGATCAGAACGGGCGCGCCGTCCCGCGTCTCGAACACGCCGCTCAGATCCACACATCCCCCTTTTCGCGTTATCCGACCTGCAGGTGCGAGGCCGAAAATCGCTTCTTGCAAAAAGCAGTCAAAGCAGATTGTTTTCTGCCAAACAAGTGCAATAACGGGCCATTGGCCCGGTTTGGGCAGCGACCGAGAGAGACATCATGGATCATGCGCTGGACATCCAGTACGAGACGCTGGCCGAGATGCTGCCCAAGAACGCCGACGCCTATGGCGACAAGATCGCGTTGGAGTTCGAGGATGAGCGGGCCAGCTACCGGGACCTCGACATGCTGTCCGACCGTGTCGCCGACGCGCTGCTGGCCGCCGGGCTGAACCATGGCGACCGCATCGCCTATCTGGGCAAGAACTCGCTGAAATACTTTCTCGTCCTGATGGGCTGCGCGCGCATCGGCGTGGTCATGGTGCCGGTCAACTGGCGGCTGGCGGGGCCGGAAATTTCCTTCATCATCGACGATGCGGGCGCGCGCCTGCTATTCGTCGGCTCGGAATTCACGGACGAGGTGAACGCCATGCGGGACGCCTTGCCGGGCGTGGAGCGCTTCGTGTCCTACGAATCCGACGCGCCCGACATGCAGGGCTGGGAGGCCTTCGTGGCGAGCGGGACCGCGGGCCCGGAAAGAGCGAAGGCTCGTTCGCCCATCGACCCGCACGACGTGATCGGCCAGATGTACACATCCGGCACGACCGGACGCCCCAAGGGGGTGATGATCACCCATTTCAACCTGACCGAGCCGCGCCGCGTCAACGGCGAGGCGCAACTGCCCTGGAACATGTGGAGCGACGACGATGTCAGCGTGGTCGGCATGCCGCTCTTCCACATTGGCGGCACGGCCTGGGCGCTGACCGGCATGATGGCCGGGGCCAAGGGCATCATCACGCGTGAATTCAACCCGGTGGAGATCATGGACCTCATCGCGCACCGGAACGTGTCCAAGATATTCCTGGTCCCGGCCGCGATCCAGTTTATCCTCAACCACCCCAAGGTGGGCGAGATCGACTTTTCCCGCATCAAATACATCCTCTACGGCGCATCGCCCATCCCGCTGGACCTGTTGCGCCAAGCCATGACGCAGTTCGGCTGCGGCTTCGTGCAGGTCTACGGCATGACGGAAACGGCTGGCTCGATCACGGCGCTCCCGCCCGAAGACCACGATCCTGAAGGAAACGAGCGCATGCGCTCGGCCGGCAAAGCCATGCCGGCCGCCGAAGTCGGCATCATGGACGAAGACGGAAATCTGCTGCCGCCCGGCGAAGTGGGCGAGATCGTCTGCCGGTCCTGCTCCAACATGAAAGGCTATTGGAACCGGGCGGAAGCGACGGCCGCCACGCTGACCGGGGACGGTTGGCTGCACACGGGCGATGCGGGCCGGATGGACGAAGACGGCTACGTCTACATTCTCGATCGGGTCAAGGACATGGTCATCAGCGGGGGCGAGAACATCTACCCGGCCGAAGTCGAAAGCGCGCTCTACGGCCATCCGGAGATCGCCGATGTCGGCGTGATCGGCGTGCCGGACGAGGACTGGGGCGAGGCCGTGAAGGCGGTCGTGGTGCGGAAGGACGGCTCGGACCTGTCTGAAGGCGATGTGGTCGACTATGCCCGCACGCAGATCGCCCGCTTCAAATGCCCGCGCTCCGTCGATTTCGTCGACGAGCTTCCCCGCAACCCATCCGGCAAAATCCTCCGCCGCCTCCTGCGCGAACCCTATTGGGAGGGGCGGGAGAGGGGGGTGAACTAGACCCCGAACCTAGCCCCTCAGGTTTGCGTCCCCGATAGGGGTCTAAGGACGGCGAAGCCGTCCGTCGCAAACCTCCGCCGTAGGCGGCGCGCCCCAATGGGCGCGAAGGGAACCCCTCGTCGCGAGCCCGACTGGCGTCTTGTCCGGTCTCCTCCTCCTTCTTTTCCGCTCACCCCGGCGACAGGACCGCGCGAGCGCGTCCTTGGGTCCAGTGGAGCTTGTTGATGCAGACATCCGTGAGGGTCGAGTGTCTTCACACTCTCAGACACCCGACCCTGTGCCCACCTCTTGACCGTCACCCCCGACTGGATCCCGGCGTCCGCCGGGATGAGCGGAAAGATTTAGTTAAATGCCGTCCCCGGCATTTATTGCCGGGGCCTGTCATCCTCCGTTTCCATAAGCCGCGTCTTGCGAGCAAGCCCTCGGCCAGACCCCGAGACCGCGCCATCTACGCATAAGACGCGGCGACGCCCTTCTTCTTCCGCTCTCGCCGGCTCGACCGGCGAGCCCATCACCTGCCGTCTCGAGCCGCAGACAGCTCTGGGAGATGGACAGGCCGGTCAAGCCGGCCTG
>JBCCCX010000201.1:0-6292 GCA_039033275.1 Pseudomonadota bacterium | reverse complement strand
TCATGACGCGCATCGCCATCATCGCCGACAAGATGGACCACCATCCGGAGTGGTTCAACGTCTACAACCGCGTGGACGTGACCCTGACGACGCACGACGCCGGCGGGGTGACGCACAAGGATGTGACGCTGGCCGAAGCCATGGAAGCGGCCGCCGGGACTCCGAAGGACCGATAATGACCCGACTGTTGCGACTTTCCCTCTGCCTGTCCTTGACGACCGCGCTCTGCACGGCTGCGCCGGTTTTCGCCCAAACTCCGATCGAGGGGAGCGAGACCGCCGACGGGGAAGCCCGCATGGCCGAGCACTTCACCTGTCCCGATAACCAGGTCAGCCTGCTGAACGGCGAGACGCGCTGCGCCCTGCCCGATACGCTGGAGCGCCTGATCGCGGACTTCGAGGCCAATGCGCTGATCAATGATCCGTACCAGGCCGGCGACAAGGGCGACCGCGCCGCGCTGCGCACCTTGCCCGATGCCAGCCAAGCCGCGGCGCTTGAGGCGCAGTCGCGCCTGGACGCGCTGGACCGGCGTCACACCGCTCTGCGCCGCACGCCGGGCTTTGCGCGCCTCGGCGAAAGCGACCGGCTGACCTACGACATGATGGGCTTCATGCTGGACCAGAACCGGCGGCTCGCCCCGTTCGACGAAAGCCGCATCCCCTTCACCAACGATTCGGGCTTTTTCAACGAACTCAGCTACGTGTCGCGCCAAACCCGGTTCGAGCGCCCCGCCGACTACGAGGCTTATGCGGCCCGCCTGACCCAGCTGCCGCGCTTCTTCGCCCAGCACCGCGAGAACATGCGCCGGGGCATGGAAGAGGGATTCACGGCGAGCGCGGACATCTTGCCGGGCGTGATCGCGGTGGTGCGCGATCTGGCGCAAGGTCCGGCGGAAGACCATTCCCTCTACGCGCCGTTCACCCGGATAGGCGACGACATCGGCGCCGACGATGCGGAGCGGTTGCGCGCCCTCGGACTGGCTGCGGTCAACACCTCCGTCCTGCCGGCCTACGCCGATCTGCTGGCGTTCCTCGAAGAGGAATATGCCCCGACCGCGCGCCCCGTCGTCGGCGTCGGCAGCACGGAGGAAGGCCGCGACTATTACCGAGCCCTTGTGCGCAACTTCACCACGCTGGACATGACGCCGGACGAGGTCCACGCCGTGGGCGTGCGCGAAGTGGCGCGCATCCGGTCCGAAATGGACGCCGTCATCGCGGAGACAGGATTTGACGGCACTTTCGCCGAATTCGTGGAATATCTGCGGACCGATCCGAAATTCTACGCCCAGAGCGAACAGGAGCTGCTGGAACGCGCCGCCTGGCTGTCCAAGTGGCTGGACGGCAAGATGCCGGAATATTTCGGCCTGCTGCCGCGCCTGCCCTACGGCGTCATCAAGGTGCCGGACGAAATCGCGCCCAACTATACGACAGGCCGCTATTGGTCGGGGTCGCCGGAAGCGGGCCGCGCGGGCAATTACGTGGTCAATACGTACGATCTGCCGCAGCGGCCGCTCTACAACCTGCCCGCCCTGACGGCGCATGAGGGCGTGCCTGGCCATCACCACCAGATCGCGCTGGCCCAGGAGATCGAAGGCATTCCGGAGTTTCGCAAGACGCTCTACGCCACCGCCTTCGGCGAGGGCTGGGGCCTGTATTCCGAGCGGTTGGCCGGGGAGATGGGCCTCTACCAGACGCCATACGAAAAATTCGGGCAGCTGACCTACGAGATGTGGCGGGCCTGCCGCCTGGTGGTTGATACGGGCATGCACTGGCTGGGCTGGACCCGGCAGCAGGCGGAGAACTGCTTCCTGGAGAACTCCGCCCTGTCGCGCAGCAATATCCGCACCGAAGTGGACCGCTATATCAGCTGGCCGGGACAGGCGCTGGCCTACAAGATCGGTGAGCAGAAGATCCTGCAACTGCGCGAACGGGCCAGAACGGCGCTGGGCGAGGATTTCGACATCCGCACCTTCCACGATGCGGTGCTGGAAAATGGCAGCATGCCGCTCTCCCTTCTGGAGACCCAGATCGACCGCTACATCGCCCGCGCCCGCCGCGATGCGGTGCAGTCGCTCCGCGACCTGGACAGGCTGGACTAAAGTCTCCCCTCCCCGTTCTGGGGCGCGATCGCCCGCACGCCAACGAAAAAGCCGCCGGGTGACCGGCGGCTTCTTCCATGCAAGACGGGATGCCCGCCCCCAACAAAGGGAGGGAGCCGGGCCGTGAGACCCTAGAAGCGGTAGCGCGTGCGCAGCATGAGGGGCATGGACCAGCGGTCGCTGCCGTCATTGATGCCGTTAAAGGCCGTCCCGGTGAGGTCCGTGGAGTCCTGCTTGCCCGTGTAGCGGATGCCGGTTTCGATGCCGACGGTCGCGCGGGGCGAGACGGGCGTTTCGATACCGACGAGGCCGGCGGCTGCGGGAACCCATCCGGAGTCATACAGGCCGACCTGTCCGCCGGCGACGGCGGCACCGCCCAAAGAGGCGTTCTGGATGACGATCGCATCCTGATAGGACGCGCCGACGCGGCCCTCGATATAGGGGCGAACGGAGCGCACGAGCGGTGCGGGCGAAGGCCGGAAGTAGCGGCGCACGCCGACTTCGATGCCCTTGGACTCATAGTCCGAAAGCTGGCCGGTCAGGGCCTGGCCGCCGATCGTGCCGAAATTGACCACGCCGTCGCCGTCAGCTTCGTCCGCAAAGGCCATGGCCGTGATCTTGGTCACGGGGTCCAGCGCGTAGGACATGCCGGCTTCGGCACGCAATCCCGGCTTGTAGGCTTCCTTGAAGTCGACATTGCGGATCGCCGCGCCGCCGAGCGTGGCTTGGTCGCCCGTGATCACATCACCGCCGCCCACATTGCCCGAAATCCCGATGCCGCCTTCGAAGTTCAGGCGCGACAGGCAATTCCCGTCAGCCAGGACGGCATGGATGGGCGCACAGCCGGCATTGGTGGAGCCGTAGCCCCCATAGCCGCTGCCGTAGGCCGGTGCGGGGTTGTAGGCGTACTGGGAGTGTCCGTTCCCCATTCCCAAGAAGGAGCAGCCCGAAAGCGAGATCGCGGCGGCCCCCAGAAGAAGTTTGCGCATAGTCTTCATCCCTGATCGGAGTCCCGGAACGGCACTATGCCGCGGGGACCCTAGTCTCACGGGAAACGACCTTGCAACGCGTGTGCCAGATTGTGCCGAAATGAATCGAAAAATCGCAAAAACTCTCGAAGCGGCGGATCGAGGGGCGTGCGGGAATGCGCTCGCCAGGGTCATGCAAGGCGGCTGCCAGACACGCGCCAGGACGCTTTCGGGATCGCACGTCAGAGCCGTCCCGCAAGTCTTGGAAAGGGGTCGCCCCCTTAGAAGGAGAGCCGCCCGCGCAAGGTCAGAGGTATGGTGATACGGTCTTCGGAAGCGGCCGGCGTGTCCATATTATCCGTCCAGCGTAGGCCGGTCTCGAAGCCGACCGCAGCCATGGGCCCGACCGGCACTTCGGCGCCGAGGGTCGCCGACGCGGTGGGGCTCCAGCCGCTTTCGACGAAGGTGCGCCCGCCATAGACGCCGCCTGTATCGCTGTAGGTCTGGGTGAACTCGACTTCGTTGTTGTGAACGAAGCCGGCGCTTGCGCCCAGATAGGGTCGAAGTCCGTGCGGGTGGCCGTAATATTGGCGCAGCCCGGCTTCCAGCGTCACCGTCTCCAGATCGGTAAACGTACCGTCGAGCGCGCGTTCCGTGCTGCCGACCGCCGGCGTGAAGACGCCTCCGGCCCATGTGCCGTCCTGGACGGTGGTGTATTCCTCCACGGTCTGGCCTTCGGACCGGCTAAAGCCGGCCGAGGCGAGCGCGGTCAGATTGTGCGACAGGTCGTAGGTCAGCGCCCCGCCCACCGTCTTGGTCTGGCCGAACGCATCGCCGTAACTGATATTCTCTATGCTGCCCACGCGCGTTCCGATGGAGAAGTCGCCGTCGGGCGGTCCTTCCGACTTCTTGGTGAAGAGGTCGCCATCCGCATTGAAGTCGGTGCCGACGAACCCTTCCAGGCCGAACGGCATGGCGCCGCCACCGACCCCGCCGCAGCAAGGCGAGCCGGGCGGGAGCGGAACGGGATAGGGGGCCGGGTAGGGTTGCGGTGCGTAGATCGGGGCGCCGACGACGGTCTGGACGGCAGGGGCCTGAGCGTAACTGGCGCCGAATTGTCCTTGGGCGAACTGTCCCTGCACGGCCGCGCCGAAGGGTGCGGCGGCGCCCAAAGTCGTGGCACCGTAGGTCGTCGCGCCGTAGGTTGTCGCCCCGTAACCTGGGGCGGCAGCGGAGGCCGCATAGCCCGGCGCGGTGTAGGACTGACCCGCGAAGCCCTGCGTCGAGCCGGCACCGTAATAGTTCTGGAATCCCGTTCCGTATCCCGCCTGTTGCACGCCGTAGCTGCCGTTCAAGCAGGGATCGGCCTGGGCCAAGCCGTATCCGCCTTGGTAGCTCCCTTGGAATCCTCCGACCTGGCCGTAGCCTCCGGGGACGCATCCGGCCTGGTAGCCGGCGTGGTGGGTCGCGTGGTGTCCACCAAGCCATGAGCAACCGGACAGTGCGGCGGCGGAGAGTGCAAGTGCTGCGAGCCGCATAAGCCGGCCTCCCTGAAACTGGGTCCGGGCGCATGTCGCGGACCTGTCATCTTGGAGCCCGTGTTAACCGTATCGTCCTTAAGAAAACGTGTGCAAACCGCCAACAAACCCTTAACGGAACAGGGTTTTCCCAACGCCATCCGGTGTCCGGGCCGGGACGGTTGAGGCGACCTCAGAAGTTGAAGCTGCCCCGTATGGTTAGCGGCACGGCGATGCGCGCAGCCCCTTCCTGACCGTTGGCGTAGTCCGGCGCGCCCTGCACCTTGATGCCCGTCTCGAAGGCCAGCGCCGTGCTGGGCAGGACCTGCCATTCCACACCCGCCTGCAATCCGCCGGACAGGACCCATTGCGAGTCGTAGAGGTCCACCCGGGTCACGCCCGGCGTTGCCGGATTGTCGTCCAGATCGAATCCCTGCGGCACGTCGAGATCGTAATAGCCCGGAGCGTCCTCCTCGAAGACCGACGTGTATCTGAGCTGGCGCTGGTCGAGCGTGTAGCTGACGGCATCCAGCCGCGACATGCCGGCCGAGGCGCCGACGAAGGGCGTCACCGTGCGGCCGGTTGACCGTCCCGCCACCGGCTCGGTGTAGAAACGCGCGCCCGCTTCGATGTCGAGACGCCCGAGATCGCTGAAGTCATAGGATATTTCCGTGATGCGTTGCTCGGGACTGTATATCGTGCCCACGGTCCGGCCCGTGAAGTTGGCGTCCGCGTCATACGTATCCGTCGTGGTTTCCTTGAACGCGGTGGCCTCGATGCTCGCCGCGCCGCCGCTTGTGCCTTCGGCGCGCGTGTAGCCGACCCGGCCGAACAGTGTGGCCTTGTCTGTGAGCAGGAACTCGCCACCGATGCCGATGGTCGTCGGGGCGGACCAGGCATCGCTGAAGGATATGTCCGGCTGGCTCAGCGAGTCGTAGGGCTCGGGCGTGTTCTGGAGGCGGGAGTCGACATAATAGCGTGTCGTCGTGATCGCCCCGTCGGGGACGGACCCTATGACCGTGCCTTCCTGATAGGCGTTGGGATCGTAGCTCGCAAACGGTGTCGTCGGGAATAGGTTGTTGTCCAGAACATTGCCTGTCGATGCGACTTCGGCGCCGATATCGAGCGTGCCGCGGAACATGGGACGGCGCTTGCGCGGCGCCGTGCCGCCCTGGTGGCGGGCAAGGTGCGGGTTGCCCGCGACGTGGCTGCCGAATCCGGCCGTGGCGTATTGCGGCTGGTCCCATTGCGGGCTTTGCGGGAAGCCGCCGGGATGGGCGGGACCGCGTGCGCCCGCCTTGCCGCCCACGTTGATCTGGCCACCCACGCTGATCTGGGAAGGATGGCAGCCGGGCGGGACCGGCGCGCCGCGATAGGGAATGCGGCAGCGGTCGAACTGACCCGCCGTGGCGCCCGCTCCGGAAAACCATCCGCCCAGCAACCCACCTTGGGACGGAGCCCCGCCCAAATAAGAACATCCGGACAGGATCGCCGCCGATAATGCCAGTCCTGCAAGACGCATGACGTCCCCCGCGATCACGATTCTACGGCGGCCGGAACCCGTCCGGAATCCACCATGGTTAACCGCTCATGCCGGGTCTTGCTTAACAAGCGGTTTAATCCGCCGCTTGCGGCACGGACCCACCCTTCTCATGCAAGTCCTCTTGACGACTTGACGGGCGGGCGGGCATCGCCTGGCCCGTGTCCCG
>JBCCCX010000200.1:0-6321 GCA_039033275.1 Pseudomonadota bacterium | reverse complement strand
GGCTTCTGTTTAATCCCCTCCGCTCATCCCCGCGCACGCGAGGATCGAGTCCTTGCGAAGGTTTCGGCGTGAGTGAGCCACTGGATTCCCGCGTTCGCGGGAATGAGCGGAAAGTAAAGTATGTCCGAGGCGAGGAGCAGGTCTTGAGGGCCATACGTGGAAATGAGTGGCGCTGGGGGCTTGCGCCATGCTGATCCAGGCCGTCCCAACCTCTCCGCTCGTCTCGACCCTCCTGCTCGATGTCGGTCTTCTCGCCGTGCTCGTCATGGTGGCGTTCGCCATCGTGCGGATGCGCTCGCTCTTCGCCGTGGTGATGCTTCAGGGCGTCTACAGCCTCGTCGCTGCCGCCTGGTTCGTGACGCTGGACGCGGTGGACGTGGCCTTTACCGAAGCGGCCGTGGGCGCGGGCATTTCGACCGTGCTGATGCTGGCCGCGATCCTGTTGGCGGAACGCAAGGCTTCCCTGCCGGTCAAACGGTCCTGGGGGCCGCTCGCCGTCGTCGTGATCGCGGGCGCGGCCATGCTCTACGCCGTGCCGGACCTGCCGGCCTATGGCGACGTGGACAGCCCGGCCAATTCCTATGTCGGCAACGACTATCTGGCCAAGACGGCGGTGGAGGTCGACGTGCCCAACGTGGTGACGGCGGTGCTGGCCTCCTACCGGGGTTACGACACGTTCGGCGAGACGGTGGTGATCTTCGCCGCCGGGCTGGGGGTGATGCTGCTGCTGGGCCTGGACGGCACATCTGGCAGTTTCCGGGCACGCGTCATGGGGCGGCAGCTTTCCGATCCGTCCGCGCCGGCCGGTGCGCGCGACGAACCGCGGACGGCGGCCGACATCCGGGTCGTGGAAGCGCCTGCCGACGAGGCGCAGACCCTTTCGGCGGCCAGGCCCGGTTCGCCGCCCTCGGTGACGCGTTTCGGGGAGGACGAGACATGAATGCCGATCCGCATGTCCTGCTGCGCGTCATCGCGAAGTTCCTCATACCGCTCATCGCGCTGTTCGCCTTCTACGTGCAGTTTCACGGCGATTACGGGCCGGGTGGCGGGTTCCAGGCGGGCGTGATCCTGGCGTCTTCCGTCGTGCTGTACTCGCTGATCTTCGGGCTGGACGCTGCCAAGCGCGCTTTTCAGCCGACCCTGATCCGCATCGGCATGAGCCTCGGCGTGCTGCTCTACGGCGGCACGGGTGTTGTGACCTGGATGCTGGGCGGGGAGTTCTTGAACTATTCCGTGCTGGGACACGACGCCATCCACGGCCAGCATTGGGGCATTCTCGCCGTGGAGCTGGGCGTGTTCGCGACCGTGACGTCGGTCATGCTCGCCATCTTCTACGGGTTCGGCTCGCGCCAGCCCCAGGTGGAAGACGCCGACTGGTAGCGCGATGGATTTCCTGTTCTCACACTTCAACTACGTGGTCGTGATCATCCTGATGATGACGGGTCTCTACGTCGTCTATGCGTCCCGCAACCTGATCAAGAAGTTGGTCGGCTTGTCGACCTTCCAGACTTCGGTCTTTCTGCTCTACATCACGCTGGGCAAGGTGGCGTCCGGCCAGCCGCCCATTCTCGAATACGATCCCACGACCAAGTCCGGCTATGACGAACATACCGCCTATGTCGAGCCGGTCCTGCTGGCGGCGTCTGGCAAGAGCTACGCCCTGCCGGGGCAGGGGAGCGAGATCCTCTATTCCAACCCGCTGCCGCACGTGCTGATCCTGACCGCCATCGTGGTCGGCGTTGCAACCCTCGCCATCGGTCTCGCCCTGACCGTGCGCCTGCGCGAAGTCTACGGCACGATCGAAATGGACGCCATCGACGCGGCCGACCTGCGGTACAATCTGGACGGGGTGGACGTGGACGCACCCGTCGCGCCGGAAGGGGGCGGGGCGTGACTTTTAAAGCCGACCGCTCATCCCTGCGCACGCAGGGATCCAGTCCCGGCCATGGCGTGGGCGTGGGTGAGCTGCTGGATTCTTGCCTGCACGGGAATGAGCGCTTTGTCGGCCGATCAGTCTCCTGCGTTTATGCGTATATGTCTTCTCCCCGCGGCGCGGGGGGAAGTGGGCTGGGCATCGCTCCAGCGATGACCAGGTCGATGGGGGGCTGCTCTCCGTCGCAAGTATTCGCTTGGAATGCATATCTTCGGTTTGTGCGAGGTGGAATCGATCGTGGTCTGACAGGACACGGCGTCGGAACGCTACCGTCATCCACCTCAAAGACATTCCCCCCATCCGCCCCTTCGGGGCACCTTCCCCCCGCGCCGCGGGGAGAAGGGATATTCTGGCTCCGCGCCGAACCTTCGGGAGCTGCCGCGTGACCTGGCTCTCAACGCACGGCGTCGCCTTCGCCATCGCCTTGCCTCTGCTGATGGCCGCCATCGTGGCTCTGTTGCCGCGCTCGCGCTGGCTGGCCTGGACGGTCGCTCTCGCCGTGGTCACGGCGGTGGCCGTCGCGGCGATGGTGGTGCTCCAGACGCAGGTTTCGCTCGGAGCCTTCGTCTACGAAATGGGCGGATGGGAGCCGCCTTACGGCATCGCCTTGCGCATCGATGCGCTCAACGCGCCCATCCTGATGCTGATCGCGGCGATGGCCGTGCTGAGCCTCGTCTATGCGGAACCCGCCGTGCGCGCGGAGGTGTCGGAGCGGCGCGGTCCGGCCTTCTACGCCGCGCTGTTGCTCTGCATCGCCGGGTTGATGGGCATGGTGGTGACGGGCGACGCGTTCAACGTGTTCGTCTTTCTGGAGGTCAGCTCGATCTCGACCTACACGCTGGTCGCCATCGGGGCGAACCGGGACCGACGGGCGCTGTCGGCGGCCTTCAATTATCTCATCCTGGGCTCCATCGGGGCGACCTTCTTCGTGATCGGCGTGGGCTTTCTCTATGCCGAAACCGGTACGCTCAACATGGAGGATATTCGCCGCATCCTCGCCAATCTGGATGGCGGGTCGCGCGTGGCGCAGGTCGCTTTCGGTTTCATCGTGGTCGGCCTCGGCCTGAAGCTCGCCCTCTTCCCGCTGCACACCTGGTTGCCCGGTGCCTATGCCTACAGCCCGACGGTCGTGACGGCCTTCCTCGCCTCGACGGCGACCAAGGCGGCGCTCTACCTGCTCTATCGCTTCTGCTTTACCGTGTTCGATCCTTCCTTCGACTATGTTGCGGCCGTGCTGACCTATGTGGTCACGGCGCTGGCCGTCACGGGCATGATCTTCGCCTCGCTCCAGGCTTTCTTCCAGACGGATGCGCGGCGCACGCTGGCCTTCTCCTCCGTGGCGCAGGTCGGCTACATGTTGCTGGGCATCGGCATTCTCACGGTCGCGGGCCTGGCCGGGTCCTACCTGCACCTGATCAATCACGCCGTGGTCAAGGGCGGGCTGTTCCTGGCGCTCGGCGCCATGTGGTACCGCTTCGGCATCACCCGCATTTCCGACATGGCGGGGATCGCCAAGACCATGCCAGTCACGACCGCCGCCTTCACCGTATTGGCCTTTTCCCTGATCGGCGTGCCCTTCACGGCCGGTTTCGTGTCCAAGGTCGCGCTGGCCGAAGCGGCGGCCGAGCGCGGCTGGTGGTGGGCCGTGGCCGTCATCATGGTCACCTCCATCATCGCGCTCTTCTATATGGGCCGCATGATGATGACCGCCTATTTCAACCCCCCGCCCGCCAGCTGCATCGACGAGGCTGGCGTGGTGGAGCGCCGCGAGGCCCCGCTGCTCATGCTCGTCCCCATGGTCGGCCTGGCCGTGGTCTCGGTCCTGATCGGCATGCGCGGCAATGTGGTGCTCACGGACGTGGCGGAGAACGCAGCCCGGGTGATGCTGCCGTGAGGATGCTTCTGGATATATTCCTTCCCCGAGCTGGGGAAGGTGGCCGGAGCCGCCTTCGCAGCGCAAGTCGGAAGAGGGCGTGCTTCAGGTTCCGCCTGGCCTCTCACCCCCCTCAGTCTCGCGACGCTCGACAGCTCCCCCTGCTCGGGGGAGCGATTGCAGATAGGTTTGCTGCACGGCCATCGACGCGATTGAGCCACTGGGTTCCCGCGTTCGCGGGGATGAGCGGATTATCGCGAACGGATAAAGACACAAATACGCAGTCCCCGGCATTTATTGCTGGGGTCTGTCCGCCTCCGTCATCACAAGCCGCGTCTTGTGACCAAGCCCTCGACCAGACTCCGTCAATAAATGCCGGGGACGAACTTCAAGGCGCGCGCACCGCTAAGGCGGGTGTCCAAACGCAGAGGCTCGCCCCGTGACCCTCTCCCCCGAACTCCTCATCGCGCTGACCATGCTGATCCCGCTTGGCGCGGCGGGCCTTATCCCGCTGGTTGGGTCGCGCGCGCCGAACCTGCGGGAGGGCGTGACTTTCGCGGCCGGGTTGGCCCTGCTCTGGGTCGTGGTGCAGCTCTGCATCATGGTCGCGGCTGGAGACCGGCCCGACCTGCTAATCGGCAGCTTCGCCGGCCTGTTCGAAATCCGTTTCCGGCTGGAGCCGCTGGGCGCGACGTTCGCCGCCATCGCCAGTTCGCTCTGGATCGTGAACTCCATGTTCACGCTGGGCTATATGCGCGGCAACGGGGAGAAGAACCAGACGCGCTTCTACACCTTCGTCGCCATCGCCATTGCGTCCGCCATGGGCATCGCGATGAGCGCGAACCTGATCACGCTCTTCATCTTCTATGAGGCGTTGACCATCAGCACCTTCCCGCTCGTCTCCCACAAAGGCGACGCGAAGGCGCGGCGGGGGCTGACCATCTATACGCTGATCCTGATGGGGACATCGCTCGGCCTGCTCCTGCCCGCCATCATCGGCGTGCAGGTCATCGCGGGATCGACGGACTTCATACCAGGCGGCGTGTTCGGACCGGATGCCTCCATGCTCGCTACGTCGATCCTGCTGGTCATGTTCGCCTTCGGCATCGCCAAGGCCGCCCTGATGCCGGTCCATCCGTGGCTACCCAACGCCATGGTCGCGCCGACGCCCGTCTCCGCGCTGCTCCATGCCGTGGCCGTGGTGAAGGCGGGCGTATTCACCATGCTGAAAGTGGTGGTCTACACGTTCGGAACGGATGTGGCGGCGCTCACGCCGTCGTCCGACTGGCTCGCCTGGATCGCGGCGATCTCCATCGTGGTCGCGTCGATCATCGCGCTGCGGCAGGACAATCTGAAAAAGCGGCTGGCCTACTCCACCGTGTCGCAGCTTTCCTACATCACGCTGGGCGCGATGCTCGCGACGAGCTGGGGCGTGCTGGGCGGGGGCTTGCAGATCGTCATGCATGCCTGGGGCAAGATCACGCTCTTCATGGTGGCCGGCGCGATCTACACAATCGCGCACCGGGACAGCGTTAGTCAGCTCGACGGTCTCGGCCGGAGCCTGCCCTGGGTGTTCGGCGCGTTTCTGGTGGCGAGCGTCAGTCTTATCGGCGTGCCGCCTTTCGGCGGGTCCTGGCCGAAATTCTACCTCATGTGGGGCGCGCTGGAGAGCGGGCAGGCCGTGCTGATGGCGGCGTTGATCCTGTCGAGCCTGCTCAACATTCTTTACCTCATGCCGATCGCGATCCGGGGTTTCATGAAGCCGCCCCTCGATCCAGCCAAGGATGCGGCCATCGCCATCGAGGCGCGCAACCATCGCTGGGTCGTCATCCCGCCGGTCATCACGGCGTTCGGCACGCTGGTGCTGTTCTTCGCCGCACCGTGGATCATCGCTTTTCTGGAGCCTATCTTATGAGCGATGGGCCTATGAGCGACACGCCGAAACGGCGCGAGACAGACCAGGCGGATCACATCCACCCGGCCGCGAGACCCTTTCTGTTTTTGGGCGAGGCGCGGGTGAAGCGGAACTTCATCTGGCTGCCGCTGGCTGGTCTGATTATCGCAAGCATCCTCGGCGTCTTCCATCCGGCCAAGCACCCCGCGCCGTTCGAAATGATCGGCGACACGCCCATTCCGGGCTCCTGGGCGATCTTCGGCTTCCTGGCCTATTCGCTCATCGTCTTCGCGGCGAACCCGCTCTTCCGCCTGCTCGGACGGCGGGAGGATTTCTACGGCGAGGGCGGCCTGCCGGACCCGGATTATTCAACGGACCCAATGCTCGTCCCGCCCGGAGGCGATAAGCCCGTGGGCAAGAATGCCGACGATTTCCCGCCGCAACCGCTGAGTGGGAAAGCGCATAGCGTGGATGATCTGCCCCAGGATCAGGGGAGGGACGCATCTTGACTAAATCCACCCTGACCAATCCCTCCCCCGGGCAGGGGGAGGTGGGCCGCCGCGACGCAGTCGCAAGGGTCGGTGGGGGCCGAGTCTATCAGAATTGCCTGACGCCGGTGTT
>JBCCCX010000199.1:0-6409 GCA_039033275.1 Pseudomonadota bacterium | reverse complement strand
GAATCCGGAACACCGTATCTGCAAGGTCCGGTGGACCAGTGATGATTTCAGTGAAGCGGTAGGGCGCTTCGGGCAGACCTTCGATATGAATATCCGTATGGAAGCCGTAACGCTCACCATTATCGATGCAGTCACGCCCGTCCAGAATGCGGCCCTTGTAAAGCCCGATCGCCGGCGTGCGGCCCGACAAGACCATTTCGACATCGCGGTTTTCGATCTCTGGCTCTGGTGGAGACAGAGCGATCGGGCGTCGCGCAGCTTCGGAGTCTCCACGCTGCGTTGCATCGCAGAAAGGCTCCATTGTGACTGAAAACGGCCAGCGGTCATTGGTCGGACCATCCAGCTTCGCGGAGACGTATAGAACATCAACCGCATCCGGAGGTGGCGGTCCGTCGGACGGGCCATTCTGCGTGCAGGCGCCCAGAACCAGGGCGGCGATGAAAACAGGCGTGCGCATGTCAGCGTTTCAGCCGCGGAAGACGTGTTGTCTGGTTCCGGAATTTCACCACCTGTCCGATGGCGCGTCCGTTCTTCGCATCGGAGCTGACGAACATGACGATGGCGCGCCCATTCAAAGCGTTCGCATCACGCGCCACAGAGCGCATAAGCGTCGCGACCGTATCGGTTTCGGGAATGCCGTCAGGCAGGTCAATGACGGCTGTCGGCTCGACGGCGCTGACCTGACCGTCCTCGCCGAAATACATGTCGCCGGGAAACAGCATGTCACCCGGAAAGAAACGTCTGGGCTCGGCTTCGAACAGATCACTTTCGAACACCCTGTCGATCTGTCCGTTATTGAGCCAGACAGCGTGAAGCCGGTGATCGGTGCCGGGCATGCGGCTGAAGATCTGTAAGGATTTCCTGAGGGCCTCGCCGATATCGTAACCGGACTTGTTTCTGACCACGCAGGCATCGAGGTGGATGACCGTTTCGGGGGTCGTGAAGGCCAGACGTGCCTGACGGAGAGGGAGATCGGACGACATGCGCGACGTCACCGGAGACGACCGGTCAGGCAATGTGACCTGCGCGGAAGATATGGAAACCGTTCCCAAGGCCATGACCAAGGCCAGCAATGAGGGCTTTAAAAGTGTCGGCATCGATACGTCCTTATTTTCAGCTTCCGTTAAGGCACCCTCCTCGATAGGTTAAAGGAGAGGTCAGTGATGGAAACGACGTTTACGCAATCCGGTGGACATGCTTCCGCGTCGGCCGATGCGGAACTGGATTGTCTTGTCTACCCGCCAATAGTGCGGCGCGGCGCGGACGCTCTGATTGCCGATCATTATGAGACGTTGAAGCGGATCGCGCGGGCCAAGCGGCGCGCTCAGAAGGTCGGGAACACGCTCCATACGACCGATCTGCTGCATGAAAGCTACGCCAGGATCAGCAAGGGAACTGGATTTTCGGACGACACGCATTTCCTATCGTCTGCGGCACTCGCCATGCGCCATGTCCTCGCCGATTATGCGAAATCCAAGATGCGCGCCAAACGCGGAGCAGGACAGGCCGCCGTGTCTTTCGATCTTGTCGAACATGCGGTCAGCGATCTCGGCTCCTCGGCGGAGGAAATCGTGACCGTGACGCGGCTCATGTCCGCTTTGGCACGCTTCGATGCGCGTCTTGTCCAAGTCGTGGACTGTCTTTATTTCGCCGGGTTCACCTTGACCGAGACGTCCGAAATCGTCGGCGTGTCGTCAAAAACCGTGCAGCGCGACTGGTCCAAGGCGCGGGCTTTCCTGAAAGCGCGTGCATCTGCCAACACCTCCTAGATGCGACATGGCTTAAGGTGAGGTGTTTTCCTCGTCCCATTCAGCCAGGCGTGCTTGCGCATGCGCCAAAAGGTCGGGGCGCTGAGAATATTGTTCCAGGTCACTGACGGCGTCCGCAAAGTTCGCGCGGGCTGCGGCCTTGTCACCGGCCATGGCGTGAAGCTCCCCCAGTCGCTTCTTATAGAGGCCCGATAACATCAGGGAGCGGTCAAAGACGGATCTGTAATCGTCTCGGACAGCGGACAGCTCGGCATAGGACGCCTGCACATCGCCCTTGAGGGCAGTGAGTACGGCGAGGTCCATATGGGTAACGATCAGGACTTCGCTTTCGGCAATGTCATGCGCCTCGAACATCGCAATAGCCTGTTTCAAAGCGGTGCGCGCCTCGTCATAGCGTTCCGAACGTTCAAGCAATGTGCCCTGCATGCGGTGGGCGAGCCCCAACTCCAGAGATGAACCGCGTTCCACTTCGAGTCGCTCAATCAGCTGGGCGTTCATATCCATCGCACCGTCTATGTTACCGATACGTTCATTCAGTCCGATGATATTGTTCATAAAGATCGTCTGCATGATCTCGCGCTGACCCTTAATAGCGGCGTTGGCACGCATGACGTCTTCGAAGATTTCGATAGCTCTCTTATCGTCACCCAGCAATATCAGCATGTAACCGGCCTGGTTCATCAATGTGACATAGGCCTGTCGATTGGCGTCGTCGTCGAGCTGAATCTGCCCGGCGACGGTCTCGATCCTATCGACGCTGGCTCGCATATCCTCTTCGGACCCTGACAGCTCCGCCCAGCGCCCTTGCAAAAGCGCATCATAGGTGCCGTACGCGTCCGGGCTCGAGGACATATAGGCGATGGCGACATCCAGATTTTTCGAAGCATCCTCCGTATCGCCGGAGAATGTCTGGTGCATGGCGTAACGCTCGATTGCGGGGACGATGAACGGGCTGTCGAGTGTCTGCGCATTCCGGACAATGGGTTCGAGCGACTTCATAACCTCCGCCGGATCGCCGCGGTGATTATACATATTGCCGAACGCATAGAGGATCGGCGCCGCGCGTTCAGGCTCCCGCTCGAAAAGAGCGAACGCCTGGTCCCGCTCTATATCAAGTATCTCTTGAAAGCTTTTGCCGGCATTCTCCTCGGCGAAAGCTTCCGTCGCAACGTCCCGGAACGTATTCCTCGATGCGATCGCGAGTTGCCGTTGGAATTCGCTTCTTTCGAATGCGGCAATGGCTTTTGCTTCTTCCGCCATGGCGCGTTGAGCCTGCATGACGGTGCCGATCAGTCCCCCCACCAGAGACATTACGAATAGGCCCGACAGGATGACGCCTGCCCTGTGGCGCTTGACAAAGAGGCCGACGGCCCGCCGGCGCGACGCTGGAAGCGCAGTGACAGGGCGGTCGGACAGATAGGCTTCGATATCGGAGGCCAGCGCATCGACCGAGGCATATCGGTCCGTCGGATCTGCCGCCAAGGCCATGTTTAGAATGGCCCTTAGCGCCTCTGGCAGATCCGCATTCTCTTCTCCCCTTGCAGCAAACGGCTGTTCCGTCAGCAGTTCGAATAGAACTGTGCCTAGGCCGTACACATCTGTCGCGATGCTGGGTGTCTCACCTGAAATCTGTTCGGGCGCGGCATAGGTCCGGCTCATCGGCGTCTTCAGGTCCGAACTGTCGGCAACGGTCGTCGCAATGCCGAAGTCGATCACGCGCGCACGGCCTTCGTCATCGACCAGCACATTGTCGGGTTTCAGGTCGCGGTGCAGCACTAGGCGCGCATGAGCGTAGGCGACGGCTTCGCAAACGTTCAGAAAAAGCCGAAGACGTTCGGCCCGGTTCATCTTACCGGCTTGGGCGGCGGCGTCGATCGGCGCGCCCTTCACCAGTTCCATGACGAAATAGGGACGACCATCGTCGGCCTGCCCACCATCGATGACCCTGGCTAGTCCAGGGTGTTCGAGCGACGCGACGAGGTCTCTCTCTTGCAGAAAACGTTGAAGCTGAAAGTCCGCGCCTGCCAGAGTGATGAGTTTCAACGCGGCGGTTTGCGAAAAGCCGCCCTTCTGGCGTTCTACTCTGTACACTTCGCCCATGCCGCCCCGGCCGATCAGTTCCGTGACCTGCCATTGCCCGATGCGGTCTTGCGGGGACAAGGTCGCCGGAGCGTCCGGAGCGATGGACATGAAGCCGGTTTCGCGATCATAGGCCAGCAACATGCGCTCTAGCAGGCTGCGCGTCGTTTCATCGAGATCGAGCGCTTCGAGCCGCGTGGTTCGGTCCGCGACGTCGAGTTCAGCCAGCGTATCGAATAAATCCGATGCCGATTGCAGCATTACATAACCCCCAACTCCCGATCTGGTCCGCTACCCTTCCGATTCTGGAAAGGCTGGCCGTCACAGCGGGCCGTCGGCCGGCCATAAGAGACGAAATCACAAACCGGATCCAATCCGACACATGACATTTACCCTGCCACACCTTCGATCAGGTGCAAAATGGCCGACGCCTCCGTCAAAAGCCGTTGCGCACGTTCTGGATCGTCCAATGAACGGCGCATCGACCCGGCCTCGAAGCGATTGCGGGTCTTGATCGCTATGAAAAGTCGGTTCGTGTCAAATGCAAAAGTGGCGTCACGACCCAGCAATGCGGTCTTAAGATTGGTCATCTGTTGCATGAAGGTCGGGTTCAGTATGACGCGGGCCTCGACCTGGTCTGTGCCATAAGCCTCGTACATTCGCTCGAATGTCGGGTCTACCAACCCAACGCGTTTCAGGCCGTCACGGCGTTTCCAGTTCATAACGCCCTTGTCGGGATACACGACCGTTCGCCCAAAGGTCCGAGTTGGGAAGTCCATCACGATCAGCTGGCCGTGGAATTCCTGCTGGATCGCGCCTTTATTACGTGAGTTCTTATTGGGTCGGTGCAGCGTCGCCTCCACCGCTGTGAACGCAGCGCCTCTGACCTCTCCGCTCACGGCATCCTCGAACCGGCCGCCCGTGATGCGCGAATCCAGCAAGCCAACCTCGAGAAAGGGTTTGTAGTCGAAATCACTGACGGCCTGCGTGAAGGTCCATCCGATGTGAGCGAAGACTGACTGCGTCAGCGTGGCTTTCGTTCTGTGCCTGACGCGATGAGTGGCAGAGGCGTAGAACAGCAACCCCAGAAGACCGCCTGCCATCCAGATAAACAAAAGACCCGTGAAGCTCCCGAAGAGAAGGAACACACACAAACCGACAATGAAAGCGCCAGACCCGCATGCCAAAAGCATGAACAGCCCGGCCCTCGCCATTTTGCGGCGTTCACCCTCGTCCGCAAGCAGGGTCGCCCGAACCTCTCCGGCATAGACCTGGCTGAATCCCGCAAGACGCGGATGAGACTCTTCGAACTGGTGCATCGGACCCTGCTCTGGAGTCAGTCTTCAATGACGATTCCGTTCAGGGCCTGAACCTGAACGCCAATATCCGCTCCCGGCCAGCTTCCCGAGCATTCCGTCTTTTGATCGGTCAGACGCAAATAAGTGTAGACGTCATCCAGTGCGGGACCGGAAAGCGTGTCCGCCAAGTCGATCCCACCCAGCGCACCGCCACTATAGACGCCGAGCTGCGTCCACGCCGACCCGTCTGCGGAAATTTCGACCAGAACCGACTCGGCCGCGGCACCGCGTTCGTTGATCGCAAGATCGGGTCCGGGCCCATTGGCTAGGGCATTATTGTCGAACCGAAACGTCACGAAGCCCCCACAGCCCATGGAATAGCCCGAGGACATATCTGTCTCCGTTAAGGTTTCGGGACGTGTGGTGCCAGGTGGAGGTGTCTGCGTGCCGTTTGCATCCAGAAAAGCATAATCGATAACGGCATCGACTTGGCCAATCTCGCCTAACGGAACCGACTCGTAACGTCTGTGAAGGTCCGATTGATTCCAGCCATCATCTGCTAAGCCATCATCATCTGTCGAGATGTTCTCATTCGTCCGGGCATCGTCTTCAGACCAAGCATCTTCGGAATATGATTTGCTTTCCGGATCGACTTCACCTGCGTCATCGCCCGCCGTGATCGCGACTGTCTGGCTCGAATTTGCGGGCCCGATCGTGACGATGCGATTGCCGTTTATGCGCCAATTATAGTGACGAAAGGCCGAGACGCGGTAGTCTCCTGGTGGAACCAGGCTGTGTGCGTCCTTTCGCTTTATGCATTGGTCATCGTTTGAGTCCATGACGCTCGGCGGACAGAAGCGCGCATAGGTCAGGCTGTCGCCAATCAGATTCCCGGCCGCATCGGCGAGCGTGGTATGAACGGCCGTCAAATCCGTCTTCAGGCGTATCGTCTCAGGGCCTTCCGGTGTGACGTCGAACGGCAGGGATTGCACGAAGCCACCAAAATCCAGCTGCAATGTGTGGCGTCCATAAGTGCGAGGCTCGAACAGAACGGCGCGACTGTCATTGACAGGCAGACCCAGTGCGTTCGCATGTTCGGCCGGCATGAAGCCGACGTCCGCACCGGCGATATCCGTATCATCGGGACCCAAGACGCGAACGACAGGCTCGTCATTGCCCGGCGCCCCCTCACTCCTCAGTGGCAGGCGGTTCTCGACACGCACGAGGCTACTCCGTCGTGGTGGCGCGAGGCGTCGACGTTCG
>JBCCCX010000198.1:0-6419 GCA_039033275.1 Pseudomonadota bacterium | reverse complement strand
CGAGGGCGCTTCCGTCGACGCCATCATCGCGCAGGTCGGAGGATCGCGGCGGGAAATCTACCGACACTTCGGCAACAAGGCCGGCCTGATCGACGCCGTAATGCAGGAGATCATCTCCGAGGTCGCGGCGACCGTCGATGTCCTGGCCGCGCCCCGCGCGCGGGCCAAGCGCGCCGAGGACTGCCGAGCCGCGCTACTGGATTTGTGCGGCCGTTTCGTGCGCATGATCCTGCGGCCCGAGATGATCGCAGCCGTCCGCCACATGGTCGCAACGAACGGGGCGGGGGCCGAGGTCGACGCCCTTTGGCGCGCCGGCCCGGACAGGTTCCAGCGCGGGCTATCCGAGTGGCTCGAGGCCCAGCACGCACTGGGGCACTTGGTCGTGCGCGATACGGAGAAGGCGGCAGCCGCACTTCCCAGCATGGCTCTCGGCTCGTTCCACACACAGGTTCTGTCCGGTCAGCGGCGGTCCGTTCCAGACGACGAGATCGACGCACAGGTTGGCTATGCGGTCGACCTCTTCCTCGACGCCGTCAAACCGGCGCGGTCTTGCGGGCCCGAAACGTCCGACGCCTGCCCGGCTGAGCCCGTCGCGGACGAAATCTCCTAGGATGCGTCTAGAAACGCGGCCGGCGGCTTCGCCGTGGCGTGTTTTCCGGGCGTCCACCAGGTGCCGGCAAGATGCTTCTGGGCGAAGTCGAGCGATTCCGGCTCTAAGGGCGAAGCGACCGTGTCGTTGAAGCGATTGAGGAAGCCCATCATGGCGATGGTACCAACAAGACGGCGGATGTCCTTTTCGCTGATATGCTCGGCCAGCGCCTCGTAATGCGCGACTTCAACCTCGTTCGGGATCCTGCCGGCGGCCACGCCGAATCGGCAAACCGCTCTTTCCTTCTCGGTGAACGCATCGGAATCGAGATCCAAATCGATCACGGCTCGCACTTTCGCAATGGAAGAGCCTGTCATCGAGGCCAGCCGCGCTGCGTGCGCGGTGCAGTAGCGACACTCGGCGCTGCGCGACGTCGCGAGCGCGACGAGGAAGGTCAGACGCTGGTCCTGTTCCATCCTCGTGTACTCGCGCGACATCAGCAGATAGCCCCGTGCGAGCGGCTCGTCCGCAGCCAGAAGCTCCACGGTCGTCGGCACAAAGTCCATCTTCCGATAGACCTGCCGCGCGAGCGCGCCGATCTCTGATCCTTCAAGCTGTGCCTTCGGCAGTGCCGTCAGATAAGCCATGTTCGCGTCTCCCATTTGCAGGGCGCAGTGGCGCCGCTGGAGCGATCCCATCCAGTCTGGTAATTCTCATTACCAGATTCGGCCGGGCATTTCTATCTGCACTGCTCACGAGAAGGACCGCCTTGCCGGGGACGCCTAGAGAGGTTTCTGATCCTGTCGGGTGGTCACTGGTCCACCAGCTTTCGCATGCCCCACCTCAGTTGACCTTCTTATTGACACTTGAGTCATTATTCGTTAGGCCAGTTACGCGTAGGCGATGCGGCTGCATGGATCCATTAGGCGCGAGGCGTCGGACGCCGAGAGAGCCTGGGTCGATTTAAGCACAAAGGCAGCGCAATCCATCGCCGCACGCATCGGCCTCCATCCCCGGAAGGCCACAGGCGATATTGCCCAGGTTCCGACGATCGCAGCAGTTCGTGCTTTCGAGGTTGCGCCCGCCCCCGACGGCGGGAAGGCGCTCTGCTCGCACGAGTCTTCGCCCATTCGGGCAGAGGCATGATGGGGAGCCACCCGTGGTCGCGACGCCGTGTCGGGTCGGTTGGGCGGTGCTATCCGAAGGCGAAAGAGAGGGCGATCGCAGTGTGTTTCTCAGTCCGAAACCGTCGGTCGCGTGTTACCTCCGTGGCGCCGTTGCTGACGATTCTTTTCGTCCTTTTCGTCGGTCTCCTCCCGTTGGCGTCGCCGGCCGCGGCCCAGGTTCGTGAAGTCGGCGAGGCAGTGGAGCAAGCGGCGGACCCGTATGGGCGCGAGACCCCGTGGGGAACCGTGCAAGGCCTGCTGGAGGCCTTCGCCTCGTCGAACCGCTCGGCAGCACTGCCTTTTCTCGATCTCAGCGCGATCCCCGAGCATCGCCGCGCCTTCGAGGGCCAGCGGCTGGCGGCTCGGCTGCAGGCAACCCTCGATAGGCGCGCCGGGCTCGTGCCGGGCTCGTGCCGGGATATCGACTCTCAACCGAGCCGGAAGGCCTCCTTTCGGATGGTCTGCCCACCAATCAGGACCGCTTCGCTCTCCTGATTGGGCCGGATGGACAACGGGATCTCACCCTCTCTCGCGTCCTGGAGCGCGATGTACAGGTTTGGAAGGTCTCCACGGACACGCTTCGACAGACCGCGAAGCTGGGGGACGTCGTCATCTGGTATGAGGCCTATGTACCGGAACGCCTTCTTCAGCTGAGACTGGCTGGCGCACCGCTTGCAGCTTGGATCTCTGTCCTAATAGTTGGCACCGCGTCGCTGATGGCTGCGTCGATGCTGGTTTGGACGCTGTTCTTTCTGCTTTCCCAGGTCCTTCGACGTATCCGCGACGGACTTCCGTGGCGCCTGGTCAAACCATTGCGCTTACCGCTTGCCGTCGTCGTCTCGCGGCCGATCTATCAACTCTTGATCGTGGCCACCGGCATTCCGGTCGTGGTTCGCGCTACGGTAGCGCCGCTTGTCGAGACCGTGACGGTTCTCGCGTTCGGCTGGATGGCGCTGCGTTTGGTGCGCTATCTGGGCGAGGAGATCCTGCAGGCCATGACGCGGCGCGCCCGTCTCGGTGCGGTGTCGGTCGTCTCGATGGCGCGGCGCATTCTCTATGCGGTGATCGTCACCGGGACGGCCCTCCTCATTGCTTCATCTTTCGGCCTCAGCCTAACCGGGTGGTTCGCCGCTCTCGGCATTGGGGGCATCGCAGTGGCTCTCGGCACCCAGAAGACGATCGAGCACCTCGTGGGCGGACTGAGCTTGGTCGTTGACCAGCCGGTCCGGGTTGGAGACTTCTGTTCCGTGGGCGGCCTGATGGGAACGGTCGAGGACATCGGTCTGCGGTCGACGCGGCTGCGGACGCTAGAGAACACGCTCCTGACGATCCCCAATGGCGATATGTCTGACGCCCGCATCGATAACTTCGCGGGACGCGAGCGCTTCCGCTGGCTCGCGACGATCGGGCTGACCTACGACACGACACCGCAGCAGATGAAGGCCGTGTTGTGGCGGCTCGATCAGTTGCTGTCCGGAGACGATCGTATCGAGCGCGACCATAGAGCCCGCTTCGTGGGCTTCGGAGAATCGTCCCTCGACGTGGAGATCTTTGCCTACATCGTGGCAGACGATTTCCCCACGAGCTTGCATGTCCGAGAGGAGATGAACCTCGCCGTCATGGAGATCGTGGCGGAATGCGGAAGCGGCTTCGCCTTTCCCACCCGGACGCTTCACATGGTCCCGCCAGCGTCCGTAGCGGCGGCACCGCTGTCGGAGGCCGCGTGATCCAAACCTTCAGGCATCCTTTGAGCCGCAAACGAAAGCCCCCACGCTATCGTTGGCCATCCGTTCCTGAATGCGGCACAATCCGAAAGGGCCAAGGCGCCTGAGCAAGCCAAACACTATTGACGATAGAGTCATTAACGGCTATATGAGATGGCGACACAGACAAAGACCGTGCGGCGACGACGCAAGGAGGCGCGACCCGGAGAGATCATAGAAGCCGGAATCGCGGAGTTCGCTGCCAACGGTTTCGCGGGCACGAAACTGGAGCATGTGGCGCGCCGCGCCGGCGTCTCGAAAGGGACGATCTATAACTATTTCGACAGCAAGGAGACGTTGTTCCGAGAGGCGTTCCGCGCGCGCTTCGTCGACAGCCTCAAAAGCGGCGACGAGATGCCGGAATTGGCCGAGGCGCCGATCGAGCCGACGCTGAGGACGGTCCTTCGCATGGCATACGAGGGCCTGTCGACATCGGATCACAAGGCGCTCCTGACAATCATGCTCTTGGAAGGGGACCGTTTCCCGGACCTTGTCGAGCAGTGCCGGAACGACCTGACGGAGCGGATCGGTGCGCCGTTGCAAGCCCTCATCGACCGGGGGGTGGAAGAGGGAAGCTTGGCTGCCGGAGCCTATCAGGATTTCCCGGCGCTGCTCTTCGCACCGGGCGTGGTGCTCGCGCTCTTCGCAGGGCCTGGGCTGGGCCTGGGCGAGCCCGATGCGGCCTTCGAGGCCGCATTGGATTTGATGTTCGAGGGGCTCATCGCCAAGCCCTGACGACGCAAGCCGTCCGTCGGTTCCTTAACCGCCCCTCCCCTGGGGTACAGGGCCGTTCACGCCGATGCCGCGCGGCGGGCTCGGTCGGCCTCATCCTTCGCCACAGCTAACGCTTCCGGAGGTTTTCATGCGCGACTTCCTTGCCAACTACCTGACTGGCTTAGGCTCGACGCTAGCAATTCTCGGCCTTGTCTACGTGGCAGTGTGGTGGCTGTTCCACCGCTGGGTCGCGCGCCGCAAGGTGCAGCTGTCCCGTCGAGCGGGCTGGACGCAGATCCGCGAGGAAATTTGGCACGGTGCCGTGGCGGCTCTGGGCAGCTCCGCGCTGGTCGTCTCGCTGTTCTGGCTGCGGGACCATGGCTGGCTGAAGCTGGAAGCGGAGACCGGCGTCCACGGCCTTTGGTACGAAGCGGTGACGATCGTCGCCCTCGTTCTGGTGGCCGACGCCTGGTTCTACTGGCTGCACAGGTGGATGCACCATCCGCGCGTCTACCGCTATGTGCACGCCCTCCACCACAAGAGCCTCGACGTGAACCCCTTCACCTCGAACTCCTTCCACGTGATCGAGGCGGTGGGCCTGACGCTCTTCATCGTGCCGGTGCTGATGCTGATGCCCGTCTCTGCCTTCGCACTTGGCGTGGTGCAGGCGATGGGCCTGTTCAACAACGTGAAGTCCCATCTCGGCTATGAGTTCTATCCCCGCTTCTTCCGGCATGCCCCCTTCCGCTGGCTGATCACGGCGACCAACCACAGTCTCCACCACACCCAGTATAACGGGAATTACGGCCTCTACTTCCGCTTCTGGGACTGGCTATGCGGCACGGAGCTGAAGGCGACGGACCGGCTCTTCGACGACATCCACGCCCGCAAGGGTCGGGAGACGGTCGTGGTCGACAACGCGCAATACCGCCCCCTTTTGATCGACCGGCTGGAGCGGGAGACGGCAGACGTGGTGTCGGTCTACTTCCGCCCCGAAGATCCACAGTTCCACCGCTACAAAGCGGGCCAGCACCTGACGGTCCGTGTCAAGGTGGGCGGGCGCACCCACATGCGCTGCTTCTCGCTCAGTTCCGCGCCCGGCGTGGACGATTTCCTCCGCATCACCGTGAAGCTGAACGGCCCGGTCAGCCATTACTTCTACTACGACGCGCGTTCCGGCGACACGGTCCAGGCCCTCTACCCGACGGGTGACTTCGCCCTCGACCCGTCGGCGGACCACCACGTCATGATCGCCGGTGGCAGTGGGGTTACGCCGTTCCTCTCAATGATCCGGACCCGGCTGGCGCAGAATGAAGACGCGCGGATCACGCTCCTCTACGCGAGCCACCCGGCCGACCGCGTCCTCTTTGCGGACGCGCTGGACCAGCTCGCCGCGCGCCATAGGAACTTCACCTGGACACCCTTCATAAGCGGGCAGGCGCGGATAGGCCGCGAGAATTTGGCCCCCTATCGTGACGCGACCTTCTACGTGTGCGGACCGGAAGGCCTGAAGGCGACCGTGACACGCCATCTGGACGCGCTCGGCGTGTCTCGCGCGCGCGTCGAGACCGAGCACTGCGCCGAGGGTTATGTGCCGCTCTTCGGCGCGCTCGCCAATCGCGAACGTACTGACAGACCGAAGCAGACCGATGTCGAATCTCCAACTGCCAAGCGCGCGGCCTGACCTAGGGGTCGTCTTGGAAACCGAAGACCGGAAACCATCACGACCCAACGGCCATCTCGGTCAATCCTACCCAAAAGATTTTATTGACGGACGGGTCATTAAGGGCTAGGGTAGTTGCAGATAGCCAGGGTCTTTAGGCGCCAGGAGTTCGCGAGGTAGGGGCAGATTTGCCCGCAGCTGAGCGAGGTCGGGAGCATAGCCGACGGAGCCGGAGTTCCCCCCCGGCCATCGACCGGTAGCGCCCGACGCAAAGGCTCCTCTGCTGCAGTGGGAAGGATTGTCGCGATGCCCAAGCCCCTCGGAGTTCATACCTCTCGGCCGAATGCGCTTGTGCTGAAGGCCTTCGCTGGGACCTTTCTCGGCGTTGCACTTTTGCCCTCCGCAGCGCTTGGAGACATGTCCGCAGTTGCGGATGGCCAGCCTTGGAAGGCTGTGCTCGCAGGTGGACAAACGGTGCAGTTGCGGTTTCAGCCGGACGGCGTCGTTCGCGCCCGAGGCGTGAT
>JBCCCX010000197.1:0-6420 GCA_039033275.1 Pseudomonadota bacterium | reverse complement strand
CCCTGACGCGCATGGTCGAGACTGTCCTTGTAGAGCACGATATCGTCGACAGTCGAGCGTCTGCCCGACGGCAGGACGATGACGTCCTGGCCTTTTGAGATTGTTCCGGACGCAATAGTCCCGGAATAGCCCCTGAAGTCGAGATTGGGCCGGTTGACCCGCTGGACGGGCAGGCGGAACGGCGCTTCCAGGCTTTCCCGGTCCACGTCGGTCGTTTCCAGGAAACCGAGCAGGCTCGGCCCCTTGTACCAGTCCGTCCGATCCGATCGGGTCGTGACGTTGTCGCCGTCCAGCGCGCTGACCGGAATGGTCGTGATGTCCTCGAAGCGAAGGTCTGATGCGAAGGCTCGGAAGTCCACGTCGATTTCGTTGAAGACCCGCTGGTCGAATGTCACCAGATCCATTTTATTCACGGCGACCACGACCTTCGGGATGCCGAGCAGGGAGGCGATGAAGGCGTGGCGGCGGGTCTGCTCGACCACGCCGTAGCGCGCGTCGATCAGCAAGATCGCCACGTCTGCCGTGCTGGCCCCCGTCGCCATGTTGCGCGTGTACTGCACATGGCCGGGTGTGTCGGCGATGATGAATTTGCGCTTGTCGGTAGAGAAGAAGCGGTAGGCGACGTCGATGGTGATGCCTTGTTCGCGCTCGGCGGCCAGTCCGTCGACGAGCAGCGCCAGATCTGGCCGCTCACCCGTCGTGCCGGACGTTTTGGAGTCCTTTTCGATAGCCGCCATCTGGTCTTCGTAGATCAGTTTGGAATCATACAGCAGCCGCCCAATCAAGGTCGATTTGCCGTCGTCGACGGAGCCGCATGTGAAGACTCGCATGAAGGACTTGCGCTCCTGAGCGGAGAGGTAGGCGTTGATGTCCAACGCGATGAGAGGGTCGTGATGGGCCATTATTAGGTCTCGCTTCGCGAGGCTTGTGCTTGGTCACCCCTTCCGACCTCACTTCGTTCTGCCACCTTCCCCCTCAAGGGGAAGGAAGACTGTTGCTCCCCCTTGAGGGGGGAGCTGGCCGCGAAGCGGTCTGAGGGGGTGATTGCGGTCGAGGAAGACGTCATCAGAAATACCCCTCTTCCTTCTTCTTCTCCATCGACGCGCCCGCATCGCTGTCAATCACGCGGCCCTGGCGCTCTGATGTCGTCGCCAGCAACGTCTCCTGGATAACCTGCTCGAGTGTCGTCGCCCCGCTCTCAACCGCGCCGGTCAGCGGGTAGCAGCCCAGCGTGCGGAAGCGCACGGACCGCATCTCCGGTTCCTCGCCCGGTTCCAGCGGCATGCGGTCGTCGTCGCGCATGAACCAGATGCCGTCGCGCTTCACGACGGGTCGGGGTGCGGCGAGATAGAGGTCTGGAATCTGTATTTTTTCCCGGTGGATGTATTGCCAAATGTCCAGCTCGGTCCAGTTCGACAGAGGAAAGACGCGCATGCTCTCGCCCGGCTTCACGCGCGCATTGTAGATGTCCCACAGCTCCGGGCGCTGGTTCTTGGCGTCCCAGCGGTGGACCGCGTTGCGGAAGGAGAAGATGCGTTCCTTGGCGCGGCTTTTCTCCTCGTCCCGGCGCGCGCCGCCGAAGGCCGCGTCGAAGCCGCCCGCATCCAGCGCCTGCTTCAGCCCGACGGTCTTGGTGATGTGCGTGTGCTCAGCCGATCCATGGGTGAACGGGCCGACATCCTGCGCGATGGCGTCGGGATTGATGTGGACGATCAGCTCCATCCCAACCTCTTTCGCGCGCCGGTCGCGAAACTCGTACATTTCCTTGAACTTCCACCGCGTGTCGATGTGCATGAGCGGGAAGGGGGGCGGGCTGGGGTAAAAAGCCTTCACCGCCAACTCCAGCATGACGGAGCTGTCCTTGCCCACCGAATAAAGCATCACGGGGTTTTCGCACTGGGCGACCACTTCCCGGATGATGTGAATGCTTTCGGCTTCGAGCCGGTCTAGGTGCGACAGCTCCAATCCGAGCGGGCCGGCCTGCTCGCGTCGGAGCGCGTCCAGTCGTTCCTGCGCCTTAGCGAGCGTGCGCGGCGTTAGCTGTCCGCCATCCGCCAGTCTCGAGAGAGTCTTGCCGTCGTTGAAGATCTTCCGGGACACGGTCGAAGCGGACTGGCCCGTATCGGCCGCGAAGCGCTCGAGGTCGGAAACAAGGGACTGCGTGTTCATGTGGGATATTTCCCACGGCGGAGTTTGCGCGTCAATCCCAAACCTTGGTCGGTGCCTCACATTTGCGCATTGGCTCCCTCCACCCTGTCCGACTTGCTGGAACTATACAGTCTTTCTTCCACCTGCCATTGAAGCGTCATGGTCCAAGACAATGCAGACGATCCGGAAATGGAAGCACCACACATCAGGACACAGTCCGTGAACGAAATGGATAAGCTGGTGGAACGGATCGCGGCGGAATTGCGTGAGCGAGGGCCGACGTCCGGTGCGGACCTATCCTCGGCCCTGTCAGACGTCTCGCCCATCGGATTGTGGCGGGCCTGTTACATGTCGCGGTCGATCCGCATCCGGAACTGCGCCCGCTACTATCTCCGCTATGACGTTACGCGGGACAATGTACTGCGTCTGTCGCCCTCCATCCTGCGCGACTTCCTGACGTTCAGTCTCGTCTATCTACCGGAGCAGTCCGTGGCGGCCGTGGAAGGGGGGACTTTGATGGCCAACAAGTTCCGACGGATTTCCCTACGCAAGCTCGGCCGAGCGCGCCAAGCCCTGCTGGCCTTGGAGCCGGAGCTGCAACGCGAACTGAACGATCACTGCGTCGTCTTCCTGTCGGGCGATATCGCCTATTTTCTCGCGCATGACACGCCGCGCCAGCACAGAACCCTCGATGTTCCGATAAAGGGGTCGGACATCGATATCGTCATCGTGGCCAACAACCACGCCGACCCGGACCGGATCGCCGCTATCGAGGCTTCGCTCCTGAAGATCAAAAGGCAATATCTTCTGTCGCCGACGATCGGCGAGGAGCTCGACTACATCGTCAAACCGGTGGACCGGATGATCGAGCAATTGGCCTATGGCGACATCCACCAGAAGATCGCTTCCAAGATCCTCTATGAGAGCTACTTTCTCATGGGGCGCGTCGATATCTACGAATCGCTTATGAAAAATCTGGAGATGCGCGGCACGCGCGCTCAGATCGAACGTGACTTCGAGACCGCGCTATTGGAACGAAAGAATACGATCCGGACCATATTGTCGCTCGCCCCGGAAGAAAGCGTCAAGGATAGCGAAGTGGCGTCGTTGTTCTTCGCCAGCCAGGAGCGGCTGGAGTTTACCTAGGCTACGACGAGCTCGACGTCATAGCGGGAAAAAATACGGTCAGTTGTCATGACCGCGGCATTGTGGGCACGGGCTTCCGCGATGATAAGTCGGTCAAACGGGTCCCCGTGATGAAGGGGAAGTTCACTGGCCTCGAAAATGCGATCCGACACGATTGGCAGAATTGACATGCCATCAGCTTCGGCTTGCGTAAGAAGATCTTTTGCACTGACTTTGAAACGGTCGGGGTGCTTGACCGACTTTATCGCAATCTCCCAAAGACATGCCACGCTGGTCATGGGCTGCAGGGCCGTATCGACGAGAACGGTCCTCCAAGCCTTCGACAGCCTCTCCGGCCATACGTAAGTGTATATGAGAGCGTTCGTGTCGAGCAGGACACGCATCAAAAACTGATTTCGGCGATGGAGTCTTCGAAGTCCTTCAGGATTTCCTCATCCAACTCCTTGTTGAGCGCTTCGAACTCTTCCCAAGACATGTTCATCGGGCCGCGCAACGCACCGAAGCTGAGACCCTTTTTGCGGGGCATTCGAACAAGCTCGATGGGAGCGATGCAAGCGACAGGTTTGCCGTAGCGCGATACGATCGTGACAGCCCCATCCTCGGCCCGAGAGACGAGCTTGGAAAAGTTCGTCTTCGCTTCGTGAATGTTGTATCCAGCTTTCGAGTCTGGCGCGCTCATGTGGACTAACTTAGTCCACTATCGCCTCTCTTTCAAGCCGCTCCCTGGCTCAGCCGCGTGTTGACGACGTCGAGGACCTCCAGAACCGCGTCGGGAATGTTCGTGCCGGGCGGGAAAACGGCCTTTGCGCCCATCGCCTTGAGCGTTTCGACGTCTTCGGGCGGGATGACCCCGCCGACGATGATCAGGATGTCGTCGCGCTTCCGGGCTGCAAGCGCATCGCGCAGTTCCGGCACGAGGGTCAGGTGCCCGGCGGCCAGGGATGAGGCCGCGATGATGTCCACATCGTCGGCGATGCCTAACTCGGCCGCCTCGTTCGGGGTCTGGAAAAGCGGACCGATGGTCACGTCGAAGCCGAGGTCGGAGAAAGCTGTCGCGACGACCTTCTGGCCGCGATCGTGCCCGTCCTGGCCCATTTTGGCGATCAGGATGCGGGGCTTGCGCCCTTCTAGCTCGCTGAACGCCTTCACGCGTGACAGGGCTTCGGCATAAGCTGGATTTCGTTCGTCGAAGGCGGAAGAATAGACGCCCGTCACCCCAGCTGGTTTGGCCTCGAACCGGCCGTAGACTTTCTCCAGCGCATCGCTGATCTCGCCCACGGTGGCCTTCTTGCGGGCCGCGTCCACGGCGAGTTCGAGCAGGTTGCCATCCTTTGTGTCTGCGGCCTTGGTCAGCGCGTCGAGAGCGGCGTAGACGGCCTCCGGGTCGCGGTCCGCGCGAAGCTGTCTCAGCCGCGCGATCTGTCCCTGCCGCACGGCGGCATTGTCGACCTTCAAGATCGGAATGTCGTCTTCGTCATCGGCGACGTATTTGTTCACGCCTACCACTGTTTGCGCACCGCTGTCGATGCGCGCCTGGGTGCGGGCGGCCGACTCCTCGATGCGGAGCTTCGGAATGCCCGCCTCGATGGCCTTGGCCATGCCGCCATAGTCTTCCACTTCGCGGATGTGGGCGAGCGCCTTGTCGGCCAGTTGATGCGTCAGCGCCTCGACATAGTGGGAGCCGCCCCACGGGTCGATCGTCTTGGTGTGGCCGCCTTCGGTCTGGAGATAAATCTGCGTGTTGCGGGCGATGCGGGCGGAGAAATCGGTCGGCAGGGCCAGCGCCTCGTCCAGGCTGTTGGTGTGCAGTGACTGGGTGTGGCCGTCCACGGCGGCCATGGCCTCGATATGGGTCCGGCCGACATTGTTGAACACATCCTGCGCGGTCAGGCTCCACCCGCTCGTCTGGCAGTGTGTGCGCAGCATGGTCGATTTCGGGTTTTCCGGTTTGAACGGCGCGATCAGTTGCGCCCAGAGCAGGCGCGCGGCGCGCATCTTCGCCACTTCCATGAAATAGTTCATGCCGATGGCCCAGAAGAAAGACAGCCGCGGCGCGAACCGGTCGATGTCCATCCCGGCGGCCAGACCCGTGCGGACATATTCTAGTCCGTCGGCGATGGTGTAGCCCAGCTCGATGTCGGCCGACGCGCCCGCTTCCTGCATGTGATAACCGCTGATCGAGATGCTGTTGAATTTCGGCATGTGCTCCGACGTGTAGGCGAAAATGTCGCCGATGATCCGCATGGAAGGGCCGGGCGGGTAGATATAGGTGTTGCGGACCATGAACTCCTTGAGGATGTCGTTCTGGATCGTCCCGGCGAGCTGTTCGGGCCGGACGCCCTGTTCCTCGGCCGCGGCAATGTAGAGCGCCAAAACGGGCAGGACGGCGCCGTTCATCGTCATGGACACGCTCATCTTGTCCAGCGGAATGCCGTCGAACAGCACGCGCATGTCGTAGAGGCTGTCGATCGCCACGCCCGCCATGCCGACATCGCCCGGCACGCGCGGATGGTCCGAGTCGTAGCCCCGGTGCGTGGCCAGGTCGAAGGCGACCGACAGGCCCTTCTGCCCGGCGGCGAGATTGCGCCTGTAGAAGGCGTTGCTGTCCTCGGCTGTGGAGAAGCCCGCATACTGCCGGATCGTCCAGGGTCGCTGGACATACATGGTCGGGTAGGGGCCACGCACATAGGGCGCGAGGCCCGGATAGCTGTTCAGCGGGGAGAGGCTGGCCGTGTCGTCCGGGCCGTAGGCGGCTTTGACGTCTATGCCTTCGGGGGAGGTCCATGCGGAACCGGACCTTTCGAAGCGCGGCGCCGGGCCGAGAGGAAGTCGGGTGAACTCGGGGGTCATAGCGGTTGCAGCTCCTCGGTCCTGTCGCGCCAAATCTCTCTTCTCCCCGCGGCGCGGGGGGAAGTGGGCCGGGCCGCGCCAGCGGTCCGGGTCGATGGGGGGATGGGTTCGGCGTGAGGTGTTCGATCGGGGCTCGTGCCGTTAGGTCGTGCCAGGAGGTAACGTTGGCGGTCTGGGTGTTGGTTCAAGACCCGCAAAGGGCGAAGCCCTTTTCGAGTCTCCCCCCATCCGCCGCTGCGCGGCACCTTCCCCCCGCGCCGCTGAGGGAAGGGGATG
>JBCCCX010000196.1:0-6440 GCA_039033275.1 Pseudomonadota bacterium | reverse complement strand
CCCTCCGACTTCAGCTACGCTTCAGCCACCTCCCCCTGAAGGGGGAGGAAGAGATCTTCTATGAACATCACTTTCACCTACCTCCCCGGCGACGGCATCGGGCCGGAAGTCGGCGCGGCCGCCCTCAACGTGCTCGACGCCGTGGCGCAAACGTTCGGCCACTCGCTGGCGCCCGAACACCACCTTGTCGGCGGGGCAGCCATCGATGCGGGCGACAAGCCGCTGCCGGACGCGACCTTCGAGAGCTGCCAGCGCACGGGCGCGATCCTGCTGGGGGCCGTGGGCGGGCCGAAATGGGACCACCTCAAGGGCGAGGACCGGCCGGAACTCGGCTCGCTCCTGCCCCTGCGCAAGCGGCTCAACCTCTACGCCAACATCCGGCCCTGCAAGCCCTACCCGGCGCTGCTCGACCGCGCCCCGCTCAAGCGCGACCATCTGGAAGGCACGGACTTCGTCGTCATGCGCGAACTGACGGGCGGCATCTATTTCGGCGACAAGGGCCGCGATGATCGCGGGGCTTACGACGAATGCCGCTATAGCGAAGCCGAGGTGGAGCGCATCGCGATCAAGGCGTTCGACCTCGCCCGGACACGCCGCAAGCGCGTCACCAGCGTCGACAAGTCCAACGTGCTGGAAACGTCCCGCCTGTGGCGCGAGACAGTCGAGCGCGTGGCGAAGGACTATCCGGAGGTCGAGCTGGAGCATCTGCTGGTCGATGCCATGACCATGCACATGCTGACCCGTCCGACCCATTTCGACGTGGTGCTGACGGAAAACATGTTCGGCGACATTTTGACGGACGAAGCCTCGGTCCTTGCCGGGTCGATGGGCGTGATCCCGTCCGCATCGCTTTCCGACGGCAAGACCGGCCTATTCGAACCGATCCACGGCAGCGCGCCGGACATTGCCGGACAGGGCAAAGCGAATCCGCTGGCCATGATCCTGAGCGCCGCCTGGATGCTGCGCCTCTCCTTCGGGCTGGAGGCGGAAGCCGCCGCCATCGAGGCGGCGGTGGAAGCCGCGCTGGAGGCGGGAGATGTCACGGGCGATCTGGGCGGGTCCCAGTCGACCGCCCAAGTGGGCGAAGCGGTGGCGGGCCGTGTCGGCCCGTAACGCCATCGACCTTCACGACCTCGCCGCGCGCATCGATGCGGCGCGCGTCTACGCGCTGGCATCGCGCACGCCGTTGCAGTTCGCACCCGACCTGTCCGAGGAACTGGGCCGCCCGGTCTGACTGAAGCGCGAAGACATGCAGGACGTGTTCTCGTTCAAGATCCGCGGCGCGGCCAACCGGATGGCGGCGCTGAAGGACGCAGAGAAAGCACGCGGCGTGTGCGCCGCGAGCGCGGGCAATCACGCGCAGGGCGTCGCCAAGGCGGCCGCCCATCACGGCGTGGACGCGCTGATCTTCATGCCCGTCACCACCCCGCCCATCAAGGTGGCCGCCGTGGAGGCGCGCGGTGCGAAGACGCGGCTCGTCGGCGACACATATGACGAGGCCTGCACGGCCGCGCTCGAGCATGCGGACGCGACAGGGGCCGTCTTTGTCCACGCCTTCGACGATCCTTTGGTGATCGCCGGGCAGGGAACAGTCGCCAAGGAGATATTCGAGGACGCGCCGCGCGATGTGGCGGCGATCTATGTCTGCACGGGCGGCGGCGGGTTTGTCAGCGGCATCGGCACCTATGCGCGCGTCCATTCGCCCGGCACGCAGATCTTCGCCGTGGAGCCGACCGGGGCCGCCACGCTGGCCGCCGCGCGGGCGGCCGGACGGCCCGTACCTCTGTCCCATGTGGACGGTTTCGCGGACGGCGTGGCCGTGCGAACCTTCGGCGCGCTCACCTATCAGGTCTGCGAGCAAGTGGTGGACGGTTGCGTCCAGGTGTCCAATGATGAGATCAGCGCCGCCGTGCGCGACATTTTCGAGCTGACCCGCACGGTCGTCGAACCGGCGGGCGCGCTCGCCCTGGCAGGCCTTCGGCGCAGCGTGGCGGACGGCACGGCGCCCGACGGCGACTGCGTCGTCACCGTGTCGGGCGCGAACGTGAACTTCGACCGGATCGGCCACATGGTCGAACGCGCCGAGCTGGGCGCGGGCGAGGAAATGCTCTTCTCCGCCGTCATCCCGGAGCAGCGGGGCGCTTTCCGTCAGTTCGTCGAGGCGTTGGGCCATCGTGCCGTGACCGAATTCTCCTACCGCTACCGCGACGCGTCCGAGGCCAACCTGCTGGTGGGCCTCAAGATCAAGAGCGGCGCGGAACGCGACGCCGTCATGGCGGCTTTGGCGAAGGCGGGGGTCACGGCGTGCGATCTCAGCACGGAGCGGCTCGCGAAACGCCACTTGCGACACCTCGTCGGCGGGCGCAGTGACAGCCCCCTGCCCGAGGCGCTGTTCAGGGTGGAATTCCCCGAGCGCCCCGGCGCGCTGGGTCAGTTCCTGACCACCCTGGACGCGCGCTGGAACATCAGCCTGTTCCACTACCGCAACCACGGGGCTGCCGAAGGCCATGTGCTGTGCGGCTTCCAGCTTCCGAACGATGACAAGCCCGCGCTGGAAGAAAGCCTGGCCGCCATCGGTTTCCCCGTCTGGGAAGAGACGGACAATGCGGCGGCGCGGCTATTCCTCTAGCCTTGCGATTTTGCAGGGCGGTCTTGCGTGGATTTCCGGCAAGTTTCTGTAATCACAACGTATTTGTAATTATGTGACAGCGATTTCATCGCCCCGTCGCGGAAGATTCGCCGCATCGCCGCGCGCCTGTCACGACCGTCCGGTAGCGGTTCGCCCGAAACCGCAAACCCCTCTTTCGGAGATGATCCCATGGTCCGTGCCCTTCTTCTCGCTGCCTTAACCCTGCCCACTCTCGCTCTGCCAAGCCACGCCGCCGCCCAGGCGCTCGACAATCAGCCCATCGACCGCGCCGATGTCCCAGCGGTCGTATGGACGACCGTGCGCCGGATCGCGCCCACGGCCGCTTTCACCGAGTTCGGCCTGGAGACCGAAGACGGTGTGAGGATCTACGAACTCGGCGCGTTCGATCCGGATGGGCTGCATCTCGAACTTGACGTGCTGGCCGACGGCACGTTGCAGGAGATCGAGTGGGAAACACCCCTGTCCGAGGTCCAAACGCCCGTCCACGTCGAATTCCGCCTCAACCATCCCGGCGCCACGCTGACCTATGCCGAACGCTCCATCCGTCCCAACGGCCACACCGTGTACGAGCTGCAAGGCTTCGACGCGCAGGGCGAGCCCATTGACTTCGAGGTAATGGATAATGGCCGCCGCCTGCTGGTCCTCAGCGCCGCAGAGGACGTGACGGGATAGTCTCTAAATCTCGTCCGGATAGATGGGCCGGATATCGTAAGGGATGTCGTCGAGATTGCCGAGCACGGTGCGCGCGGCGGCATCCAGCTGCGCGTACTCGTCCAGGAACGCCTTGGCGGCATCGTAGTCGCCGTCGCCCTGTAGGCGCACGACGAGACCCGTCAGGTCGGAGATCGCCTGCGCCAGCGCGTCGAAGTCGAGCCGGAAGCGCTCCTCTTCCGGCAGCCACTCGGCCGCGCCCACGTCCCGGAAGTAGCCATATTGGAAGGCCGCGCCCTTGGCGTGAGCCGCGCCCGTGCCGAAACGCATGCTCCGGAACTTGCCGGTGAAATAGGTCGCCAGATAGGCGTCGCGCTCGGCCGGGTCGAGTTCGCCCCGCTCCATCATGTAGAGCACATTGTAGGCGCCCATCACGTCGGCCTTACCCTCTTCCAGCCCGCTATAGAGATCCTTCAGCTCCAGCCGCACTTCGGTTTCCCTCGGTCCGTCCGGGCCATCGACCGTGATCGTTCCCGGTCCGAGCGAATGGGCGAGTTCGTGGAACAGCGTGTTGTCGCTCATCCAGCGCTTGGATGTCAGCGCGGCCTGCTCAGGCACCAGGACGCGTTCACCGATGGGGGCGAGGATGCGGTCATATTTCGCGCCCAGCACGTTGGCGAGAATCACCTTCTTGGCCCCTTTAGCCTCGCGCACGCGCTCGTCGTTGGGCAGGTTGAAGGCGATGGTCTGAACGCCGTTGGAATTGTCGCCGCCGCCCTTGATCTGGTCCACGACGGCGATGGGGCTCTCGAACCCGCGCGACGTGTTCTTGTACCGGTCTTCGACCGGCAGGTTGGCCTCCATGTCGGGCAGGTAGGCTTTATATTTGTCCAGCGCCGCCGACGCTTCCGGGTCGCGCACGGTCAGGAACATCTCGTAGGCGGTCTTGTATCCGAACAATCCGTCATCATAGACTTCGTAGGGACCGACCGCGATCTCGATGGCGCCTTCCAGGTCCATCCAGGCCAGTTCGGACTCGAAATAGTCGTCCGTCTCGAACGCATCGGCGCGCAGCTCCAGGAAGCGTTTCAGAGTGGGTTCCTCGGTCTGGGATGCCGCCCGACGCATGATGCGCGCGGCGGGCTCCACGAACTCCGCATATTCCTCGTGATAGGGCACGGCGATCAGTCCGCCCTCTTCGTTCCGGCGGATCACCGTGTAGCCGGACACGAACGCCGCTTCGTCCTCGGGGTTGGCGGTCAGGTGCGCGGCGAATTCCTCCCGCGTCATGTCGGGCGGGTAGAAGCCGGAGCCGGCCGGGCAGTCCCCCAGACCTTCGACGAAAGGCGCATCCGCTTCCAGCCCGTCGCAATGGGCGAAGTGCAGATCGAACATGGCCAGCGCGTCCGGGTCGCCCGTCGCCGCGACGCGGTT
This sequence comes from Pseudomonadota bacterium, assembly GCA_039033275.1. Classification (GTDB taxonomy): domain Bacteria; phylum Pseudomonadota; class Alphaproteobacteria; order Caulobacterales; family Maricaulaceae; genus Litorimonas. Next base: position 1,705 of record JBCCCX010000196.1, on the reverse strand, counting down.
GCGCAGAGCCGGATTGTCGGCATTGCGCTGCAACAGGAACAGATCGTCGAGGATCGGCCCTAGCTCCATCAGCGTGTTCACCACGGCACGTTCGGATTCCGACAGGAAGGATGTGTCGGGGTTCATGCGGATTTCTGCGAACTTCGCATACTGGCCTTCCACATCGTAGAACGGCGCATCCTCCACCACCAGCGCTTCGGCGACGGGAGCGTCCGCATCCCGGTCGGGGGCGGGTTCACCGGTGCAGGCCGCCAGGGCGGCGGCGGCGGATGCGAACAGGAACCGGTACTTCATCGTCGAAACTCTCTCTTATTTGAGCGCGGCGCGAATCTCGCCTGCCAGCGCGTCCAGTTCCGCCCGTTCGGCCATCTTGCCGCGCGCATGTTCGGCCATGTCGGTGGCTTGGTAGCGCGGGATAATGTGGACATGGGTGTGGAACACGGTCTGCCCGGCCGGCGCGCCGTTGAACTGCGATATGATGATGCCGTCCGGGCTCAGCGCACGGTCCACAGCTTGCGCCAGACGTTGCACCAGCCCGAACACCCGGCCGATATCCTTGGGGTTCATCTCCAGCAGGGTGCGCGATTCCGCTTTGGGAATGACAAGGCAATGGCCGCGCGACTGGGGAAAGGCATCCATGATGGCGACCGCATGATCTTCCTCCACGATGGTCGCCGCCGGCATCTCGCCGCGCAGGATCTTGGCGAAGACGTTTTCGGAGTCGTAGGGGTCGTGCAGGGACATGGCCCGATGCGTATGACGGGAAAGCGGCGGGAACAAGGCCCGGGCGCGATGGAATATTCACCCGCCTTCGACCGAGGTCTGTCTTTGGCTGGGTTCACAAGAGGCGGCGTTTGCGCGCCATCGTTTTGTGATCTTCCCCGAGAGGGGGAGCAAAGCCCAGGCGCGATGAATCATGTAGCGAAGCGGCGGGCGGCGAGGCAGGTGGGCGACTGAACCTAACCTCCCACACCGCCACACCCTCACACCCTCACACCCTCACACCCTCACACCCTCACACTCCCCATCCTCCCGTCCTCCCGCACTCTCTGTCCTCCCGCACCCCCACTTTCCCCGTCCCCGGCATTTATTGCCGGGGCCTGGTCTCCGCCTTCCTCACAAGATGAGCTGTCCCGGCCGCCCTCGTCTTGTGATCTCCAACGACATCAGACCCCGGCAATAAATGCCGGGGACAGGAGTTGGGAATGCTGGGTGGCGGAGTTTGGAATGCAGGAGACAGGGTTTGGAATGCAGGGGACGGAGTTTGCTTTCTCTTTCCTCCCCTGCCCGGAGAAGGAAAGGAAGAGCGCGATTGCTCTCTTTCCCGCCCACCTGCAACCTCCGCGCGACCCATGCGCGTTTATCGACCTAAGGACCCCCGCCCTTTCAGCACCTTGCCGGAAAACTCCGCAGATCGATCCGCCCCGCCCCCAACCCGTGCCATCTTCACCCTCGCACTCTGCCGGACAACGGGGGCGGGCGGGACGCCATCTGCCTCGGACCACCCAGGTCCATGCGCCGGCACGGTCGATGCGTTCGGTCGTAAGGGACGGGCTTGGCCGCCGGTCCCCACGGCCCTTGTCCGGAAAAAGGCGGCACGCTCTGACAGGCGGACCGCCCGCTGGACCCGGCATCGCCGCAGGTCGCACACCTCATGGGACGACGCCGAGAGGTTCGTCCTTAATACATGCGCCACATGTCGCGT
>JBCCCX010000195.1:0-6446 GCA_039033275.1 Pseudomonadota bacterium | reverse complement strand
GTAGATTTCCCGCCGCGATCCTCCCACCTGCGCGATGATGGCGTCGACCGAAGCGCCCTCGTACCCCGCCTCCACGAAGGCACGCCGTGCGGCGCCGACAAGCTTGTCGCGCCGACTGACGTCGTTTGACGACCCTTCCACTCGATGTCCTTTTTGGCACTGCTTGGGATTGCGAACGACGTTGCCCGTTGCTGCCTCGTGTATCGCATACTCTTCACAATGCTGGCGACCGCGCTTGCGATTGTCCCGGCCGCCCGGCAAGAGGAAGGCGAGCCGGGCCCGCTTCGGCCGCCGTAATTGACTTGTGAGCCGCGCAAACCGTGGTCGTCGAACCCACGCCAAGGATAACGAAGCGCGCTTTTCCCTCTGCTCTCGAGCCGCCGGAGATCACCTAGCTTGCCTTAAACATAGTCGATTGTGTAAGGCCTCCGGCCTGCGTGTCGGCGCCTTCGTCGCGAAGGACGAGACCCTGGCGACTACAGAGGCTGGGAGCGCCCGGAATGGGTCGTCATCGCAGGCTTCCCCGTCTAGAAGCGCGGGGCCGAAGGACGGCCCCGCACTTTTGTCTTACATCTCAACGTAGGTGCCACCGTGGATGTTGGCGAAGTTGCGGAAGTCGACTGCTAGGGCTTCGCCGACCGCCGCGGCGGCATTGCCGCCCATGTCCTGCGCCTCATCGAAGTAGATGCGCGAGGTGACTAGGGTGCCATCCGCGCCCTTGTCTTCCAGTGTCCAGATCACGAAGAAGTCCTTGATGGGCAGCGGCACGGTGCTGCGTTCCATATCCAGATCGTAAGCGAACATGCGGTTTTCCTCGACCGCAAAGACCCGCTCGTACGCGGATCCCGCGCCGCCGACGAAGTCACAGCGACGGATTGAACCCATGCCCAGTTCCCCAGGCGTTTCTGACGCCGAATGGTCCCATGTCAGCTCCTCGATCTGAAGTGACCAGTTGGCGTTGCCGGAATGGACCAGCGGAAACGCTTCTTCAGGCGTCATCGGCAGGAGCAAAACCTGGACCGACTGCAGTGGCGCATCGATGAAAGCACCAAGATAGCCGCTGTCGAAGGTGTAGTCGGTGACGGAAAAGTCCGACGTGACGGCGGCGCTTTCGCCGAACATCGCGGTGCGTTCCGCCTCTACGTTCGGCATGTCCTGGGCCGCCGCCGCCGTGGACAGAGCCAGGGCGAGCGTGAGGGAAAGGGCGTATTTCATGGTCGTTTCCAATTTGCATGAAAGGGTTGAGGAGCACGGCGGCTTGGGGCCGTGCCGGTCAGGCCATCGCCTTGCGGGCGGCAAAAGCCTTCTTGGAGGCGTCCACCTTGACCTTGCGGGACGATGGACGGCCCGTTTCGGCGTAGACCTTCAGGTCGTCGATGGTCTCTGTCAGCGCCTTCTTGAACTGCATCTTCATCATCCACCCCATGAGGATGTTCATGGGAAAGGCGAGGTCGGCGCGCAGCGTCATGCTGGCCTTCGTGCCGTTTGCGCTGGGGGTCAGGTGCCACGTATTGCGCAGCCCTTTCATGAAGCCGGGCATCTTCGCGCCGGTCGCAGAGTAGGACACCATGTGCCGAGCGCTGTCATAGGCTTCGATGGTCTCCGTGAAGGGACCAAGCGAAGTCTCGCAGACGCGGCCCGCCGCGGGTGCATTTGCAACCTTGGGGGTGCCAGGCCGGGCGCTGGAGGCATAGACCGAACTCGCCCAGTTTCCGGCCGACGTGTAGTTCGGACCCACGATGTTCCAGACTTGGTCGAGCGGCGCATCGATCTGACGTGAGAGGGTCAGTTCCATGGCTCAGCCCACCACCTGACCGCCCATCGCGTAGCCGCCCTCGGACGTCTCCTCGATGTGGACGTTGATATACGGCTTGATATCGCCTTTGCCTGACGTGCCCGCGACCTCGTTGAGGGCGTCCGTCAGCTTGGCTACTATCTTGGCCTTTTCTTCCTTGGACCAAGAAGATTTGGGGACGGTGACACGAATAGTTGGCATTGTAAGCTCCTTTGATCGTTCTGATGTCGACAACATGCGCTTGTCTCCATAGTGTCTCAATGCAGAATTCTGCAGGTCAGCCTGCGCGAGTGCAGCTTTGAGAATGTGGAGGCAAAGATGCGGCCGAGCGAACGGTTGGACTGGGACGATCTGAAGCTGATACTCGCGCTCGCTGAAGCCGGGTACGTCGCCCGCGCCGCCGAGAAGTTACGCGTGGATCAGACCACGATCCCACGCCGCATCCGGCGCCTGGAGGACAAGCTGGACCTGAAGCTGGTCGAACGGATCAAGGGCGGTGTCGTTTTGACCTCAGCCGCCGACGACCTGTTGCGCATTGCCCGTTACGTTGAGACGGGTCTCGACGATGCGCTGGCTGCCCCTCTGGAGGCGCCGCCGATCACCGGCACCGTGAAACTGTCCGGCACAGATTTCATGCTAGATTTGCTGTCGGACGCGCTGGTCGATCTGCAACGACGCTTCCCCGGCCTGACCCTCGAACTCAAACCGACTAACGACTATCTCAGCCTTGACCGCCGCGAAACGGATGTCGCCATCCGGCAGGCCCAGAACCCCAATGACGGGCTGGTTGGGCGGCGCCTGCCCGCGATCCCCATCGCCGCCTATGCGCTCCCAAGCCTGGCGGACGAAGCTTCTGGTAAACCTTGGCTATCATGGACCTTGCCACGCGGCGTCAGCGAAATTGACGATATGATCGTGAAGCACGATCCCGACGGACGGATCGTCGCCCGCGTCGACAGCATGATGGCGCAAGCCCGACTGTGCGCGAGGGGAATGGGCTGCGCATTCCTGCCCTCGCGATTCATCGCCGCACATGCAGAGTTTTCGGAGCTTGTGCAGATAGCCAATGGTCCGTCTTACCCGGCATGGGTGGTGACGCACGAAGAGCTGCGCCACGTGCCACGCGTCCGCGAAGTCATGGCGGCTGTGGTCGGCGGGTTGAGCAATCATCTGCCGTCAAAAACGTGATGTCGGAGAGCTGCGCCAGCCTGAGGACTGTCATGAACCTGAGGTGACATGACAAAAATCGTCCAGGTTATAGGCTAGCCTGGCGGCGATTCCTGTCCCTGGGCAGGAGGATCGCCCGATGAATAGGCCTGCATGGCTCAGAAGTACTCGCGCTCCTCGGCGACCCAGCGGTAGCCGTCTGCCAAGCGCTCGACGGTGCCCGCGCCGGGGAAAGGCAGGTGCATGCCGAGGATGCGCTCGCGGTCGGTGGCGACCCGGTCGAGCGTGCGTCTGCGGATCTCGCGGGCGGCGTCCCTATCGGCGTCGAAAGCGACGACGACGTCCGGCCGGGCGAGTTGGATCACCGGCTGGTGCACGATGTCCGCCACCACGAAGACCCGCTCGCCAGCGGACTCGATCATGCAGCCGACATGGCCCGGCGTGTGCCCGAAGAGCGGCTCGGCGGTAATGCCCGGCAGGCCCAGCTCGGCGCCGGAGAACAGCTCCCACCGCTCGCCCGACACCTGCGCGGCCTGCTTGGCCAGCGCGAACTGCACCTCCATGTCGGGCCGCCCTGCCGAGGCCGCATCGCCATCGACCCAGTAGGCATGCTCGGCCTCATGAACGAGGACGCGCGCATTGGGGTAGAGCGCATCGCCGGCCTCGGCGATGAGGCCCGCGGAATGGTCGGGGTGCAGGTGCGTGATCAGGATGTCGGTCACGTCCTCGGGCGCATGGCCCGCCGCCCGAAGCGCGTCCTGCGTGAAGCCGAGCGTCGGGATGAAGCCCTTGTTGGTGCCCGCGTCGATCAGGATGCGGCGGTCCGCGACCTCCACGAGATAGGCGTTCACGTCCGTCTGCCGGGCGCCGGCGCCGCGGCCCGAAGCCGCGATAGCAGCCTCGTAGGCGTCTACCTCGATCCCTTTGAGGACCTGCGCCTGCGGCGTGATGATATCGACATGACCGTCCGACAGCGCGGTCACGATGGCGTCGCCGACGCGCAGGCGCTGCACGCCCTCGAAGGCCGGTGCGCGCGATTGCGCCAGCAAAGGAAGCGGGGTGGCCGCAAGCGCGGCACCGGCGGCACCGGCGAGGAGGAGGTCTCTGCGATTCATCGGTCGTCTCCGTGATTTGTCCACATATGGCTAGAACTTCGAGTTCTAGACAGTCAAGGACAAAATTAGCTTGCGTCCGACGCGGTTCTGGTCATATGTGATCAGAACTTGAGGGAGACCCCGCATGGCCCGGCCCATGGCATTCGACCGCGACACGGCGATCGACAGCGCGATGCGCCTGATCTGGCGCGACGGCTACGAGGCGTCGTCGGTCAAGTCCGTTTCAGAGGCGCTCGGGATCACGCGGTCGAGCTACTACAACACCTTCCGTTCGCGCGACGCACTCTATGCCTTGGCGCTCGGGCGCTACTTCGAGGTCATCCCCGAGCGAACGCTTTTTACCGACGCCGCCGAGCGCGACTTCCCGGCCGTGCTGACCGCGACCCTGCGCGAGGTCTGCCGCGTCCGGACCACCACCTTCCGAGGCCTTGGCTGCATGGCCGCGAACGGCATGGCGGAGCTTCTTCCGGCCCGCTCGAAGGCCGGGGACGCGGTGCAGAGGGCCACGGACGGCTTCCTCGCGCGCCTGACCGACCTCGTGAAGGGCTCGGTCGAGCGGGGCGAACTGCCCGCGGACACCGGGATTGAGACGACCGCCGTTGCGATCCACACGCTGATCGTCGGGCTGAACCTCGAAAGCAAGGTCGTGCAGGACGAAGCCGCCCTTTGGGCCTCGGCGCGGGCCACGCTCCTGGGCCTCGGCCTCTACGCCGACGGACCGCCTCCGGACCCGAGCACGGCGAGCGGGGACAGTCCATGAACCGCCGAGACTTTCTTCGCACGAGTGCCGCAGCCGCGTTCGCATCGCTCGCCACATCCGCGCCCCATCGGGCCTCCGCGCTCGGAGGGGACCGGCACGGACGAACAGGAGTGGATATCATGACGTTCACCCTCAAGGCCGACCATCTCTACGAGTTCGCCTTTCTCGGCTTCGACGCCGCCGGCGACCCGCTCGACGCCTATCTCGGCGATCTCGCGGATGAGGCCAGGCAGGCCGGTGCGGCCGGTGTCGCCCTTCTGTCGGTCACGCATGTCGAACACGCCGACTTCGACGCGCAATCGGTCGCCATCGTCGAATGGCCGTCCGCCGAGGCCCATGCCGCGTTCCACGGGCGCGCGACCTGGCCCGCCGCCGTTCTCGCGGGCCGCAACGCCGTTGCGGTGACGGTGGAGACGGAGGCGACCGTCGCGCTTCGCCGCGATGGCCGCTACGAGTTCGCGGCCTTCTGGATGAACCGCACGAATGCCGCACTGAACGGTCAGTATTTCGAGGCGATGGGACCGCGCGTGCGCGACGCCGCACCGCGGCCCCTTGCCTCCCTCCAAGTGGCGCAACCGGTCGGCCCGCTCGCACTGAACCCCACCCGGTTCAACCTCCTCGAATGGACCGGCACGCCTGAGGCACGGGACGCCCTGTTCACCTCGCAGGAGTTCACGGAGGCCGGGTACCTGCGCGCCCTGGCGCTCGACCGCATGGCCACGATCATGGTCGCGCCCTGAACCGGAGGCGCGATAGCCTCGCCATCCCCCGGCAACGCATTGTTGGGCAAGCGCACCGTTCAGCCTGTAGCAGACGCGATAACGCCGCTGACCGCGAGTGCGTCCGATCACTGGCCAGACGGGCGGAACGATCCATGTGAACGCCGCCGCGACGCCGATGCGGCCTTTTCGACGCCGAGCTTCACGGCCAGTCCGGCGCGGGCCGACAGCTCGACGAGGGCGTCGGCGAACTGCGTCACGTCTAACATACGGAAGGCGCCGCCGTCCTCGCGGTCGCGGACCTCCCGCACTCCGGAGGCAACGGTAGCTATCGGCTTCCAATCATCCGGCTCTAGATTTTGTGCCGCCGGTGTGACGAGCCAAGTACGATCGGACAGGCTGGTTCGGGTTCAATCGAAGGAGAATCCGGCGATCAGCATGTCATGGAAGGGGGAGAACGCCACGATCCCACCCGGCAGCAGCTAAGGCTGAGCCGGGGCGTCCACCACTCGTCACGATCTCGACGCGCACCACGAAGCGCTGGAGAAAGCGGGCGGTCGCGTGATCCCTGCCGAGGAGGTGTCCGCCTCCTCGGCAGGGCGCGCGCCTCTCGCTGGATTGCCTGGCTGCGCCCCTAAGCTCGTGCCGCCAGTTCCAGCGCGGCGATTCCGGCCTGGTACTGTCCGATCATCGCCGTGCGCAGCATCTCTACGTTCTCTTCCTTGGCGTCGAAGTTCGCCGTCCAGACAATGGTCGTGCCATCGTCACCTTCTCGGGTCTCGACCACGCCTTCGAAGCCGGTGAGCGGCATGGGCGGATTGGCGATGGCGTAGGCAAGGCGCCCGGCCTCGGCGTCGACCTCGCGGATCGTCTCCTCCAGGACGTAGCCG
>JBCCCX010000194.1:0-6455 GCA_039033275.1 Pseudomonadota bacterium | reverse complement strand
TCCCAGTACGGTCGCAAGCGCAAGCGACTCGCCATCGGGCAGCGCGTCAAATTCCTTGATGGCGGCGCCCGCATATTCACGTCCTCGCTCTAAACTGCCAGGCGACCCTCTGTTCCCAAAACAGATGCGCTACCAGGCTGCGCTACTCCCCGTTCCAGACCCAGCGGCTCATAGACGCTTGTCGGTCGGGCGCAAGCACCTAGCTGCCGAAAAACGGATGCTGGACTGTATCGCCCGGTTGGATGCCCAGTTCCAGCGCTCGCCCGCCCTTGAGCTCGACGACGGCCGCGACGACGGCCTCCGAACTGGCGGTACGTAGCTTGAAGGGTTGCGCCATATGCTCGATCTTCAGAATTTCGCCGTTTGACCGGACAAACAGAATATCCAGCGGGATAGCCGTGTTTTTCATCCAGATAGTGGCGACGCGCGGCTCGTCATATTTGAAGATCATGCCTTCGTCCTCGCCCATGGATTCGCGCCACATCATGCCGCGCGCCTGCTGCTCGGGCGTGACGGCTTCTTCCACGGAGAAGCCATGGGTGGCGTTCTCAGTGACGATCGACAACGGCACGGGCTCGCCAAAGCCCACATCGTCGTCCTGAGCGGTTTGCGCAAAGGACGGGGCCGCGAGGATTGCAAAGGACAGAGCCAGAACGAAACGCTTCATGCCGACCGGATAGACGGTTGCAGAAAGCCTGTCAGGCCAAAAACGCATCGAGAGGGGAAGAAGCGACTGGCAGTCCCTAGGGGAATCGAACCCCTCTTTCCAGGTTGAAAACCTGGCGTCCTAACCGATAGACGAAGGGACCACGCAGTTGCGAAGCGCCATATATGAAAGCGCCTTCGCCCTTTCAAGCGGAAAAATCGCCTAGCCTCACATGCGTGCGGCCCGTCGAAAGGCTGTTCGGATATGATGCCGGCTCAGTCAGCCCGCGCCATGTCCTGTAGGTGAAAGTCGGCGCTTTCACGACCTTGATAGCTGTTACGTCGGATTTGTCCCAGCAAGTGGAAGCGGGCGTCACCCGCATCGATCAGGGTCTGCCCAAGATTCGTTTCATCCCCCCTGAACAGGATTCCCGAAACGCTGTCCCCGCTCCGGGCTCGCGCCGAAAACCGGACATGCCCTCCGCCAAGGCGCTTGGCATAGGCGATCGCGACGTCGGACACGGCGAAGACGGGACGTGGATTGAGGGGCCCGTAGGGTCCGACCGAATCGATAATGTCGAGGAGGGCCAGGTCGACTGCTCCCGCGCTCAACGTCATATCGACTTTCGTGACGGGTTCTGCACGGGCGGCTGCGACCTGATCGGACAATGCCGTTTCGATCCAGTCCGAGAACGCGTCGAGTTGGGAGGCTTCGACCGTCAGGCCGCCTGCCATGGCATGCCCGCCGCCAGAGACGAGCAGCCCTAGACCGCGTGCGTCCGAAAGAGCGCGGCCGAGATCGACGCCGCGAATGGATCGCCCCGAACCCTTGGCGATGCCGTCTTCGTCGATGCCGATGACGATGGCGGGTCTGCCGAACCGGTCTTTCAGCCGTCCGGCGACGATACCGATCACGCCGGGATGCCAGCCAGGCATTGAAACCACGATAACGGCGCGATTGTCCTGCCGCTCGGCTTGCTCGGTCGCCACCCGCAACATGTCGTCCTGCATGGCCCGGCGTTCGCGGTTGAGCCGGTCGAGCTCGAAGGCGTGCGACGTGGCGAGCGCCTGGTCCTCCGTGGCCAACAGTTCAGCGCCCATTTCACAGCGCCCGATCCGCCCGCCCGCATTGATCCTCGGCCCTAGTACGAAACCCGAATGATAAGTCGTGAAGGGCGGTTGCGCCTTGGCCACACCGGCAAGTGCATTCAGGCCGGTGATCCGCTGCCTGTCCATGACTTTCAGCCCTTGCTTCACGATCGTTCGGTTCAGACCGATCATCGGCACCACGTCGCAAACGGTACCAAGACCGGCGAGGCCGAGCAGTTCGCGTATGTCCAGCTTAGGCTCCAGTCCGCGCTGTTTCGCTTCCCGGTTGAGGGCGACGATGAACAGGAAGACGACACCCGCAGCCGCCAAGTGGCCGAGCCCGCTATCGTCGTCGGGCCGGTTCGGATTGACGATCGCGGCTGCATCGGGAAGGCCGTCCATCAGGTGGTGGTCCACCACGACGACTGGAAGCCCGATTTCCGACGCTCCAGCGAGCGCGTCATGCGCGGCCGCACCGCAATCCAGCGTCACGACGAGATCGACGCCTTTGTCCTTGAGTGTCTCGAACGCCTTGCGAGATGGGCCGTAGCCATCGCGGACCCGATCCGGCACGTGGAGACCGAATGCGTAGCCGATCCCCCTGCCCCAGCGGATAAGCTGTGCGGCCGAGGTCCCGCCGTCCACATCATAGTCGGAAAAGAGGGTGATCGACTGCTTGGCCTCAATCGCATCAAGGACCAGTGCGACGGCCCTGTCCATATCGGTCAATATCGAAGGGTCCGGCAGGTCGCGCCGCAGTTTTGGCTCGAGATAGGCAGCGGCGTTTTCGCCCGATACGCCTCGTCCCGCCAGAAGCGTGGACCGGACCCGGTCGAGGCCCGAGGTCTGCTGCACCGCGTCTATGTCGGCGTCCGCAGCGCGCGCGATCCAGCGCCGGCCTAGGACAGATTGTTCGACCCCCAGCAGGGGGACGGGTTGGCTCATGCCGTCGCGTCCGAACCATATGGGCGGAAGGAGCGCAGACGTTGGACCGCGCCGTCCACGGAGTTCATGATCAGCGTATGGGTCTCGACGCGGTCGCCTCGCACCTTGACGCCGTCCAGCAGAGACCCTTGCGTCACGCCGGTCGCGGAAAAGATGGTCGGCCCGGAGGCCAGCCCGTCCAGATCGTAGATTGCATCCAGGTCATCGATGCCGACGCGACGGGCGCGGCCGATCTCGTCATCGTTGCGGAAGTGCAAGCGGCCCAGCATCTGCCCGCCAATACAGCGAAGGGCGGCGGCAGCGAGCACACCTTCGGGCGCTCCGCCCTGCCCGATATACATGTCGGTCTGCGTTTCGGGGTCGGTCGTGCTGATGACGCCCTGCACGTCGCCGTCCGTGATTAGGCGCACCCGGGCATCGATGTCCCGCAGCGATTCGATGATGGCGGAATGGCGGGAGCGATCCAGGACGCAAACCGTGATGTCCGACGGCGCGACGCCCTTCGCCTTGGCCAAGCGCCTGACATTATCCGCCGCGCTATCGTCGAGGTTCAGAATGTCCTTTTGCAGGCCAGGACCGACGGCGATCTTGTCCATGTAAACATCCGGCGCGAACAAGAGGCCGCCGCGAGGTGCAAAGGCCATGACGGCAAGCGCGTTGGCCATGGCCTTGGCCGTGAGTGTCGTGCCTTCCAGCGGGTCGAGCGCGATGTCGATATCCGGCCCCTCGCCCGTGCCCACTTCCTCTCCGATATAGAGCATGGGCGCTTCGTCGCGCTCGCCCTCGCCGATGACGATGCGGCCCAAAATTTCCATGGCGTTGAGGCCACGGCGCATCGCGTCGACAGCCTTCTGGTCCGCCGCCTTTTCCTGCCCGCGACCGATCATGCTGGAAGCCGCAATCGCGGCCTGCTCGGTCACGAGCGCGGCTTGCACGGCGAGGGCCGCGTTGAATCTATCCTGGCTCATGTCACTCTCTTGCTAACCGGACGCGACTGCAGTCGAGCGCGCGTCCGCATCCTGTTGGAACATATGCTTTATGTTGCGCGCAGCCTGCCGGATGCGCTGTTCGTTCTCGACCAGCGCGATACGCACATACCCTTCGCCGTTTTCGCCGAAGCCATTGCCTGGAGACACGGCGACAGAAGCATTCTTCATAAGGTATTTGGAAAAGCCCACAGATCCCAAATGGGCGTAGGGTTCCGGAATAGGCGCCCATACAAACATGGAGGCTTCGGGCGGTGGAACGTCCCATCCAGAACGGCCGAAGCTTTCCACGAGCACGTCGCGACGAGCCCGGTAGATGGCGCGGGCATGCTCCACCGGGTCCTGCGGACCGTCAAGTGCGGCGCAGGCGGCGACCTGTATCGGCGTGAAGGCCCCGTAGTCGAGATAGGACTTTACCCGCGTCAGCGCCCCGACGAGCCTTTCGTGTCCGACGACGAACCCCATCCGCCATCCGGCCATGGAATAGGTCTTGGATAGGGAAATGGTTTCCACAGCCAATATGTCGCGCGCGCCCGGCACCTCGAAGATGGATCGTGGCGGCTCGGAGAAGTAGATTTCGGAATAGGCCAGATCAGACAGGACGATGATGTCGTGGGCCTTGGCGATGGCCACGATCTCTTCATAGAAGGACAGATCGCATGTCATTCCTGTCGGGTTCGACGGAAAGCAGACGACGATCGCTAAGGGCGGCTTTTCGTCTTCCGCCAGGGCCGCCTTAACGCCAGCGAGATACTCTTCCGGCGTGATCGCGGGGATGCCCTTGATGGTCGCGCCTGCAATGATGAACCCATAGGCGTGAAGCGGGTAAGACGGGTCGGGCGCGTAAATGACATCGCCAGGCGCGGTAATAGCCTGGGCCAGATTGGCGAAGCCTTCCTTGGATCCCAGCGTCGCGATGATTTCGTTTTCCGGATCGAAGGACACGCCGAAACGCCGCTCGTAGTAACGTGAACAAGCTTGTCGCAAGCCCTTGATTCCGCGGGATGCGGAATAGCCAGTGACGCGAGGCTTCTGCACCGTCTCGATAAGCTTCTCGATAACGTGCGGCGGGGTCGGCAAGTCGGGGTTGCCAAAGCCGAAATCGATGATGTCATCCCCCTGGGCACGCAACTCCGCCTTCAGCTTGTTGACCTCCGCGAAGACGTAGGGCGGCAAGCGCTGAATGCGGTAGAACTCTTCGCGAAAGGCGCGATCGGGGACGGGCCAGTTCATTGCGGATCGTCCTGCTTATACTGACCGGTTTCTTCCCGCGCCCGCTCAAACTGGCGTTCGAACTCTTCCGGTGTGAGAGCGGGTGCCGTATTCGGCGCTTCCGGTAGGTCATACAGGGCTTGCATGTCGCGAGCCGTCTGATCCCATTCGGCTGCCGTCCGCACGTCGACCGGACGGTCCGGCGTTTCGTCCGCGCCGGGATAGCTCTGGTCGAGCTGGGCGATGTCGTCGCTAAAGTCGGACTGGCCCATGAAATCTATGTCGGGCAAGTCGACGGAGGCACAGGCCGACGCGCAGCACGAGCATAGCATGATGGCGGCTTGGCGAAGGCGTTTCATGGAATCGCGGTAGCGCATATTGCGGTCCAATCCTACCCGGCTTTACGGGAACAAGCCAACGGAGCCGAGCCCGAGCGTCTCGTCCCATCCCTGAACCAGATTGTAGTTCTGCACTGCCTGCCCGCTGGATCCCTTCGTCAGATTGTCGATGACGCAGACTATGATGGCACGCCCCGACATGCGGTCTGCGAATACGCCGATACGGGCTTCGTTGGACCCGCGTACATGGCGCGTCTGCGGCGCCTGCCCTTCGGGTAAGATGGTGACGAAGGGATCAGATACGTAACGCGCCCTGTAAGCGTCGCGCAGTTCGTCCATATCCGTACCATCGGACAAGGAAACATAGCATGTCGCGATCATGCCTCTGTTCATCGGGACCAGATGCGGGGTGAAACTGATCGGGCTGTCATGGCCGGACAGGGCGAGCTGCTGCTCCATCTCCGGCGCGTGACGGTGCGTGCCGATCCCGTAAGCGTGTGCGCCGTCTGAGACTTCGGAAAAATGCAGGCCGACCGTTGCCTTGCGTCCTGCGCCGGTCACGCCGGTTTTGGCATCGATGACGATGAGGTCGTTCCGAATAAGCCCCGCTTCGACTCCGGGCAGAAGGGCAAGCAGGGCGCAAGTCGGGAAACATCCCGGACAAGCGACGAGTCGCGCGCTAGGAAGATCGTGCCGGGCAAACTCCGTCAGGCCGTAGACACGCTCACCCAGCAAGCCGGGCTGGGTGTGCGGCGTGCCGTAGACATCTTCGAACTGCGCGGGATCAGACAGCCGGAAATCGGCCGAGACGTCGATCACGGTTTCGACGGTTTCGAGCGCCCGCGCCACGGCCGCCTGCCCCGTCGCGTGCGGCAGGCAGGAAAAAACGACATCCACATCCGTCAGGTCGGCATCGTCGAGCGCGACGGTTTCGGGAAGGTCCTGGCCACGAAAATTGGCAAACACGTCGCCATAGGCCTCGCCGGCGCGGCGGTTCGCCGTCAGGGTCGTCACCCGGATCTTCGGGTGACCCATCAGCAGGCGCACCGCTTCCGCCCCCGTATAGCCGCTGGCTCCGAATATGGCTGCGTTCTTCATGTCCGCTCCAAGAAAAAAGGCGCTCCGGTGTCCCGAAGCGCCTCGAACATTGTGACGTAAACGTCTGGTTCGTTTAGCGTTTCGAGAACTGGAAGCTCTTACGGGCTTTCGCCTTGCCGTACTTCTTCCGCTCAACGACGCG
>JBCCCX010000193.1:0-6491 GCA_039033275.1 Pseudomonadota bacterium | reverse complement strand
CTCGCCAACTGGATGATCCCCGGCAAGCTGGTCAAGGGCCTGGGCGGGGCGATGGACCTCGTCGCGGGCGTCGGCCGCGTGGTCGTCATTACGGACCACACCAACAAGCGCGGGGAGCCGAAGCTGTTGAAGGAATGCACCCTGCCGCTCACCGGCAAGGCCTGCGTGGACCGCATCATCATCACGGACCTCGGCGTGTTCGATGTGATTGAGGAGGGGCTGAAGGTCGTGGAACTCGCGCCGGGCGTGGAGCGCGCGGAAGTGGAAGCGAAAACCGAGGCGGCGCTGGTCGCAGGCTGAGGGCTTCGCTCTTCCCGCAACAGGGCACTTCGGAAAAGCAGTCTGGACTGGACGGCGCGGCCCGCTAAAGCCCCCTTCATGCCTTCCTTCCAGCCTATCTCCGGACTCGCCGACATCGCGGTCGAGTACGACGCGGTTTTCTGCGACATTTGGGGCGTGGTGCATGATGGGCGCCGACCCAATTTCGCGGCCTGCGGCGCGCTGGAACGCTACCGCGACGAGGTGGGGACGGTCGTGCTCATGTCCAATACGTCGCGACCCAGCGCCACCGTGCCGGAGAGTTTCGCGCAGCTGGAGATGCCGGACGGCTTCTTCGACGCCATCGTCACCAGCGGGGACGCCATCGTCAACGAACTCGCCCGCCGATCGCCCGGCCCGGCCTTCCTGATCGGCCAGATCGATGTGGAGGGCGAAGAAGGATTCGGCCTGTTCGACCAGGTGCCGATGAACTTCGCCGATATGGACGAGGCGGAATTCGTGGTCTGCACCCGGCCTTATGATTACGGCGATAGCGTCGAGGACTATGAAGACTTGCTGGGCGACCTGCTCGACCGCGAGCTCGAGATGGTCTGCACTAATCCGGACGTGAAGGTGAAGGTGGGGGGTCGCGAAGTCATGTGCGCGGGCGCCATCGCGCAGGCCTATGAACGCCTGGGCGGCACCGCCGTCTATGGCGGCAAGCCGCACTCGCCCATCTACCGGCTGGGACGGGCCTGGCTGGAGGAGACGCTGGGCTACGCCCCGGAACGCATTTTGATGATCGGCGACAATCTGTTCACCGACGTGCTGGGCTCGCAGCGGGAGGGGCTCGACTGCCTGTTCATCCAGGACGGGCTCTACGGGGACACGGCCGAAGATTTCCGCGCCCTGTGCGAACGCCACGGCATATCGGCGCGCTACCAATTGCCCGAACTGGCTTGGTGAGTTGGCCTGGTAATATTGGGCTTGGTAAGCGCGGGCGCGCTTTGTATAGCCTCCCGCCATGTCGGACCCCATCAAGCACTATCTGGAAGATCTCGAAGTCGGGATGAGCGCGCAGACGCGCGCGACCATCACGGCGGAGATGATCGATACGTTCGCGGACATTACCGGCGACCACAATCCGATCCATATGGACGACGCGGCCGCGCGCGCCAGCGGGTTTGATGGCCGCATCGCCCACGGCGCCCTGTCGGCCAGCTTCATCTCCGCCGTGTTGGGCAACCAGCTGCCGGGGCCGGGCGGCGTGTTCGTGGAGCTGAACCTGCGCTTTCGCAAACCCGCCCTGATCGGCGACGAAATCACGGCCGTCGCGGTCGTGGAGGAGATCAACCAACGCACCGGCCGGGTGAAGATGAAGGTCCATTGCGAGGCGGGTGGCCAGAAGATCTGCCGGGGGGATGCGGGCGTCTTCGTGAAGAAGCGCGAGGGATAGGCCTGCGGGTGGCTGGAAGTCTCCTCGAGCGCGATAGCTGGCAGCTCCCTTCTCCCCGCGGCGTGGGGGGAAGGTGCCCGAAGGGCGGATGGGGGGCATCTCTCCGATGTGAGAGACAGGTGAGGGCCGAAGCAGCGTCCTGTCAGACTGCCAACGGTCCCGCCTCGCATGATCCAAAGGCACGCACTCTTGCCAAGCGCCTGTCGCTGCTAACTTCCCCCCATCGACCTGATCATCGCTTGAGCGATGCCCAGCCCACTTCCCCCCGCGCCGCGGGGAGAAGAGACCATTTCGCGACTTGGACCGTGTTGCAGAACGACAAGGCGGCAACATCCACATGAGAACTTACGCCCGCTACACCGACCTCCCTTCCGACGCCCGCGGCGCCGTCATCGCGCTGGGCAATTTCGACGGATTGCACCGCGGCCACCAGGCCATCATCCGCCAGGTGCGCGAAATCGCGGCCGGACACGGCGCGCCCGCCGGGATCGGCCTGTTCCGGCCCCATCCGATCCGCTTCTTCAAGCCCGACGCCCCGCCCTTCCGCCTGATGAGCGCGGGACTGCGCGAGGGAATACTGGGCGATCTGGGGTTGGACCTGCTGTTCGAGCTGCCGTTCGACGAGACGATGCGCGACATGGACGATACGGAATTCGTGGAGCGCGTGCTGCATGACGGGTTCGGCATCCGCCACGTGGTGGTCGGCAAGGATTACGGCTTCGGCAAGAATCGCTGCGGGGACGTGGACAGCCTGACCCGGCTCTGCGCGGAACGCGGCATCGGCGTCACGGCCGTGTCGCCGGTGGGCCTGCACGACATGTACGGCAAATACGGCTCTACGGAAATCCGCGAGGCCCTGCGCGGCGGAGACGTGTTCCACGCCCAGCACATGCTCTCGCGCCCCTGGATGGTGGACGGCGTGGTCGAATACGGCCAGCAGCGCGGCCGCACGATCGGCTTTCCCACGGCCAATCTCGACTTCGGCGATCTGGTCCGGCCCAAATTCGGCGTCTACGCGGTGGAGTGCCGGATCGCGGGCGAGAATGACTGGCGCCCCGGCGTGGCCAATACCGGCACGCGCCCCACGGTGGACGGGGAGGCGGCACGTCTGGAAGTCCATATCTTCGATTTCGACCGCGACATTTACGGACAAAGGCTCACCGTACGGTTCCGAAGCTTCATCCGCGACGAGCGCAAGTTCGACAGTTTCGACGACCTCAAGGCCCAGATCGCGCGCGACGCGGACGGCGCACGGGCCATCTTCGGGCTGCTCGCCTAGTCCGCACTGGCGGCGCCGCAAGAACAGTCGGCCCGTTGCGCCCGTTCAGGGCGTGTGGCAGGGCCGATAAGGTGTAAAAAGGCGCGGGGAGCGCCGGAAGACCTCAAAGGGGAAATATGACCGATATCAGCGAAGCCGCCGGGGTGATTCCCGGCGCAGTGCCCATAGGCGAGAAGACCATTTTCGGCCATCCGCGGGGTCTTCTGCCCGTCTCCGTGACCGAAATGTGGGAGCGGATGAGCTATTACGGCATGCGGGGGCTGCTGGTCCTGTTCATGACGGCGGCCATCGCCGATGGCGGGCTGGCTATCGGGACGGCGACGGCGGTCGCCATCTATGGTCTTTACACGGCGTCGGTCTATTTCATGGGCTTGCCGGGTGGCTGGATCGCGGACCGGCTCATCGGCAGCCAGAAGGCCATCTGGTATGGCGGTATCGTCATCATGTGCGGCCACATCGTCCTCGCCATTCCCAGCACGCAGGCTTTCTTCATGGGCCTGATCCTGGTCGTGCTCGGCACGGGGTTGCTGAAACCGAACATCTCGGCGGTCGTCGGACAGCTCTACCGGGCCGAGGACCCGCGAAGGGATAGCGGCTACGCGCTGTACTACATGTTCATCAATATCGGCTCTCTGATCGGCTACACGGTCTGCGGGGCGCTTTACGAATGGCAGGGCGCGCACTGGGCGTTCGGGGCGTCGGCCATCGGCATGGCGCTGGGCCTGATCGTGTTCTGGCGGACCCGGCACGAGCTGAAAGGCGCCGGTGCGGAGCCGACCGCGCCCATGTCGGCGGCGGGCCGCAAGCGCAGCTGGTCGGTCATCTGGGCCGTGCTCGCCCTGATCGCCCTCGTCGCCGCGTCCATGCTGGCCGGGCTGTTCACCTTCGATCCCATCGCGGCGTCGAAAGCGGTCGCGGTCGTCTTCACGGCCATTTTCGTGATCTATTTCTGCCTGGTCTATTTCCGCGGCAACCTCAATGCGGTGGAAAAGCGCGGCATGTGGGCGTTTCTGCTGATCTGCATCGCCTCGACCATGTTCTGGTCGGGCTTCGAGCAGGCTGGGTCTTCGCTGAACCTGTTCGGGCAGGATTTCACGGATCGGACCATTGGCGGGTTCGAGCTGCCGACGACATGGCTGCAGAACGTCAACCCGTTCTTCATTATCACGCTGACGCCCTTCTTCGCCGCCTTCTGGATCTGGCTGGGCAAGCGCATGGTCACGCCGGGCTACGGGCTGAAGATGGGGGCGGGTCTCATCATCATGGGCCTGGGTTTCGTGGTGATGATCTTCGCCGCCGAGGCCGCCTCGCAGGGCAAGGTCGCTATCTTCTGGCTGGTGCTGACCTACTTCCTGCACACGGTCGGCGAACTCACCCTGTCGCCCATCGCCCTGTCGGCGGTCTCCAAGCTCTCCCCGCCCCGCTTCCTGGGGCAGATGATGGGCCTGTTCGTGCTGACCTATTCCATGGGCAACATCGTCGCCGGCCTGCTGGCGGGCGGGTTCGATCCGAACAATGTGGAGGAGATGCCGGACCTCTTCCGGACCATCGCGACCTTTGCGATCGGGGTCGGAGCGGTCGTCTTCCTCGTTGGTCTTTTCACCCGAAACTGGGAGAAGGACGTCGAGGACGCGAATATGGCGGCGGAAGCCGCGGACGGCTGACAGTTTCGCGACCGGACCGAAGGCCCGCCATATGGCGGGCCGTCACCTTTGCCGCGAAGGCGTCCATATCAATAGGACCAGCGCGACGATGATGCAGAGCGCGACCCCGGAGAGCAGGAAGGAGTCATAATATATCGGCGCTTGCAACTTGAACTCGCCCGCAGAAAGACGCCGCCATCCGCCGAAATGCTGGGTCGATGCCACGACGATGCCGAAAGCGCCGAGTATGGCGGACACGTATCGGGCAAACCAGTGGCCGTAGACCGGGAACAGCATGAGCAGGCCAAGCAAGCCGATCACCGTCCGCTGCACTCGGCAGAACGGACAGACATAGGTCCAACCCAGCAGATCCACGGACCAGGCCCAAATGCAAAGAAGGATCGCGGCCGCACCGATCCAACGGCGATATTTCAAGAGCGTATCCAGCACATCCGCATCTCGTCCAAAGGTGGAAACGAACTGTTGTTATTCTATAACGAAAAGTTCGGCAAGCGAAGCCGTCTTGGAAACACCGTCTAGCGCTTCATCAGCATGCCCAGCACGTCGTCCATGGCATTGCCGTCGCCGTCCGCATCGAGCAGTCCGCCGAGCAGGCCGAGGCCTTGGCTGTGGGCTTGCTGCTGCTGCGCGCCGCCGCCCAGAAGTCCACCGAGGATGCCGCCCAGCCCTTGCGCGGGCGCGCCTTGCACGCCGCCTCCGGCGAGCTGCTGCATGGCCGCGCCGGCCAGCGCGCCTCCCAGGCCGCCGCCCAGGCCGCCTCCGAGACCGCTGCCGCCGCGCGTCTGCTTGGACAGGCTGCCCATCGCCATCATGGCGACCATGGGCAGCATCTTCTTCAATATGTCGGCCCCGATCCCGGTCTGGGCGGAGGCGCGGCCGGCCACTTCGCGGCTGACCTCCTTGGAGCCGAACAGATGGCCCAGAATGGCGTTGCCGTCATTCGTGCGGTTGGCAGACAGTTGGCGTGGATCGTCCAGATAGCGGTCGTGATGGCCGTTCTCCAGCGCACCGAGAAGGCCCGCCAGCCCTTGCGGCGAGGCGGCGTTGCGGCGCAGCCCCGCGCTGACGGCTGGAAGCAGGGCGCGGATCGCGTCCTGGCTCTGCTGCTGGGACAGGCCCAGAGCTTCGCCCGCGGCCTGCGGGGCCTGGCCGCCTCCGGCTTTCATGATCATGTCCATCAGAGTCGTTGCCATCGTCTGTCTTTCCGGTTTTCTGGGGTCGTTCAGCCTATCAAGGCACAGACCCATCGCATTGTTCCGCAATCTCCGCCAGGGCGTGCAGCGTCAGCGTGGCGATTGTCTCGTCGGTCAGGGGCTTCTCGACGCTATCGCGCCGACGCCAGAGCAGCTCCCAGCGCGGTGCGTCGTCATCCGCCCTATATTGCGCCCGGTATTCGACCGACACGCCGATAACCAGGTCCGCCGTGTCCCAGACGATGCGCAGCTGCCGCTCCGCCTCGCCGCCCAGCGTGCGGTTGGTCTCGAAATCCGCATTGTCCGCCGCCGTCCAGACGGGAACGCGGTCGTCGCCCCCGACCGCGCTCATATCCATATCGAACCGGCAGACCCGGTTCTGCGATCCGCGCAGATTGACCATGCGAAAGGCGCGCTCGCGCAGATCGGCGGGCTCGGATGCGGGCCGCTTCGCCAGGATGCCGTGTGTCCGGTCGGCCAGACGGGAGAAGCGCCGCCCCTGACGCACGCCGATATGGCGGCGCGTCAGCACGGCCGTGGCGCGTTCCTCCACGGCCTGGGTGAGAGTCTCCGTCGTATCTTGGGCGACCCGGACCGGTGCGGTGACGACCCGGTAGGCGCCGAACAGGATCGTGGCCACG
>JBCCCX010000192.1:0-6493 GCA_039033275.1 Pseudomonadota bacterium | reverse complement strand
TCATATAGGGTCCGGCCTTGGCGGACAGCGCGTCGCCGAAGGCGTAGCGTGCGGCGAGGAAGATAGCCGTGGCGCCGATCGTGGCCCCGATCACGATGCCCGCCCCGCCGACCAGCGTACCGAACAGGAAGCCGCCGAAGATGGAGAGGAAACCCGCGCCCGGGAAGCTGATACCGACCAGCACGGCGTAGAGGGCGATGAAGCCGAGCCAGACCAGCCAGAAATTGTCCGCCACCAGAGCGGTGAGCGTTTCGCGGTTCTCCCGCAGGCTTTCGATGGACACCCAGTCCGGCCCGCCCAGCACGAAGAACAGGCCGAGCGCGGCGGCAATGACGCCCAGCGGGAGCAGGCGCTTCCACAAGGGCTTCGCGGCCATTTCCGCAGGCGGCGTATCGAGGGCGAGATCGGTCATGGGATCGTCTTTCATGCGGCTAAGAGGCGGCGGGACTTAACGCGGCGCGTTCAGGTCCCAGTCGTAATGGCTGCCCTTGAACTTCGCACCCGATTGCAAGGCTTCGAGCTTTTCGCCCGTGGCATGCGCGGCCAGGTGGGCGCGCAGATCATCCTCCGTGGCGCCGAAGTCTTCGGAGAACCATTTGTAGATTTTGGACACGGCGATGCGGCCCCGATCGTCGATCTTCACGCCCCGGTCGGCATTGATGAAGGCGGCGGCCGCGGCGTGCTGATCCGCATCCAGCCCGTCGGCCGTCCAGAGCGCGTTGCGAAGGTTCGGGCAGCCGATGGACGCGCAGTTGACCATGTAGTGGATGTAGGGCGTGGCGTAGTCGACGCGCAGAATGTCGTGCTCGATATTGTCGAGGGAGAGCGTCCGGCCCTCCACCGTCACCACGTCCCGCTTCCACGGACCCGTCGTGAAAGGTCCGAGCGAGCGGATCGACTTGATGGGATAGTCGTCCAGCACGACATCGAGCGTGACCGCATTGTAGAGGTTCGCCCAGTAGGCGGTGGCTTCCGGAGCGCTCATCGCGGAAGGGGTCAGCGCAGCCTGCTCGGCGATAAACGCCTTGATGGCGGCGTGGTCGCCATTCCCTTTGGCGGCGGCATAGTCGAACAGCAGGACGTCGTCGGGACCGGGCGTCATGTTGCGGGCCAGCACGTCGGCATAGGCGCGGGTCGCTGTCGTGTCCGTCATGGAAACCTCCGTCTGGGGCACTTGGGTTATGGGCGTGGCCATGGCGGATTTGCCCGGCAAGGTGGCAGCCAGAAGGGCAGTCGCGAGAGCCGTCATGACGAGCGGAGCATGGGGCATGGCAAGGTCCTTTTTGAACGGATGGGTCCGTAATCATCTGGGCGTTTCCTAGGGGCGCGCCGCAACTTCCGCACTACACGAGGGATCACATAGACGAGAGGGAAAAGAGAGCGCGAACGTGATCCGAGCCCTTTGCCCTCGATCGTAGGACCTCGCTTCGCGTTCCACCCGGTCCCTCTTCTGCCGGAATGCTCCGAGGCAAGTGCCCCTTTACACACTTGTCGCCCAGCCACTGGAATCCGGCGGCGTTTTCGCGCAAAAGACGAAACGCCGTATTTTCCCTTGCAAGGACCGTTACATGAAAAACCGCACGACGCTCGCTCTTTCCACCACGCTGATCATGGCCACATCCGCTATGGCCGCGCCCGCCCTCGCCGCGCCGATGGAGATCGAGGATCTCGCAAAGGTCCGGAACGCGGGCAGCCTGGTCGTCGCGCCGGACGGGCAGACGGTCGCCTTTACCGTGTCCAAGCAGCCCGACCTCCATGCCGGCGAGGAAGACGGCCCCTCCAAGGCGGGGCTCTACCTTCTCAGGCCCGGATCGGGACCCGTGGCCTTCGCGTCGGGCGAGAACAGCGTGTCGCGACCGCACTTCTCGCCGGATGGCGGTACGCTCTATTTCCTGACCAAGCGCGGCGAGGACGAGCACAATGCGCTCTATTCCATCCCGCTGTCCGGCGGCGAGGCCGTGCGGGTCTTCGGACACGACACTGCCATCGGCGATTATGCGGTCTCCCCGGACGGCGGCACGCTCTACTTCGTCGCGACGGAAAAAAGCGAAGACGATGACGGGCTCAAGGATAAGGGGTTCGACGCCTACGCCTATGAGGAAGACCTCGACATGGCCGCGCTCTGGACCGTGCGTCTCGGCGCAGACGAACCGGAAGCCGCCAAGCGGTTCGACGACAAGCACGTCACCGGGCTGGAACTGTCGCCCGACGGGCGGACGCTGGTCGTCTCGGCCGTGCCGACCGCATTAATCGACGATTTCTACATGAAGTCCCGCCTGCACGTGCTGGACGCCGCCACAGGCCGCCTGCGCGCCGAAGTGCGGACGCCGGGCAAGCTGGGCGGGTTCAAGATTTCGCCGGACGGCGCCCGGATCGCGTTCACCGCCGGTACCGACATCGGCGACACGTCGGACGGCGTGCTGATGGTGGCGGACGCGGCCAGCGGCGCTTTCCGGCAGCTCACGGCGGACGCGCCACAGCACATCATGGATGTGGAATGGGCGGACTCTGATACGATTCTGGCCAACGCGCACCGCGGGGTGGAGAGCGCGCTCGTCGCCTACGACCTGTCCGGCCGGGAGGAACGCACTGTCGCGACCCCGGAGGATATCGTGGTGCGGGACGTCGAGGTGGGCGGGGGCGGCCGCCTCTTCCTCATAGCCGACAGCCCGGCCCACCCGCGAGAGGTCTTCTCCGCGCAGGGCGGCGCGGTGCGCAAGCTGACCGACCTCAATGGTTGGCTGGAGGATATCGACCTCGCCCCGCAGCGCGCGTTCAGCTTCACTGCCCGCGACGACGCGAGGTCGAAGGTGTGCTGATCACCCCGGAGGGACGCGCCCCGCGCGGCGGCTGGCCGCTGATCATGACGGTCCATGGCGGGCCGGAAGCGCATGATTCCGACGGCTGGGTCACGGCCTATTCGCGGCCCGGACAATTCGGCGCGGGCGACGGGTACGCCGTCTTCTACCCCAACTATCGCGGCTCCACGGGCCGCGGCGTCGCCTACGCCAAGGAACACCAGGACGACTATGCGGGCGCGGAATTCAACGACCTGGTCGACGCCAAGAACGCGCTGGTCGAGGCCGGTATCGCGGACGCGGACCGGGTCGGCATCACGGGCGGGTCCTACGGGGGCTACGCGTCGATGTGGGGCGCGACGGCGCAGTCCGAGCATTTCGCGGCATCTGTTCCGTTCGTGGGCATCTCCAACCAGGTCTCCAAGTTCGGCACCAGCGACATCCCCAACGAGATGCATCTCGTCCACTCGCTGCGCTGGCCGTGGGAAGATAACTGGATGAACCTGCTGGAGCGATCCCCCATCTTCTATGCGGGCGAGTCGACCACGCCGACCCTGATCATGCACGGAGAGCGCGACACGCGCGTCCATCCCAGCCAGTCCATGGAGCTCTACCGGTCCATGAAGGTGCGGACCGACACGCCCGTGCGCTTGGTCTTCTATCCGCGCGAAGGCCACGGCAACCGCCGCGCCGCCGCCCGGCTCGACTATGCCTACCGGCTCATGCGCTGGATGGACACCTATCTGGCGGAAGACGCGACCCGGAACGACCCCATGCCGGAATTCGACCTGGGCATGGCGGAGAAACTCGGCCTCGAGGAGGACTAGACTTCCGCGCGGCGGCCCTGCCGCAACCGCTTGACTTCGTGGGCGCGCCTTCATAGATGGCGCGCCTGTGATTTCGACAGCCCTGCCTTATGCGCAGCCGCCCTGTCACCCTTCGATTTAGAGTAGACCGATGAAACGTACGTTCCAGCCGAGCAACCTTGTCCGCGCCCGCCGTCACGGCTTCCGCGCGCGCATGGCGACCAAGAACGGCCGCAAGGTCCTGGCACGCCGCCGCGCCAAGGGCCGCAAGGTCCTGTCCGCGTAGAACGCGGCCCCTTGCCGGGCACCCGCCCGTGGCACAGACCGAAGATAATGGGCTCGGGACGCTGAGGAAGCGTTCCGAGTTTTTGCATGTGCGGGAGGGCGACTACGCCGCGCGCGGCGCCGTGGTGGTGCAGGTGCGCCAGACCGACATCCCGTCCGATCCGCCCGCCATCCGGTTCGGCGTCACCGCCACCAAGCGCATCGGCAACGCCGTCACCCGCAACCGCGCCAAGCGCCGCCTGCGCGCGGTCGCCACGGCGCTGCTGCCCGAAATGGGCGTGCCGGGCCACGACTACGTGCTGATCGCGCGGGACGGCACGACCGGGCGGGACTGGGAAAGACTGGTGGCGGACGCGCGCCGAGCCTTGCAATCGCTACCCCGTCCGGGGCAAAGCCCCATCAGCAAGTCGGCGGAGCGAAGCCCGCGCGACACCGAACGCTGACCGCGCACAACACTCGACCCCTTACCGAATCCAGCCGAGCACAGAACCCTATGGACGACCAGCGCAGATTCGTAACGGCCATGGTTCTGTCGGCCGTGGTCTTCATGGCCTATTGGTTCCTGTTCGTCCTGCCGACCCAGCAGGCCGCCCGCGCCGACGCGCAGGCCGAGCTGGAGCGCATCGCCGCCGAGCAGCCCGTGGCGGAGGCCATCGCGCCGGTCGTGCAGCCGCGCGACGTCCTGGTCGCGGAAGGCCAGCGCATCGAGATCGACGCGCCGGGCATTCGCGGCAGCCTGCTGACGACCGGCTCGCGCCTCGACGACATCACGCTCAACGACTACGACAAGACGCTCGATCCGGCCGACGGACAGGTCGAGCTGCTCTCGCCGTTGGGGGGGCTTCGCGCCGGGCTCGTGGCGGACAATTGGACCTTGCCCGGAACGGTGGGCGGGGACCCTTACGGCCTCGACACGCGCTGGACGGTCGCGTCGGGCACGCGCCTGACGCCGGACACGCCGGTCGTGTTGCGCACGAATATCGCCGGGGTCGACGTGGAGCGCACGCTGACCGTGGACGATCATTTTTTGGTCACGGCCACGGACCGGCTGACGAACAATGGTGCACAGCCCGTGACACTGTCCCGGATGGGCGTTGCGCGGCAGGTCAACCTGCCCGACGGGCTGCTGAACTTCTTCATCATCCAGGAAGGCCCGGTCTCCGTCCAGGACGATAGCTATCACGACTTCACCTACAAGAAGACGGTCAAGGAGAGCTGGACGAATACGGGCGAGGCGGGCTGGTCGGGCATCACCGACCGCTACTGGCTGCACGCCGCCATCGCCCCGCAGGACATGACGACCACTGTCAATTACGAACACAGGCTGGTCGACGGCCAGGCCGTTTGGGACTCGTCCTACGCGACCGAGGCCATGACGCTGACGCCGGGCGCCAGCGTGCAGTCGGTCGCCCATCTCTATGCCGGAGCCAAGGAACGGCCCGTGCTGGAATCCTACGAGGACGCGCTGGGCATTATCGGCATGAGCCGCGCCATCGATTGGGGCGCGATGGGCCTGCTGGTCCGGCCGATCATGTGGCTGCTGTCCTGGCTGGGGAGCGCGCTCGGCAATTACGGGCTCGGCATCCTGGCGCTGACCTTCGTCATCAAGCTGCTCATGTTCCCGCTGTTCAACAAGCAGTATAAGAGCCAGGCCAAGATGAAGAAGGTGATGCCGGCCGTCAAAAAGCTCCAGGAACGCTACAAGGACGACCGCATGAAGCTCCAGCAGGAGATGATGGCGATCTACAAGAAGGAAGGCGTGAACCCGGCCGCCGGCTGCCTGCCGATCATCCCGACCATCTTCGTCTTCTTCGCGCTCTACAAGGCGGTGTTCATCGACATCGACCTGCGCCACGCGCCCTTCATCGGCTATATCGACGATCTGTCGGCGCCGGAATCGATCTCCATCCTGAACGGGTTCGGCTTCTTCCCCAACGATCCGCGTCCGGGCGGGCTGCTGGCCTTCGTCGCGCTGGGACCCTTGGCGATCCTTTACGGCGCGACCATGAGCCTGATGTATATGCTCACCCCGCCGACGGGCGATCCGACCCAGGCCAAGATCTTCAAGCTGATGCCCTGGCTGTTCATGTTCATCCTAGCCAGCTTCCCGGCCGGGCTGCTACTCTACTGGTGCTGGAACAATGTGCTGTCCTTTCTGCAGCAATGGTACATCACCAAGCGCAACAATGTGGACACGCCGGTCGATGCCTTCTTCCGGAAGATCACCGGCAAGCCGGACCCGGTCGAGAGCGCCGAGTGAGCGAATACACACCGGAACAGATCGAGGCAGGCCGCCTGCTGTTCGCCCGGCCCGTGGAGTTCATGCTCTCGGCCGTGTCGCTCGACACGCTGCCGCCCATGGGCCCGCCGGAGGTCTGTTTCGCGGGCCGGTCCAATGTCGGCAAGAGCACGCTCATCAACGCGCTGACCAACCATGCGGGCCTCGCGCGCGCGTCCAACACGCCGGGCCGGACCCAGGAGCTGAACTATTTCGACGCGCAAGGGCGGCTCCGCCTGGTCGATCTGCCGGGCTACGGTTTCGCCAAGGCGCCCAAGCACAAGGTGCAGGCCTGGACCCGGCTGACGCGCGCCTTCCTGCGCGGG
>JBCCCX010000191.1:0-6497 GCA_039033275.1 Pseudomonadota bacterium | reverse complement strand
GGCAATTATTGCCGGGGTCTGGTCTCGTGCTTCACCACAAGAGGAGGACGGGCGGGACAGATCGTCTTGTGGGCGGTCCCGACAGCAGACCCCGGCAATAAATGCCGGGGACGGGGTTTTGTTAGGAGCCGAGGGCGGCGGAGTAAGTGAAAAGAGCGGGGGACGGGAGGGTGTTGAAAGCGGGGGACAGCGGGGTGCTGGGCGTCGAGGACGGTAATGTGTTGGGCGTTGGGCGTCGGGGACGGCAGAGCGATAGCCTGAGAACAGGGCGTGGTGATCGGACCCGAAAACTAGAACGCCTCGAAGGTCTTCTTCGTCTCCAACGGCTGCCACTTGCCGTCCACCATGTGGATGCCGCATTCCGTCTTGCCCTGGTTGCGCCAGCGTCCGGCGCGCGGGTCTTCGCCCTCGGAAACCCGCGTCGTGCAGGGCTGGCAGCCGATGGAAGGGTAGCCCAGCGCGAACATGGGATGGGGCGGGAGGTCGTGGCGGCGGATATAATCCGTCACGTCGCGTGCGGACCAGTAGGCGAGCGGGTTGATCTTCACCATGCCCGGTGCTCCGTCCGCGCCGTCGAGCCGCTCGTAGATCGGCATCTCTGCACGCTCCGGCGTCTGGTAGCGTTTTCGGCCCGTGATCTGTGCGCTGAAATGGCCCACGGCCCCGGCGAGCGGGCGCACCTTGCGCAGCGCGCAGCAGGCATCCGGTTCGAGCTCGTGCAGCTCGCCCGTCGGGTCTTGGGCGGCGACTTCCTCGCGGTCCGGGCGGACATTGATGAAGTTGGTCAGGCCGAGCCGGTCGATCAACGTGTCCCGATAGGCCAGCGTCTGGCGGAAATGCTTGCCCGTATCGAGGAAGTAGATCGGCAGGTCCGGCCGGATGCGGCTGACCATGTGCAGCAGGACGGCGCTGTCCGCGCCGAGCGAGCTGGCGAGGAAAATGTCGCCCTCATGCTGGTTGATGGCTTTGGCGAGCGCGGCCTCCGCGCTCAACCCGAAGAAAGGGTCGTCGGCCCGGCCAGCCTCCAAAGCTGTCAGGCGGGCGTCGAAGATGTTCGTGGCCGGTCCGGAACGCACCGCATAGCCGCGCTGATAGGTCAGGTCGAAATCGTCCAGCGCCGCGTCCCACGCTTCCGGCGTATGGCGCTGCAATTCGCTATCCGCGATGCGGACCGCGTCGAAACCGCATTGCAGGGCGAAGGCGAACTGGTCGGGGATGAGCTGGCCGTCCGCGACCAGGAGCCCGTCATAGCCGTGGCGCTGGCGCAGCAGGCGGGCCAGGCTGAAGCCGCGACCGTCGGTGAAGGCGGCAAACTCCACAAAAATGGACCGGATGCGCGGCAGGGCATCCACGATCTGGGCCAGGTCCGCGTCCGGCGGAAGGCGCAGCGCCTCGATGTCGTCGTTCCGGGTCGCGTCGAAGTCGACCGGTAAGGCCGTGTTCGCGTCCGTGCCCGTGGACCGGATCAGCTTAAGCGTCGGCATAGAGCGCCTCCTTGAAGGCTGGCGTGCCCAGCCTGCGGTAGGTGTCGAGGAAGCGTTCCTCCCCTTCCCGCTGGTCCATGTAGAAATCGACGATCCGTTCGATGCCGTCGACCAGCTCTTCCTGCGAAAAGCCCGCGCCCATCTTGTCGCCGATGGCCGCCGTCTGCGTGGCGTCGCCACCCAGTGTGACCTGGTAGAATTCCACGCCGGCCTTCTCCAGACCGAGAATGCCGATATGGCCGACATGGTGGTGGCCGCACGCATTGATGCAGCCGCTAATCTTGATCTGCATCTCGCCGATCGCCTGCTGGCGCGCATGGTCCTTGAACCGTTCCGCGATGGCCTGGCTGACCGGGATGGAGCGCGCCGTCGCCAGCGCGCAAAAGTCCATGCCGGGGCAGCAGATGATATCGCCGATCAGGTTGATGTTGGCGTCTTCCAGCTGAGCGGCGACCAGCCCGTCCCAGACGGCGCGAAGCGCGTCCTGCCGGACATGGGCGAGCACCATGTTCTGCTGATGGGTCGTGCGGATCTCGCCAAAGCTGTGGGCGTCGGCGAGGTCCGCCACGGCGCGCATCTGGTCCGCCGTGATGTCGCCCGGCGCGCGGTCGGGGTCCTTCAGGCTAATATTGACGATGGCGTAGCCTGGCTGAATGTGCGGAACGACGTTCGTATCGATCCAGCGGCGAAAGGCTTCGGGTTGAGCGGCCAGGTCGAAGGCCTTGATATCGCCGGCAAAGTCCGGCGGCGCGAAATAGGCCGCGATACGGTCGCGCTCGGCCTGGCCGACGCGGATTTTGCTGTCGTCCAGCTGCGCATATTCCTCGTCCACGAGGCGCTTGAACTCATCGATGCCGAGATCGCGGACCAGGATCTTGATCCGCGCCTTGTACTTGTTGTCGCGATTGCCGAAGCGGTTGTAGATCCGCATCGTGGCTTCCAGATAGGGCAGCAGCTCATCCTTGGGGCAAAAGGCGCGCAGCGTCTGGCCGATGACCGGCGTGCGTCCCAGACCGCCGCCGACGATGACATGATAGCCGACCTCGCCCGTCTCATTGCGGACGACTTCTATACCAATATCGTGTGCGCGGACCATGGCGCGGTCGTGGGTCGGCGCGCCCGTAACGGCGATCTTGAATTTGCGCGGCAGGAAGGAAAACTCCGGGTGCAGCATGGACCATTGGCGCAACAGTTCGGCGAGCGGCCGCGGGTCCTCGATCTCGTCGGCGGCTGCTCCGGCGTAGGGGTCGCAGGTCACGTTACGGATGAAGTTGCCGCTCGTCTGGATGGCATGCATCTCGACGCTGGCCAGGTCCTCCAGCATGTCGGGCACGTCTTCCAACTTCGGCCAGTTGAACTGCATGTTCTGCCGCGTCGTCACATGGCCGTAGCCCTTGTCGTATTTCTCAGCCAGGTGCGCGAGCATCCTCAACTGATCCGACCGTAGCGTGCCGTAGGGCACGGCGACCCGCAGCATGTAGGCGTGCAGCTGCAGATAGAGCCCGTTCATCAGGCGGAGCGGGCGAAATTCCGCCTCGGACAGCCGTCCGTCCAGACGCCGGTCCACTTGCCCACGGAATTGGTCCACGCGCGACTTCACGAAGGCCGCGTCGAATTCGTCGTACCTGTACATCAGATCAGCTCGGCCGTGTCGTAGGATGGTCCGTGCGTGCGAAAGCGTTCGCGATAACGGGCAGGTCTGCCATCCACCGTGTCGATGAAATAGGCGCCAACGACATCGTTCACCAATTCCGCCGCCTTCGCGACTTCGTCCATCTTCGCCATCACCGACGCATCTTCGGTCAGCAGCGCGTCCGCATAGTCGCGCGACCAGCCATAATCCCGCGTCATCCAGACCGAGAGGCCGGACCGCAGCTCGTTGGCGGTCATGGCCTGCGGGCCCTTGCCCGTGTGCTTGAGGGTGCTCATGACGCCACCTGGAAAGATTGCTCCGCGTGCCGGCGGGTGTATCCGAGCATCAGCACGGCGGGTCCCTTGATTCCGTTGCCAGCCAGATCCTCAGGAAGATCACTCAGAGTCGTTTGCAAGATGACTTCATTCGCGCGGGACGCGTTCTCGACGATGGCGACCGGTGTGTCGGGGCGGGCGCCGTGCAGCATCAGCCTTCCCTGTATGAAGCGCGCGGCGCGGAGCCCCATATAGAGGGCCGCGCGCGCTCCGGGCTTGGCGAGAGAGGCCCAGTCCAGCTCGGCGAAGCCTTTTTCATCATGCCCCGTCGCGAGCACAGCGGCTGTATTCTCCCCGCGAACCGTAAGGCTGTGGTTCAACGATGCGGCAGCGGCCGTCGCAGCCGTGATGCCGGGATGGATTGTGAAGCCGACTCCGGCCGCGTCCAGCGCGGAGAATTCTTCCTCCGCACGGCCAAAGACGAGCGGGTCCCCAGACTTCAGTCGCACGACCCGATGACCCTCGGCCGCTTTCTCGACCATGATACGATTGATCTCGTCCTGCCGTGTGGACACTTTGCCGGCCTGCTTGCCGACACAGATGAATTCGGCTTCGCGACGGCAGAGCGACAGCACATCGTCGCTGACGAGGCGGTCATAGACGATGACGTCCGCACTATGCATCACGCGCAACGCGCCGACAGTCAGCAGATCCGGATCACCGGGTCCTGCCCCGACGATGTGGACGTGGCCCTTAGGAGCGGTGCGGTCCGTCCGGGCGTCTTGAAAGCGGGTTTTCACAGCTTCGCCATCAAGGGACGCGAAGTCGTTGATCCCCGCGCCCAGCACATCAGCCCACAGAGCCTGTCGCTTGGCGATGTCGGGCTCGCTCTGTTTCAGATGATCTCGCAAACCCTTGATGACGATCGACGTATCGCCGAGGTCACTCGGCAGGCGCGCCTCCAGATCGCTTTTCAGCGCGCGCGCAAGTCCCGGGCTGGTCCCTTCCGTGCCGATCGACACGGCAACGGGTGAACGATCTACGATAGCCGGCGTGATGAAGTCGCAGCCTGCGGGCTGATCGGCGGCGTTGACGGGTATCCCTAAGTCGCGAGCGCGCGTGGCAATGTCGAGATTATCGTCCGCATCTTCCGTGGCTGCATATATCAGCGTTGCGCCTTGCATTGTGTGCTCAGCCTCGATCCGAAGCCTTCCCGACTCGGCCCAGCGCAAAATTTCTCCGCTCGGATCGGCGGCCATGACTACGATGTTCGCCTCCGTCTTGAGGAGGGTGCGCAATTTGGCTTCGGCGGCAGGACCGCCGCCGAACACCAGAACTGTCTTGTTTTTCAGATCGATATGTATTGGAAGATAACGCATCACGAATTCGTTCTTTTGAATGTTCTGCGTGTTCTATATATCGAACGGACCGATCGCTCCAGACCTAAAACCTCACGAAGCTGTTATGCCCAGAAAAGCCCGATCCAAACGTGCGCCCTGCCCTGAAGCCGAAGCTTTGTCCTCCAAGCTCGGCGAAACGGTCGCACGCCTGCGGAAGGCGGACCAGCTGTCGCTCGGCGAGCTATCGGAGATGTCGGGCGTGGCGAAATCGATGATCAGCCAGATCGAGAAGAACGAATCGAACCCGACTGTTTCCACACTCACCCGGCTGTCCCAAGCGCTTGGAACGAGTGTCGAGGCCATGTTCGCAACCGTTCCCAGCGAAACGGCCCTCGTCCAGCATGCGCGCGTACAGGACATTCCGCGTCTGACGTCCGATGACGGTCTTTGCGAGCTGCGGATCATCGGCGCACTCGAAACGGTGCAGTTCGTGCAAGTGTACGACTTCCGAGCTAAACCCGGCGGCACGCTCGTCAGCTCGGCCCACCCGCTTGGATCTGTTGAAAACCTGACTGTATTGGCGGGTTCTTTGCACGTCGTCATCGGGGCGGAGATCTGGGAGGCGTGCGCGGGGGAGACATTGCGCTACAGGGCTGACCGCCCGCACCGGATCGAAAACCGTGGCGAAGAACCCGCCCACGCGACGATGGTCAATATTCTCGCGCACGCGGTCAGAGCGGGTTAGGGCACAACAAGCGACTTGTCATCGCGGTGCGCCGCGTTAACCGGGCTTCCGATGGACTACCACTCACACCTCGACAGGACCGTCTCGACCTCCTTCGGCGACGCACTTCTCGCCAGTCTGGCCCCGGATGGCGGCTTGTGGATGCCGGATGCGATTCCGCGATTCACGCCGAGCGAGATGGCGAAGCTGGGTGCCAAGGATTTCGCGGACTGTGCCGCGGAGTTGGCAACGCACTTCACTGACAGGCGGTTCGATGCGAGCGACCTGCGCCGCATATGCCGGGATGCGTACGACTTTGACGTGCCGATGGTGACGTTTGGCGGCGAGCGGCTGAATCCAGCCATGCCGCCGGACGCAAACGAGTTCGTGTTGGAGCTGTTTCACGGTCCCACACTGGCATTCAAGGACTTTGCAGCCCGTTTCATGGGGCGCGCCGCGTCCCACCTGATGATCAAATCGGGAGAGAAGCGGACGGTCCTTGTGGCGACATCGGGCGACACAGGCGGGGCGATTGGCGATGCTTTCCTGGATCAGGACGGGGTGAACGTCTTCATCCTCTATCCCGAAGGCGGTGTGTCGACCGTACAGGAACGCCAGCTCTGCACGATCGGCGATGCGGGCTCCAACGTTCATGCCCTGAATGTTGCCGGCACGTTCGACGATTGCCAGGCGCTCGTCAAACAGGCTTTTGCGGACACCGAGATGACGCGGCGCTTCGACTTGATGAGCGCGAATTCCATCAATGTCGGCCGCGTCGTTCCGCAAAGCTTCTATTATGTCTGGGCGTCCCTTCAAGCCAAGGCGGCCTACCCCTTGCGAGAGCTGGTCATTTCCGTCCCGTCCGGGAATCTAGGCAATCTGACAGGCGGACTGATGGCCCGCCTGATGGGCGCGCCGATCGACCGGTTCGTCGTGGCGCACAATGTCAACGATCCCTTCGTGGATTATCTGGCGGACGGCGAATACAGACCGCGCAACTCGACACCGACCCTGTCCAACGCCATGGATATCGGTCGTCCG
>JBCCCX010000190.1:0-6543 GCA_039033275.1 Pseudomonadota bacterium | reverse complement strand
GTCATCGGCACGGCCGACAAAATGATAGAAGCCTTCTGAGTCGCGCCTGACAATGTCGCCTGTATCATACCAACCGTCAGTGATCTTCTTGGCCGTCACCTCCGGAAGGTTCAGATAGTTCGACAGGGTCGCCGGGGTTCGCGTAAGCAACCGTCCCCAGTCCGGACCGCCATCTTCAAGACGCAACTCTACTCCGGGATAGGGATAGCCGATCGCCGTGACCGGCCGGGAGAGCCCGTCCGGGTGAGGTCCGAACATGGCCGGGCCGGACTCCGTGGTGCCGTAGCTATTGGTCACGGCCGCGTTCGGGAAGATGAACTGCACTGTCTCGACCAGCGCATCCGTGAGTGGGGCTGAGCCGATCGCGACGGAGGTCACGGAAGTGAGGTCAAGCGTTTCGATCAGGTCACGTTCCCGGGACATCATGGCGAACATGGTGGGAATGCCGCTGAGCATGCTGATCCGTTCTTCGTCCACGAGGCTCAGGAACACTCTGGCCTCGAACCTTGGCATTGACCAAGTATGCCATCCTTTAGCCAAGGCGACCGTGGTGAAGAACAGACCATTCATGTGATAGGTCGGGGCGACGATGATCGTCTTTTGAGGTACATCACCAATGGCATCCAAAAACAGCTCGAGCGCCCAGAGCTGACCGTGATGATCGAGGGGGACGCCCTTAGGGCGTCCAGTGGACCCTGATGTGTAGAGTATCTCGGCAACTACCCCTTTATCCGGATGAACCGACGCCGCTGCCTCACCTTTGCGGGCTTCAGAGAAAGCGTTATCCTCAAAGGCGAAAGCCGACAACTCGGACGGCAGCAGAGATTGGAACTCGCGGTGGTGGAAAACTGCACGGCACTGCGAGTCGGCGAGGATATAGGCGACGGTTTCCCCTGGCAGCTTGTGATTTATCGGCACGGCCACCAACCCGGCTCGCATGACGCCTAAGTAGGTCTGCATGAAATCAGCCCCGTTCAGTCCGAGGATCCCGATCCGATCGCCCTGATCGTACCGCTCTCCGAACCAGCCGGCCAGCGCGGCCGCGGCCGCGTCCATTTCGGGCAGGCTCCAGCGGCGTTTCGAAAGCCGGTCCGTGTAGGACCCGCTTTCCAATGTCGCGACGACGTCTCCGAGATTTCCTGTAGATCGAAACCTCATAATGGTTTGATGATGACCTTCCCAACGACTTCGCGGTCTTCGAGGAGGCGTTCGGCCTCCGCAGTCTCTTCAAGGGAAAACACCTTGTCGATCGTGACTTCGAGCTGGCCCTCGTCGATAAGGCGCAGTAGCGCCTCCAGATCGCTCCGCTCCCAGCCGTCCGATCCGATCATGTGATGCTCGAACGACCAGAGGTAGCGCATGTCCAGTCCGACATCGTAGCCCGCCGTCGCGCCACATGTCAGGATGCGTCCGCCTTTCGTCACGCAACGCTGCGTGTCCTTGATCGTGTCGCCGCCGGTGAAGTTCACGGCCACGTCGACCCCGCCCCCGCCTTTGACCTTCGGCTTTCCGTAGAGCGCCTTGACGCCATCCACGATGCTGCCCGTCGCATAGTTGATGCCGTGATCTGCCCCGATGGACTTCAGACGGTCCAGCTTGGAATCCGAACTGGCGCAGGCCACCACTTCGGCACCGACCATGCGGGCCAATTGCACGCAGGCTGAGCCGACCCCGCCACTGGCGCCGAGAATAAGAATAGTCTCCCCGGCCTGGATCTTCCCTTGCGTAATCATCATCCGATAGGCCGTGCCGTAAGCCAGAGGCAGGGAAGCCGCTTGTTCAAAGGAGACGCCGGAGGGGATGCGAACCAGATTGTCCGCATCGACAGCAATATGTGTCGCACGGCCTCCATCGACGGTTTCGCCAATCATGCCCATCTTGCCATCATGGTAGATAATTGGGTCGATCAGCACGCGATCGCCGATCGCCCATCCGCTGACGTCTTTTCCCAGCTTGGCGATCGAACCCGCAATGTCGGACCCGACAATGACGGGCATCTTCAACGTGATACCCGGCATGCCCCGGCGCGTGAATATGTCGTGGAAGTTGACACCGCAGGCCGCGATTTCGATCAGAACCTGACTTTCGCCAACTTCCGGCATGGGCCAGTCATCAACGATTCTGATCTTTTCTCGACCGCCGTGACCCTCTGTTATGGCTGCTCTCATAATACTCTCTCCGTTCCTAACTTCCAGTTGCCTGCCCGCAGCGCCCAATCGCGACGAGTTTCCCACCGGACATGACCCGGACATCAACGAGCGATACGGTGCGGCCCTTCTTGACGACCAGGGCGTAGGCCTCGAGCCGAGGTCCGGCGGCAGGGCGCAGATAGTCGACGCGAATATTCATGGTCGGGACGGGCCGGCCGATCGCTGCAGAGCAGGCGAACGTCGCGGCACTGTCGATAAGGGTGGCGAGGGCGCCGCCATGCGATTGCGGGGCGCCATCGAAGCGCGACGCATTTCCATCGGCAGAGCAGACGAGTGTCAAGGTTCCCTGTTCGGCGTCAAACTCGGACACCTCGAACCCCAGCCACCGATGGATGGGGGTGATGTCGAGCATGGCCTGTAGGCCTTCCCGGGAGGACAGATCGAATTCGGAGAGATCGGCGGCCATGCGGCCTCCTTTTTTCAGTCAATGCCTCACTCCTGTTTCGTCGTGCGGCAACCGTCGCAAGCCTTGGAGCGGAGAACTTACGTATCGAAACAGTAATCTGTCGGATTGCGATAGTTTTATCGCGGCTTGAGGTCGAAGCCCGTCAAGCCGCTAGGAAACTATCGCATTGCGAAGGGTCTTTTGTGCGATCGGACAAGGAAGAAGGGTCGCGGTTGCGACCAATGAGTGGAATGGATCAGGAAGGCTCTGCGAAAGCCACGAAGGAGACGACATATGCCGTTGGCGAAGATGGAGTCTCCAGGCGGCGCACACATGGTGATCGATAGGCGCCAAATCATCAATTTCGGCGGCGCGCCCTATCTCGGCCTTTCGGATCACCCCGCGATCATAGCCTCCGGTCAGGACGCGCTTCGGCGCTATGGGTCCACCGGGCAACTGCCTCGCCATTACGATCTGGCCTCACCCGCCAACTTGGATGCCGAAGCCGCTGCGAGCGATTTCTTCGGCGTCGAAGCCGCCATGTATTTTGCGACGGGATACTTTTTCGGCCTCATCGTTCTTCCGGCCCTATCTGATGATTACGACGTTGCCCTGCTGGACGAGAATGCCCATTACAATCTGTTTGAAGGTGCACGAGCCGCGGACAGGGAGATCGTCACCTTTCGGCACCGCGATGCGGATGATCTCGCCGATCATATGGAACGAGTCGTAAAAGCCGGAAAGCGTCCCCTAGTCGCAACCGACGGCATGTTCGCAACATATGGAACGTCGCCTCCGCTCAACCGGTACCGGCAGTTGCTCGATACGCACGCGGGGTGGCTAGTCATCGACGAATCCCATTCCTTCGGATGCATCGGTCCGACAGGCCGTGGAGCCTATGAAGCGTTCGGCGTCCAAGGTGACATGACCATATTCGGTGGATCGATGGCCAAATCATTCTGCGCGCATGGCGGTATGGCGATGGGGTCCTCAGAGGCCATAGCGCGATGCTGGAAGACGCCGTCCGCACGCGGGGCCGTATCCGGCACTTCGGCGGGGGCCGCCATGACCGCAACGAGTTTGAAACTGGTCGCCGACAGCCCAGACCTGCTTCAGAAGCTGCGCCGCAATGCGGACTACATGAAGATGTCTCTGCGACACGCAGGATACGACTTCGAAAGTACGGACTCCCCGGTCGCGGCGTTCGAATGCGGATCGGCCCGGTACATGGCGGAGCTACAGCAGCATTTGTGGCGGGACGGAATATTCGTGATCTATTCGAACTATGTCGGGGCTGGGCCGGAAGGCGCCATCCGGATCGCAGCCTTTTCCGATCATGAATTCGCGGATTTCGACCGTTTGATCGACTCCTTGCAACGTTTCGAGGCTACATGAACGCCAATCCTGCCAACCCTCGCACCCCCGCCTCCTCGTATTGCAGAACCTTCTTGCAACGAGCACTGCTCCCCGCCCTTGTGATTGCATCGACCGCGCTGGGAGGGTGCGAACCGGCGGCCATCGTAAGTCCCGCCACCGAGATCGACGCAGATTCCGACACCGAAGCTCCCGCTCGAACGATTCCATTCGACAAAGGTCCCTACCCAGTGCGGGTGGAGCGCAGCCACTTCGTGGAGATGCGCGACGGCGTCCGTCTCATGACGGATCTATATTTTCCGGTCGGTCATGACGAGCCCCTTCCCGTCATCCTGGAACGCACTCCGTATGACAAGGCGGTGGCACGCAACAGCGATCCGGACGCGCCGATCAATAACAACAACAAGGCATGGTACTATGCCAGCCACGGCTATGTCTTCGCCGTCCAGGACCGACGGGGGAAGTTCGAGTCCGAAAGCGACTACACGATGGGTCATGGCGACATACAGGATGCCGAGGACACATTGGATTGGTTCGAGACGCAGGACTGGTTCAGTGGCCGGGTCGGCATGATCGGTTGCTCCATTCCCGGAGGCAACGTCATCA
This sequence comes from Pseudomonadota bacterium, assembly GCA_039033275.1. Taxonomy (GTDB): domain Bacteria; phylum Pseudomonadota; class Alphaproteobacteria; order Caulobacterales; family Maricaulaceae; genus Litorimonas. Next base: position 1,968 of record JBCCCX010000190.1, on the reverse strand, counting down.
AGGCCGCCATGTCGGGGCATAACAGCCTCAAGGGTCTGGTGCCCCAATCGGCCGGATTCGGTCACGGAACGGCGGGCGGCACCTTGGCTTATGGGTTCATCCGGGGCGGCGTTCAGAACGGAACCATGCCGTTCTGGGCTCACGGGGCAGGGTCGAAGCTTTTCTACCGACCTTCCAAAAGATTGTCTCGAGCGGAATATCTCCGGGTCGCCGACATGTTCGAACCCCGGCCGCAACTGGAAACGGGAATGCTCGATTTCTTCCAATTCGACCCGTTCGACATGACCGAAGCCGCATACGATGCGCTCCTGCATCTTCCAACTGTGGACATTGACGATGTGCTGGGCTCACCGCCCAGTGACTGGGACGATCTTGTTGGAGCCCGACCGACGGACCCGTTCTGGCAAGATGGAGACTATCTTGACGACGGCGAGACGGTCGCTGGAGCGGCCCTGCACGTGAATTCGTGGCACGATTACAGCGTCAACGAAACGCTGCTCCAGTTCGAGCATTTCCGACAGAACGCCGATACGGAGTGGGCGCGAGACAATCAGTATGTGCTCATCGGGCCGCTGGGACACTGCGTGTTCGAAGGCCTGACCGACCAGACGACCAATGGGGACCGCTATATGGGCGATGCGCGCTTCGATGCCTGGGGCACCTATCTCCGCTGGTGGGACTATACGCTGAAAGAACAGGCTAACGGCTTCGAAGACACGCCGGCGATTCAATACTTCCTTCCGGGCGCGAACGAATGGCGATCCTCCGATCAATGGCCGATCGCCGGGACCACACCGACACGGCTTTATCTGAGGGGCGACGCGCCGGCCAATAGCCGCGAGGGTGGCGGCGCGCTCGGTTGGACGGCTGTGCCGGAAGCGCGAACGGATACCTACACGTACGACCCGCTTGATCCGATCATGAACTTCCGTCGCTCTGTCCTCAATGGATCATTCGACCAGACTAGGACGGAACTTCGCCAGGACCGTCTCGTCTATACCTCGCCGCCGCTGGAAGAAGACTTCGAGATAACCGGAAAGGCGCGCGCCCGGATCTATATCTCCACCGATGTTCCGGACACGGATCTCATGGTGAAACTAATGGACGTATACCCCGACGGCGCGGCCTATGCCATTCAGCATGGCTACATCCGCCTGCGATACAGGGACGGTTTCGACCGCGAGGTCATGATGGAACCCGGAACCATCTACCCCATTGACCTCGACATGCTCGTCGGGGCCAACCTCTTCAAGGCGGGGCACAGGATCAGGATCGAGGTCGCGAGCTCATACTTCCCCAACTATATGCGCAACCTCAATACGGGCGGCGATAATGCGCGCGAGACCGAAACGCGGCCGGCGCGGGTCACGATCCATCAGGGGGCGGACACGCCCTCCTATGTTGAACTTCCGAAGATCGAACGCGGCGAGCCTTAAAGACGGTCTTTTGCCCTGTCAGGCCTCGATGAAAGCCATGGCCATGCCGCAGCCGAATGGAGCTTCGGTGAAGAGGGTATGGCCGTCCTTGCGGCAGGGAACGCCGCCATCGCGCAGAACGAGTTCGCATCGCTCCAGACTCTCGACCTCCATCGTGTAACCGCAGCCTCTTATGTCGTGGCTTTCGTTCAGAGGGGCCACGCCGGGGAAGAGGCCGGCCGCGGTCTCGGCCTTGATCAATTCGAAAAACTCTCCGCGCGGCGTCGTGAACATGACACGCTCATCCGAGACATGAACCGGCTCGCTGCCGAACATGTCGACATAATATTGGACATCAGATTGCGGGGAGCGGTCGAGATAAGTCATCCCTGCGACCCGGCGCGTCGTGTTGGGATGAACTGGATAACCCGGCATCCAGATGGCTTCGGGCTTGGGGTGATCCGACATGAAGATCGACCCCGTGACGTGATCTTCATTCAAGGTGTAGCGCGAGCGGCTCTGGGTCTCGTCCCAACCGCCGCCGATCTTTCGG
>JBCCCX010000189.1:0-6557 GCA_039033275.1 Pseudomonadota bacterium | reverse complement strand
CGGAGTAGGGATTAGCCGAAAGCTTCCGCCGGGTCTTGGCGTCCTAATATCCGGACGATCAGGACTGTGTCGTTCTGCAAGCGGAAATAGATGGCATTCGAGCGGAAAACGGCCCGGCGGTACGTAACATTCTCGCCCTCCACTTTCTGATAGCGCATCGGGTCTTCCGCTATCGTTTCGAAGGCCTCTGTAAGAGCGATGTAATAGGCGTCCGCGCGGGCTTCTCCCCACCTCTCAAATCCGTATCTGTAGATCGAGAGCACGTCCTGGTCGGCTTCTGCCGACAGTTCATAGCTCATTTGTTTAGCTGGGCTTTGATCCAGGCGAGGCGCTCATCGTTGCGCAGTGGCGATGGCCCGCTCTTTTCCCCAAGCTCCAGGGCCGCCCGCAGACTGTCCTGACGGTCTTCATGTTCCCGGATCAAGGCGCGGACGACTTCGCTGACATTGCCGAAGCGTCCCGATGCGACCTGCGCATCCAGCCAATCCTTATTGCGCTCGGTAATCGTGATGCTCTGCTTGATCATGGTGGGATAATATCCCACCAGCTGGGTCTGGGCAAGTCACCCGAACGCGCCGCGCCGCCAAAGCTTCCAACCGAGAACAGGGCTCCACAGCACGGGGTGACGCCGTTGCGCTTCCGTCACCTCTAGCGACACGCCGCTGTGCCGCTCCACTTTGCGCAAGACGTAATCGAGGCCGCCGTCGAAAGTCGCGGCGCTGTTGAGGACGCGCATCGCCGCGGTGGGGCGGCCGACGAGGCGGCGGAGGAACCAGCGTGCGGGCGATCCCCGTCCTCCGAAGTCCTGCACGGCGAAGTGGCCATCCTCCGAAGGACCGAACAAGGCTGCGCTGATCGCTTCGTACCGCGCCGCATATCGCGCCACGATTTCGCGCGCGCGACCATCGTCGCTCTCCGGTCGCAGCTCTGTTCGGTAGCTCTCAAAGAAAGCACGGCCCCAAAATTCGGTGGAGGTGGCCGGGGCGTCGAATAGGGGCGCTGTCTCACTGGCGAGTTTCCGCACTGCATCGGCCCGCGCCCGAACGATCCGGTCTTCGATCTCGGGCCACGCCGCGCCCAACCGGGCGCAGGGCTGGCTGAAGCGACCCCAGACCTGGCTGAGGAAGCCGTCCGCGCAGCGGCGCTCGAACTCGCGCAATGTAATGATTGAGTACTTGCAGCTCGACAGAACGCCGTCTTCCATACGTTCCATATAGTAGACGGCGGGCGGGATCAGCTGGTTGGTCAGGGCGCGCCAGCCCCTCCCGTGCGTGGCGGCATAGCTGTCCACGAGCACGTAGAAGTCCAGCATCTTCTCCGCATCTTCCAGGTCGCGAAGCGAGGAGCCGTAATAGACGAAACCCAGTACGCGACCGGGATGGCGTTCGCGGATGGCGTCCATGACGCCGTGGACGCGCGGCGGCGGGTCGAGCCGCTCCTCGCGGATCAGCGCCTCCAGCCTGTCTGCATCGGCGCTCACCGCCGGATCGTAATGGGCCGGCTGGCGGTGAGCTGAAACTGCGTGCCGGGAAGTGACAGGGGTTCCCCGTCGAGCATGACCGGCCCGGCATAGTCGAACCCGGCCGCATGGCTGTTCCAGCTATGGAATCCGTCCGGTCTGCGGTCCTTGCCCTTGAATCCGACCCACAACTCGGCGAGGTGCCGGTAGAGATTGGTGAAGCCGCCTGCGACATAGGTCAGCCTCAGCTCACCGTCCTCATCCCCCCAGAACGGATCGAGGCCCATAGTGATGGAGGGCAGGGTGGTCGCGACCGTGCCCAGATGCGGACCCGCGAGCGTTTCGCCGTTGATGCGCAGCGTGCAGTCCGTTTCGGGCATGACCGTGTCGCGCTCCGCCGTGACGGCCTTGACCAGCCCCCCGACGACCGCGGCCGAGCCGCCAATGCCGCGCGAGTGGAGTTCGTTCTTGGCATAGTCCGTCACCATGGGCAGCGCCCCGGTGGAGAAAAGAAAACCGTATTGGTCCTGCGCCCCTTCGCAGGACAGGCGGATCATGCGGGTCTGCAACGCTTTGGGATCGTCGTGGATCGTCTTGAGGCCGGACTTGCCGACGCGTTTCATGCCGATGATCTTGGCGATCTGGTTGGTCATGCCGCCGGACGCGATCGCGAAGTCGGGCACGGGCGCTTCGTCGCCCACCTGCCGCATGACCTCGCTCATCACGCATTGTACCGTGCCGTCGCCGCCTTCGATGACGAATAGATCGGACGTCTGGAGCGCCGCCTCGACTTGGCTCGGCAGGGTCTCGAACAGGGCGAGATCGAAGACGCGCGCACCGTGGTCGTCCGCATAGGTGGCCAGGCGCGAGCCTTTTTTTCCAACCCGTTCCGAGTGGGGATTGATGAACAGCGCCGCCGTCATGGAGGATCAAAGCGCCTCTGTGCGGGTCAGCAGGAAGGCGGAGAGGAGTCCGAACGCGGCCAGCGGCATGATGATGGCCGGGGCGACGGCGATGCCGCCCGAGCCGGCAAACGTCGCCATCGCGCCGTCTATGATCAGGAACACGAAGCCCAGCGTTATACCGAGGATGAGGGTCCGGTCGCCCGTATCCTCGCGGCCCGTGCGCTGCATCAGGGCCGCGCAGGCGATCAGCAGGATGATCGCGGCCAACGGGCGGGTCAGCCGGTGGGCGTGCCAGAAACCGTAGGCGAAGGAGGGGTTCGCCCCGCTATTTCCGGGCTGCATGAAGTTGCGCATTTCCGACAGGGACAGGTCCCGCGGCTCGGCGGCCAGCCGCGCGATGGAGGTCGGGGTCTGCGAGGTCGTCCACACGGCGTTTTCCACGATCGGCACGGCTTCGCGCGGCTCGCCATCCGCTCCCGCCACGTCGAGCCGTCGTACCCCGTCCAAGGCCCAGCCATTGCCGATATAGGTGCCGCGGTCGGCCCAGATAATGGCTTCGACCTCGCCGCTCGCATTGCGCTGGAAGATTTCCAGATTGGCCAGCGTCTCGTAGGATTCGCGCTCGGTCGCCCGGACGATAGCACCATTGTCTTCCAGCCAGAGCGGATTGTCCGGCGTGATGTTCTTGATGCGGTATTCACCGATCCCCCAGGCCTGCAGCGAACGCACGGCCGGGGCCATGGTGTAGTCGATGAGCGTGATGGAGGTGAGCGCCGCTCCGAACACGGCAGGCACGAGCAGCAGGACCTGGCGCGTCGCGCTGATGCCGAAGCCGAGCAGCGCGACCAGCTCGTGCTGGCGGATCAGTTTCACATAGGTCAGCAGGATCGCAACCACGAGGGTGAAGACGAAGATACGGTCGAAAATGACGGGCGCGCGCAGTCCCATATATTTGAATGTGCCACGGAAGCCCTCACCGCTGGCCACGATGTCCGCCCCGTTGGCCAGACTGTCGAGCAGTCCGATGAGGACCAGGAAGCCGAATACCACCATCAGCCAGGTGATGATGAAGGACCGCGACAGATAGGCCGCGAAACGCAGATAGGCGGCGGACCTAAGCACGGCGCGAGTCCGGCTGCCCCCGCAAAAGGTCGCGCGACTGCGCCAGTCCGAGCCGGAGCTGGGCTTGTGCGTGCTTCAGCCACAGGGCGAAGGAGGTGAGGGGCGGCTGACCCATGCGGTAGGCGCTCTTGTAGAAGATGACGGCCGCGAACACGGCCAAGGCGGTGACGATGCCCCATATGCCGAGCCAGGGCGGCACCGTTCCCGCCGCGCCGAGCGATTGGGCGAACTCCAGCCCTTTCTGCAAGGAGACGAGGAAGACGACCCCGACGAAAATGCCGGCCGACGACGGGTTGCGCCCATAATTCAACCCGAAAGGTACAGCAATGAACGGCAGGATGAACAGCATCACGGTCCGAGCGATTCGCAGGTGCAGGGCGGCATTGTTGGTATTGCGGTCGATTTCCGTCCTGCGGTCTCCGCGCCGGTTCTCGAACAATTCGCCCGATGTCAGCTCGCGTTCGTCATTGCCGCGCACCCGGAAGGGCACGATGGTGGCCGCGCCCGCGATGGACATGCCGCCGAAGCCGATATTGTCGCTCAACCGCCGGTTGTCGGCGATCTGATAACCCCGACCTTCGCTCAGCTGCAGTACGGGAGCGCCTGATTCCTCGCGCACGATCAATTCGCCTTCCTGCGCGGTGGTCAGGCGGAAGCCGGTCCGCTCCCCGTTTTCGAACACGTCCTCATAGATGAAGATCGGCCCGATGCCGGCGTCGGGCTTGGCCGTGCCGCCGAAATATGTGCGCGAGCCGACCGTGGTGAACATGCCCTCCCTGAGGGCGGCCGTGAAAGCCGTTTGCTTTACGCCATTCTCCACGGCGCGGTACTGGTACCGGCCTAGCGGTTGCAGCCAGCCTTCGATGAAGACGGAGGCCACGGCGAGGATAGCGGCAATGGCCAGGAAGGGTTTGGTCATATGCATCAGTGACACGCCGGCCCCCAGCGCCGCCGTCAGCTCGGAGGAGCGCGAAAACCGGTCAACCGTGATGATCGTGCCCAGCATGAGCGCCATCGGCACAGCGATACCCAGATAGTAGGGCAGCAGGGAGATGATCATGTTCGACGCATCCGATGCGGGTTGCGTCGAGGTGGTCACGACCTCGAAAATGCGCAGCAGGCGTTCGAGCAGGAGCACGCAGCAGGCGAAGACGACCAGCCCGCCAATGGCGACCGCGGCCTTTTTGAAAAGATATGTGTTTAGACGACCCAAGCGATTCCTGCGATCCACACTGTGTTAACGTCCATGAACGCCCATATCATGGGTGTATACGGAACGGGGCGCGGGCACGAAATGGTTCATGTCCGGCTCATTCTTCGGGGCCTATTGAAAAGCCATGATCAAATCAAACCCGTCACTCAGACTGGCCCGTGTCTTTCCGGCTGGCAGGATATTCCGTGGGTCGGCCTTGGCGCTCGTCGGGACGCTCGGCGTCAGCGCGGCGTCAAGCGCCTCGGCCGACACGGACGAGCCGGTCTCGCAGATCGGCATGGAGCGCGGCCTGGAGCTTTATGCGCGCGATGCCGCCGACCAGTGCATTCTGGGCCATCACCAGATCCGCGTCACGGTCAACAATACGACCGAACAGGGAATCCTGAAGCTGGAGCTGTTCGGCGAGAAGGACTTCATGCGCAGTTCCGGCAAACTGCGGCGTATCCGCGTGCCAGCCGAAGCGGGGTCCACTAGCGTATGCATCCATGTGCCCGAACCCGGGGAATATGCCGTGGTCGGATATCACGACCTGGACGGCGACCGGAAGCTGGACAAGAAATGGAACTTCACGCCCAAAGAGCCCTACGGCCTGTCCAACAACCCCGAGATCAAGTCGCTTCGCCTGCCCAAATGGGAGGAAACGCGGTTCATGGTCCCGGATGCCGGTGTCGGTATCCAGATCAACCTGGTTGACCTCGACTAGCCTGTCCGGCCAAAAGCCGTGTTTTGCGGTGCCCCTTGCCGCTTTCCATGAGGTCCATCGGGATGGCGGCTCCAACCGTTGAAGGCGTCGTGACCATCGAAGCGTCGGATCGCGCCAGCGCCGACTTCCTGTCCCTGCCTTACCAAATCCATGCGGGCGAGCCGAATTGGCGCGCTCCGCTCCGGATGGAACGTCGGGCGCAGGTCGGACCCTCCAATCCGGCCATGCGCTTCATCGCGCCTCGCTTCCTGGTGGCCAGACGTGCCGGGCAGACTGTGGGACGCATTGCCGTATTCATCAATCGCGCGCACGATGCTGTCCACCCGGCCGGGACGGCGTTCTTTGGGTATTTCGACTGCGAAGACGACCCCCAGGCTGCCGATGCACTGTTCGACGCGGCCAAGGCTTGGGCGCGGGAGCGAGGCCGGGTCCGGCTGCGCGGTCCGGCCATGTGGAGCGTGAACGAGGAAGTCGGGCTGCTCGTCGACGGTTTCGACACGCCACCGGCCATCCTGATGCCCTATGGCCTGCCGCACCTGACGGCTGCCGTGGAGCGGAACGGCTTCCAGAAAGTCATCGATCTCTACGCCTATATGGCCGATCTGACGGACGGCGCGCCGCAAGGCGGGCTGGTGGACTCCCTGCGGCGCAAGGCACAGGCGGATAGCGGCCTGACATGGCGGCCCCTCGACACGTCCGATTTCATGGGCGATGTGCGGCTGGCGCGCGAAATTTTCAACGACGCCTGGTCGGAGAATTGGGGCTTCATCCCGTTTTCGGAAGAGCAGTTCGTGCACATGGCCAAGGAGATGAAACCGATCATGTTCAGGGAGGGCTTCCAGATCGGTTTCGTGGATGGTCGTCCGGCCACGTTCATCTGGATGATCCCGGACGTGAACGAGGCGGCCCACGGCCTGGACGGACGCTTGCTGCCGTTCGGCTGGGCGAAGTTTCTCTGGCGTCTCAAGACCAAGCGCGTGCGCGGGGGCCGCGTGCCTCTCATGGGCCTCAGGCGCGAGTTCCAGAAGGGCCGGCGCGGCGTGGCCCTGACGACGCAGATCTGCTCGGACGCGTTCGACGCGGGCAAAGCGCAGGGGTTTGATCGATGCGAGCTGTCGTGGATCCTGGAGGGCAACCGGGCCATGACCGCGATCT
>JBCCCX010000188.1:0-6582 GCA_039033275.1 Pseudomonadota bacterium | reverse complement strand
CGGGGCCGACGGCGACGACTTTGCCTTCGGAAGGCTTCTCGGTTGCCGTGTCGGGGATGATGATGCCGCCGGCGGTCTTGGTGTCTTCTTCGACACGCTCGACCACGACGCGGTCGTGGAGGGGACGAAATTTCATTGCGTCTGCTCTCTCATATGAGGGTTGGTGATGAACTTTGGCACTCCCGCGCGGAGAGTGCCAATGCGGCGCATGTATGAAGGGCGCGGAAGGGCCGCAAGGGATTGCGGATAAGTTTTTTGCGAAACTTTCGTGTGGGTCGTCACGCCCGCGACACGAAACCGACGCCGGACCGCCGCGAAAGTTTCGCCCCGCCGTCGCGGGGCCGAAGATTCCCTGTCGCAAAGCGCGCCTAGGTTGATTGCGGGACCGCCACAAGGGGACATCACCATGCCGTCACACCGCTCTTTCCGCCTGCTCGGATGCAGCCTGCTCGCACTTTCCACGGCCGCCGGAGCGGCCCAGGCTCAGGATGTGGAACTGATCGAGGACGAGGTGATCGTCTTCGGCCAGGCGCTCGCGCAGCAGCGCGCCATCGAAGCCAAGCGCGACGCCAACATCGTGCTCGACGCCGTGGCGCAGGACGATATCGGCCGCCTGCCGGACCTGAACATCGCCGCCGCCCTGGTGCGCGTGCCGGGCACGGCCGTGCAGAACGACCAGGGCGAAGCGCGCTTCCCGATCATCCGGGGTCTGAACGCCACCTACAACCGCACGACCATCGACGGCGGCATCGTCGCCTCGCCCGAACGCGGCGGGCTGGGCCGCGCCGTGCCGCTGGACCTGATCCCGGCCTCGCTCGTCAGCCGCATCGAGGTGCGCAAGACGATCACGCCGGAGCTGGACCACAACGCGATCGGCGGCACGATCAACCTCGTCACACGCAGCGCCTACGACCAGGCGGAGCCCTTCCTGATCGGCGCGGCCTATCTGGGCGACTTCGAACAGTCCTGCGAAGGCACGACGCTGGGCGGCGAGAATAGCGAGCTGACCTGGCGGGCCAACGTCGCGGCAGGTCGGACTTTCGGCGATAACGACCAGTTTGGCTTCGTCTTCGGCGGCGACTATTCCAACCGAAACTTCTTCATCCCGCAGATCGAGGTGGACGACGCCGACTATACGGAATTCGACGCGGCCGGCGCCAATGTGGGGCTGGGCAATGGCAACGGCATCGTCGTGCCGACCAATACGCGGCAATTCTTCTACAACAATGTGCGCGAACGGATTGGCGTGGTCGCCAAGGGCGAATATCGCCCGACCGACACGTTCGAGGCCGAAGTCGCCCTGTCCTACACCGAATACAATGACGACGAACGCCGCGACGAGCAGCGCTACGAGCTGGGCACGGGTAGCGGGTCCAACCAGCCTGCGACCATTCGCAGCCAGACCGGCACGAGCGGTATCACCGATACGGGCTTCGGCATTGTCGGGATCGGCCGTTTCGTGCTCGACCGCGAGATCGTCAACCTGCGCGGCGCGCTGGAATGGAACTTCGCCCCCGACTGGGAGCTGGAGCTGCAGGCTGTCCACACAACAGCGGAGCTGAGTAACCCAGAGATCACAGATAGCTTTCAGACCGGTACGGGCTTCGGCGCGCGTTACGACACAACGAGCCTATTCAACACGTTCCAGCCGCTTGACCCGGCAGGGTTTGGCAATCCGGCCAATTTCAACTTCAACAATCGCGGCACGCTCGACCGGTTCGCGGAAGACTCAATCCAGGAGTTCACGGCCGACCTGGAATGGGACGCCTCCGCGCTCGACGCGTGGGAATTTCAGGCCGGAGCGCTCTACCGCACGAGCGACAAGGAAGAAGGCTTCGTCTTCGAACGCTTCGTGCCGGTCGCGGGCGCAACCTACACGCTGGCCGAAGTCGCGAACGGCGCGCTGGCCGAGGTCGATTTCCAGGGCGGCTACCGATTCCCGACGCGCATCTCCGTGCCGCTATCGGACGCGGTGGCGGGCAGCGGCCGGCTGGAGTCCGCCTTCACCCGGACCAGCGGGTCCGAAGCGGGCGAAGACGTGTTGGCCGGCTACGTGATGGCGGAATTGGACCGCGGGCCCTTCGGCCTGGTCGGTGGTGTGCGTGTGGAGCGGACGGAATATGAAGGCACGCCGTTGGGCGGGGCCACGGTCGAGGGTGACTACACCAATTGGCTGCCGAGCGTGAACATGCGCTACGAGCTGACGGACGATATCATCTTGCGCGCCGCCGCGTCCCGCACATTGGGACGACCCAACCTCAACCTCCTGACGCAGGGTGTGAACATCAATGTCGCGGACAATACGATTTCGCGCTCCAACCCCGATCTCGACCCGCGCCAGTCGACCAATCTGGACGTGTCGGCGGAATGGTACATTCCGGGCGGCATCGTGGCCGTCGGCGCTTTCTTCAAGGACATTGAGGACGAGATCTTCACCCAGACCACACTGGGGCCGATCACGGTGGACGGTGTGGCCTATGACGCGCTGACACAGCCCGAAAATGCGGAAAACGCGGAAATACTCGGCTTCGAGGCGCAATATCAGCAGACCTTCGGCTTCCTGTCCGCGCCTTGGGATGGGTTCGGGGTGCAGGCGAACCTGACACTGTTGGATACGGAATTCGTCGTGCCCATACCGGCAGGCGGAACCCGCACGACCGGCTTCTTTCAGCAGCCCGACGAAGCCTACAATCTGACTCTGTTCTATGCGACGGACGTGTTCGAGGTCCGCGCCAGCTACAACTACACAGGCGATTTCATCGACACGATCGACGCGGGCGATCCGAACCAGGACGAATATTGGGACGCGCGGGAAACCGTCGATGCGCAGGCGCGGTTCAACATCAACGAACAGCTGACCCTGATCGGCGAGGTGCAGAACCTGACCGATACGGGCCGTCGGGAGCTGACGGGTCCGAACGCGCAGTTCCTGCAAGAGGATGCGGTCTTCGGCCGGACCTTCTGGCTCGGCATTGCGGGGACGTTCTGATGCGCCAAGCAGCGATGCGCGGCGCAGTCGGAGCCGTCGTCGCGGCGTGCGCCGCGTTCGCGGCGTCGGCCCAGACGCTCTCCTACAAGGACATTCCGGCGTATGATCCCCCTGCGCCGCTGCAGCTTGAGGCGGAGGCGTTGCGACAGTGGGATGCACCGGAAGCGAGGCAGGGCGCGGCGGCGTCCGACGATTCGATCTATGCCATCGTCAACCACGTCATCGGCCGATACGATAAAGCCTCCGGCGAATTGCTGGCGCGCTGGACCGGGCCACGCAACGGGCAGGTCCGGCATCTCAACTCCTGCTATGTCGATGATGACCGTTTGCTCTGCGCCAACTCCAACCACCCGCAAGTGCCGATGGCCAGCTCCGTCGAGATCTTCGATGCGCAGACTCTCGATCCCGTCGAGTCGCATAGTCTCGGCATCATGGATGAAGGGTCTCTGGTCTGGTTCGACCGGATCGGCTGGCGCGGCGAACCGGCCTGGATCGTCGGGTTCGCCCATTACAATGACGAGACAGGCTTGCCCTTCAAGACGAATGCCTATGCGGGCGTGCATGTCTTCGACGAGGCTTGGCGGCGCATGGGAGGATGGATGCTGCCCGACGCGCTCGTGGACCGGATGGCCCCGCAGGCCGCTTCTGGCGGAGCGATCGGCCCGGACGGGTTCCTCTACGTCATGGGCCACGACCAGCCGGAAATGTACGTCCTGGCACGGCCCGCCATGGGTCCGAAGCTCGTCCATGTCGCGACCATCGCGGTGGAGGCGGAAGGCCAGGCCTTCGCCTTCGGCCCTGGCGAAGGACGCACGGTCTACGCCATCAGCCGTCCCAACGCGCAGGTGCGGTCCTTTCGACTGCCCGCCATTTCGGCAGACGCGGTCACGGCGGCCGACGGACGTCCGTTCGACCGGTGGGCCGATTGAGGTCGGCCTGTCATCCATGCGTTATCGGAGGTTAGGTTTGCCGCAACTGAACTAGTGCGGTTTCATAACCTCCGTTAGGCTCGTCCCATCGCCAGGCGAGAAGGGCCGGTCATGTTGGTATTCCTCTTCGAGAGTGCGGATGCGGTGCTATTGGCGCGCATCCAGTTCGCCTTCACGGTTGCCTTCCATTTCATCTTTCCGGCCTTCACCATCGGGCTGGCCAGCTATCTGGCGGTGTTGAACGGGCTTTACCTGAAGTCCGGCGACACCAAGTTCCTCAACCTGTTCAATTTCTGGGTGAAGATCTTCGCCATTACCTTCGCCATGGGCGTGGTGAGCGGCATCACCATGAGCTACCAGTTCGGCACCAACTGGTCGGTCTTCTCCGACCGGGCCGGGCCGGTCTTGGGGCCGCTCATGGCTTATGAGGTGCTGACGGCCTTCTTCCTGGAGGCGGGCTTTCTCGGCATCATGTTGTTCGGGCGCAGCCGCGTGGGGCCAGGCCTGCACATGGCGGCCTGCGTGCTCGTCGCCTTCGGCACGGCGCTCTCCGCGACATGGATCCTGTCCGTGAACAGCTGGATGCACACGCCGCAGGGCTTCGCCATCGCGGAGAACGGCCAGTTCGTGCCGGTCAACTGGCTTGAGATCATCTTCAATCCGAGCTTCCCCTACAGGCTCGCCCACACGCTGACGGCCGCATACCTCACCACGGCCTTCATCGTCGGCGGCGTCGGTGCGCTGCATCTGTTGCGACAAGACCATCTGGAAGCTCGGCACGAGGGCATCCGGACCATGTTCAGCATGGCGATGTGGATGGCCGTGATCGTCGCGCCGCTGCAAATCGTGCTGGGCGATCTGCACGGGCTGAACACGAAGGAATACCAGCCCCAGAAGGTCATGGCGATGGAGGGCCATTATGACGACTATCCCGACGGTGCGCCGCTCTACCTGTTCGGTATCCCGAACGACGAGGAAGAACGTCTGGACTACGCTATCGGAATACCGGGACTGAGCTCGCTCATCCTGGAGCACGACATGAAGGCACCGCTGAAGGGTCTCAAGACGATCCCCAAGGAGGAGCGCCCGCCGGTCGCAATCGTCTTCTGGTCGTTCCGCATCATGGTCGGGATCGGCTTTCTCATGCTCGGCGTAGGCCTGTGGTCCTTGTGGGCGCGCATCCGTGGCAAGCTCTACGAGGACCGGTGGCTCCATCGCGCCGCGCTCGTCATGGCGCCGAGCGGGCTGATCGCCGTCATCGCGGGATGGATTACGACCGAGGTCGGGCGTCAGCCCTACACGGTCTGGGGGTTGATGCGGACATCGGACTCCGCCAGCCCGCTCGACGCACCCGCCGTGGGCACGTCGCTCATGGCCTTTGTCATCGTCTACTTCTTCGTGTTCGGCGCGGGCGTGTTCTACATTCTGCGCCTGATGAATGCCGGACCGCATTTCGACGAAGAACCCCTATCAGATGCGGATGGGCCGATCCGCACGGCCGGCACCACGCCTGCGCAGCAGACCCGTGCGTATGATCGCGCAGACGGCGGCGTGAGCCGCAACCGCGCCCCGGAAGAGGAGGGCTGACCGCATGGAGATCGTTCCCTGGCTCGCCTATAGCTGGGCCTTCCTGCTGGCCCTGGCCGTCTTCATCTATGTTGTTCTGGACGGGTTCGATCTGGGACTCGGAATCCTCTACCCCTTCTTCCCTGTCCGGAAGGACCGCGACCTGCTGATGAACACGGTCGCGCCTGTCTGGGACGGTAACGAGACCTGGCTCGTGCTGGGTGGTGGCGGCTTGTTCGCGGCCTTTCCCATGGCCTACGCCATCCTGATGCCGGCGCTCTACGTGCCGATCATCGCCATGCTGCTTGCGCTCGTCTTCCGGGGCGTTGCCTTCGAGTTCCGCTGGCGCACGGAACGCTGGCTCAAATATTGGGACATGGCCTTCATCGGTGGATCGCTCGTCGCGGCCTTTTCCCAAGGCATCGCGCTGGGTGCTCTGGTGCAGGGTGTAGTGGTCGCGGACCGGGCCTATGCGGGGGGCTGGTGGGATTGGCTGACGCCGTTCACCCTGATGTGCGGTGTCGCGGTCGTGGTCGGATACGCGCTGCTCGGCGCCACCTGGTTGATCATGAAGACGGAGGGCAAGGTGCAGATGCGCGCCCGGCGGCTGGCCTGGTTCTTCGGGGTCGGGACGATCCTCTTCATCGCGGCCGTCAGCATCGCGACGCCGTTTCTCGACAGCGTCTATTATAGCCGCTGGTTCGCCATGCCGGGCCTTCTCGTCACCGCGCCGGTGCCGGTCGCCGTGGCGCTCATCGCCGTGCTGATGTTCCGGTCGCTCAATGTACACCACCACGAATACAGGCCGTTCATCCTGGCTCTCATCCTGTTTGCGCTGTGTTTCGTCGGGCTCGGCATCTCCATCTTTCCTGACCTGATCCCGCCCGACGTGACCATCCTCGACGCGGCCACGCCCTATAACTCGCAAATATTCATGTTCGTCGGCGCGCTCGTCCTCCTCCCGCTGATCCTCGGCTACACGGCCTATGCCTATTGGGTGTTCCGCGGAAAGACCGACCCGGACGAGGGCTATCACTAGGTGACCGGGCGGACCTGGCAAAAGCGCTTGCTCTGGTTCGCCGGGCTCTGGCTGGCCGG
>JBCCCX010000187.1:0-6646 GCA_039033275.1 Pseudomonadota bacterium | reverse complement strand
GGTCCTGTCCGCGCCCGACTTGCAATGCATGACGGCCGGATATTCGATCCGATCGAATAGGTCCTTGGTTCCCAGTATTCGCGCCTTGGAATGAACATCGCGCGAATACATGCGGTAGTTTTCCAAAGTCAGGCCGTGGCGCTCGCACGCCTCTTTTTCGAGCAAATAGAAGCCCTTGGGGCTAGGGCCGCGCAGATTGACGACCGTCTTAATGCCCTCAGCGGCCCAGACCGCAACACGTTCGGGGCTCGGCTGATTTTCGCGGTACATGCCGCCACCAATGTCGTGGCGGTTGGCGAAATGACGGCGCAGGAAAGCATGGTCGCCCCAGACGAGGTCGCGGCGGGCCTGCTTGCGATCCGCCGGGTCGTTCAAATCCAGGCCGCCCTCGGGTTCCGCCCCTCCCGCGCGCTCTTCCGCTGTCAAGGATGGGATCGGCGGGTTTTCATCCATGGGTTTGTCGCCTAGGTCCGCCATGCCACCCGATCCGGTGCGCGCCGCCACTATCAGGGAGGGCAGACGTGTTCAAACGCTTGATGCGCTCTCCCCCCGCACAGGCCGTACTGGGCGGCCTGATCGCGCTGTGGATGACGCTGGTGAAGTACACCACACGCTGGGACGTGCGGCACGCAGAACGGGCGCGACCCGTGATCGACAGCGGCCAAGGTCTGATCGCGCTGACCTTCCACTCCCGTTTCCTCCTGCTGACGAGCGCCTGGAAGCGCCGCTACCAGCATCCCCATGTCCTGATCTCCCGCTCGCGGGACGGATCCGTCGTGGCCTGGACATGCCGCTGGCTGGGCCTGTCGACCGTGCGCGGTTCGGCCAAGAACGCGGCCAAGACCAAGGCGAAGGGCGGCGGACGGGCGGGACGCGGCATTCTCGACGCGCTCGCCGCTGGAGGCTGCATCGTCATCACGCCGGACGGGCCGAGGGGTCCGCGCCAACGCGTGCCCATCGGACCCTTCCGGCTGGCCCGGCTGTCCGGCGCGCCCGTCCTGCCCTGCACATTTTCGGTTGCGCGGCGGCGACAGTTCGGCAGCTGGGACCGCTTCGTCCTGCCCTTTCCGTTCGGACGCGGCCTGATCGTCTGGGGCACGCCGGAGCATGTGTCCGGGGAGGCCAGCGACGCTGAACTGGAGACGATCCGCGCGCGGGTCGAAGCGGAGATGAACCAATTCATGGCGCACGCGGATCGCACCCTCGGTCATGCGCCGGTGGCGGCTGCATGATCAATCCGCTGCAGACCCCGCTTGCCTATCGCGTGCTGAGTTCCCTCGCTGCACTGGTCATGCCGCTCTGGTTGCGCCGGAGGGTCAAGGCCGGAAAGGAAGACCCGGACCGCGTTGGCGAACGCTACGGACGGACCGATGTGGCGCGCCCGCCCGGAGAACTGATCTGGATGCATGCCGCCAGCGTGGGCGAAACGCAGATGCTGCGCCCCGTTATCGCGCGACTGCTGGAAAAGCGCGACCGGCACGTTCTCGTGACCAGCGGCACGGTCACGTCGGCGCAACTGTTGGAGAAGCAATTGCCGGAGCGTGCCATCCACCAATACGCGCCGCTCGACACGCCGCGTGCGACGGCTCGCTTCATCGCCTATTGGCGTCCCGAACTGGCCGTATTTGCAGAGTCCGAACTCTGGCCGAACCTCATCTGGACGGCGCGCCGCGCGGGCGTTCCCCTCGCTCTCGTCAATGCGCGCATGAGCGACAGGTCTCTGGCCGGGTGGACCCGCCGCATGCCGATGGCGCAGTCGGTCCTGGGCGCATTCGACACGATCCTAGCCGCGGACCGGCGGACCGCGGACGGCATCGCGGCCATTGTCATGTCGTCCGTGCCGGATGTGGGCAGCTTAAAGGCGGATGCACCTGCACTGGATTTCGATCCGCATGAGCGAGAACGGCTAATGCGGGCGATCGGCGACCGTCCCGTCTGGTTGGCCGCCTCAACGCACGAGGCTGAAGAACCGGTCTTCCACGAACTGCGCCGCGCCCTGCCAGATGCGGTCATGATCTGGCTGCCGCGCCATCCGTCGCGCGGAGCGGCCATCGCCGACGCGACGGACGCCATGCAGCGCTCTCGCGGGCAGATGCCGGACGGCCAGGTCTTTGTCATGGACACGATGGGAGAGATGGGACTGGCGCTTGCCCTGGCCGATGTCTGCGTGCTGGGTGGGTCGTTCCATCCATCTTTGATGGGCCATAATCCGTTGGAAGCCGCCCGGGCCGGTGTCCCGGTCGTGACGGGTCCATACCATGCCAGCTTCGTGGACCTCTACCGCAAGATGGGCGAACAGAACGCGGTCAGCATCACGGACGCGCACGGCGCCGCCGACCTGATCCGGCAGGGGCTTGCTGGGAGGTTGAACGACAAAGCACGCAACGCCGAAGCCTTAGCAGCGGAAAGTTCCGGCACGCTCGACCGCACTGTCCGCGAGCTGGAGTATCTCTTGGGAGAACGACGGTGAGACCGCCCGAATTCTGGAACATCCGGGAAGGCCGCGACGGAGCGCCCGTGATCCGCACGCTGCTGCGGCCGCTGGGCGCGCTCTATGCCTGGCTGGGGCGGCGCAGGCGCGCTGCTGTAGAGCCGCTCGACCCCGGCGTGCCGGTTATTTGCGTTGGCAACGCTACGATGGGCGGAACCGGCAAGACGCCGGTCGTGATTTACTTGCTCAAGAGCCTGCGCCGCCTGGGCGTGAACGCGCACGGTCTGACACGCGGCTATGGCGGCCGCCTGGAGGGTCCGGTACCTGTCAATCCACGTCATACATCGGAAGATGTGGGCGACGAACCCCTGCTCATCGCGCGGTCTGCGCCTGTCTGGGTGGCCCGAGCCCGGGACAAGGGGGCGATGGCCGCCATGTCCGAGGGGGCCGACGCGATCGTCATGGATGACGGCCACCAGAACCCGTTTCTGAAGAAGACTTTGTCGCTGCTTGTGGTCGATGCCGAAGTCGGGTTCGGCAATGGTTGCGTCTTCCCGGCTGGACCGCTGCGGGAACCGCTATGCGACGCGCTGGGCCGGGCCGATGCCGTGATACTGATGAAGCCGTCGCCGGACTACCCGCTCGACGAATATCTGCGCGCGCAACTGGAGGGGCATACGGTCATTCCGGCCTATCTCACCCCCCTCTCCGATCCTCCGGGCGGCAGGCTCTACGCCTTTGCCGGTATCGGCCGACCCAACAAATTCTTCGACCAATTGAAGCGGCAAGGCGCGGAACTGGTCGAGGCCGTTCCGTTCGCCGACCACCACCGCTTCACCGACACGGAGGTCGAACGCCTGTTCGCCTTGGCGTCCGAATATGACGCCGCCCTTATCACGACGGAAAAGGACCATGTGCGCCTGCCGTCGGGCTACCGCGAGGGCATTCACGCCTTTCCCGTGGACGTACGGTTCGAGAATGAGCTGACGATGCGCGAGCTGCTGCACCCGATCATCCGCGATGCGGCCTCAAGCCCGGGCCGGTTGCGTTGAGCGGCGATCCGGACAGGATCCGTCTCGGCCACCGCATCGAGGCGCTGGGCTATGACGCGCTGACGGGCGTGCTCCGCTTACTGCCGTTTGGGTTGGTGTCCTGGATGGGCGGCGCACTACTCCGGATCGTTGGGCCCCTCACCTCCAAGGACCGCATCGCGCGCACCAATCTGCGCATCGCCTTTCCGGAGGCCTCCGATGCGGTTCTCCGTGCGATGCTGCGCGGCCAGTGGGACAATACGGGACGCACCTTCGCGGAGTTCGCGCTGACCGACCGCATTCGAGCCTTCGAAGACCACTCGCGCGTGACGGTGGAGGGCATTCATCACTTTCTGGACAATGCGCCGGGTATCCTCATCTCCGGCCATTTCGCCAACTGGGAGGTCATGGCGACGGTCCTCACACAATCGCCGGGGCCGGTGCGCGTAACCTACCGCAAGATCAACAATCCGCTGATCGACCGCCGCGTGCGCGAACAGCGCGAAGCCTACGGTACGAAGTTCCTTGTGCAGAAATCCACGCATCGCGGCGGCCGCGAGCTGTTCGAGGCGCTGCGATCGGGCGAGTCCATCGCCATCCTGAATGACCAGAAGTTCAATACGGGGCTGAAGATCCCTTTCTTCGGCACGGACGCGATGACGGCGCAAGGCGCGGTGCGATTGTCGATGAAAACTGGGCGGCCCATCCTGCCCATGTGCGTGGTCCGGGACGGCGCGCAATTCCACGTGCGTTTCTATCCGCCACTGAAATGGGACCGGGTCGGCGAGCGCGAGCCCGACGTCGAAGCGGGTGTGCGTGCGGTGACGGGCTTCATCGAGGATCGAATCCGCGAAAATCCGACCCAATGGTTCTGGGTGCATCGACGTTGGCCCAGGACCGTCTATCTCAAGGAGACGTGAAATGAGATCCATTATCGAAGAGGATGTGACTTGATCATACGCCCGGAACGCCCCGAGGACGCGCCCGCCATCTTCACCCTGACGCAGGCGACCTTTGCCGACATGCCCTTTTCTCAGGGAAAGGAAGGGCCGATCGTGAACGGCCTGCGTGACGATGGCGATCTTCTCCTGTCGCTGGTCGCGGAAGAGGACGGGTGCATCGTCGGCCACATCGCCTTTTCACCCGTCACGGTCGATGGCGAACGGGATGGGCTCTACGGTCTCGGCCCGGTCTGTGCCGATCCCGAACGCCGGCGCCAGGGGATCGGCTCTGCCCTGATCCGGGAGGGGCTGGCGCGCCTGAACGACGCCAAGGCGGTCTTCCTGGTCGGCGATCCCGCCTATTACAGCCGCTTCGGGTTCGTTGGAGATTGCGGGCTGACGCATGGCGACGTGCCGCCGCGCGCCGTTCAGGGACTGTTCCTCGACGGTCGCGAACGTACGGGCGAGATCGTCTATGCGCCCGCCTTCGGGCGATAGCGAAGGTCCGGTCGCGGCGCCTTCTGACGGAGTTCCTCCCCGCTCATTTCCACGTCCCTCTTGCATTTGCGCCAAATTCTCGCCCTAATGCGGTGGCCAGTTCGCCGGAGCTGGGACACAATCAATGGAGATATTCCCATGAACGCATCCAAGATGAAGCTGCTCCTGACGGGCGCGGCCACCCTGTCCGTCGCTTTCGCGGCTCCCGCCTTCGCCCAGGATGCCGATGTCGACATCGACGTGGACACGCAGGCCGAGATGGAGATGGAAGACGCCATGGACGACATGGAAGACGGTGCCGAGGATATGATGGACGACGCCGAAGACGCCATGGACGATGCGGCTGATGAGGCCGCCGAGGAGATGGACGACATGGAAGACGCCATGGACGATGACGACGACATGTCCGCCACCGTCGTCTGCCGCGAAGGCACGGAAGCCCAGGGCGATGGCAGCTGCATGATCACGGGCGAGTGGTCCCCCGAGGACTGACCCGCACGCCCCGGCTTCGCGCCGGGGACGCCCCAATCTAGGCGGAGCGCTTCTCCAGCGCTCCGTCCTCGCGCGTTTCGTCC
Organism: Pseudomonadota bacterium; assembly: GCA_039033275.1. Lineage (GTDB taxonomy): Bacteria > Pseudomonadota > Alphaproteobacteria > Caulobacterales > Maricaulaceae > Litorimonas. The sequence continues at coordinate 1,170 of JBCCCX010000187.1, read as the reverse complement.
CACCGATTGTATTCGTGGGCGATGCAGCGCTCGATCAGCTTGCGCCAGACCGGCTCTGCAATGTCGGCGGACAGCCCGGCACGCGCGGCCTCGGCCAGCACCTTCTCCACCACGTCCTCGATCCGCGCCGCGTCATAGACCGCCTCGCGCGACGGCTTGATGCGCGCCGCCGCATTCATATAGCCCTGACGCGTCACGAGCAGGCGGACAAGTTCGCGGTCGAGCGCATCTACGCCCTCCCTGACCTCGGCCATCGTCGTACAGTCCTGCGGTTGTCTAGCCATTGCGGGGCCATTCCGTGACGAGCAGTTCGGGATCGAGGTTCCGACCGCGCCATTTCAGGCGCCAGCACAGATGCGGCCCCGTGGAGCGACCGCGCGAGCCGACCGTGGCGATCTGCTCACCCTGTTCCACACGCTGGCCCTCCTCCACGAGAATGTCCTCATTGTGAAGGTAGTAGCTGATTAGTCCCTGCCCATGGTCGATCATGATGAGCGAGCCTTCGAAATACATGTCGTCGTCGGCGAGGCTGACGATGCCGTCGGCGGGCGCGAGAATGGGCGTGCCTTTCGGCGCTGCCAGATCGACCCCGAAATGCGGGCGCTTGGGTTCCCCGTTCAAGATGCGCTGCGCGCCGAAGTTGGTCGTCTTGATATGGTCCGCGACCGGGTAGATGAATCCGTCCTCGAAGCCGATCTGCTCCACGCGGGAGGCGAATCCGACTTTCTTGCGCGCGGTGGCGCGGCGGATGCGGGCCAGTTCCGCTTCCGTATATTCGTTGACCATATTGGACGGCAAACCGTCGATGCGCGACACATCGTAGTCGCGCGGCGCGATGTCGAAATTCACACGATGACCGTCCACCCGGGCGAAGGCGGCGGGTTCGTCCCGGTCGAACCCGATGATGATGCGCCCGTCCGGCCCAGCCGTCTGGACATAGGTGTCGTCCTCCGCGCGGCCGACCTCGACCCGGGCGTTGGGGGCGGTCTGGCAAACGACCATGCCGCCCTGCTTGGTGACGCCGTGGCAGTCGAGGCCGGGCGCTTGCGCGCTAGAGGTCTGCGCAGGGATCAGAAGAAGCAACGCCAGAATGGCGATAGAGCGCAACATCAGACAGCCCCTGCCCGCGTAAAACCTTCCAGCGCAGCCGCCGCATCGCGGTAGGCCTCC
>JBCCCX010000186.1:0-6680 GCA_039033275.1 Pseudomonadota bacterium | reverse complement strand
GTACTGGCCGCCCTCCTCTTGTGATGAAGGAGGAGACCAGACCCCGGCAATAAATGCCGGGGACGGGGAAAGTGGGAGTGCGGAGGACGGGGAGTGCGGGAACGCGGGAGGTTTAGGTTCAAACGCCCGCAGCGGAGTCCGCGGAAATGTCGGGATGACAGACGGCCTTCGCCCACTATGCTACGCCGCACCGACAGGAGGCCTGCACCATGGACAGCGCGTTCTTCATCAAGCCTGAATTGCGTTACGGCGCGCCGCCTTGCGACGAAATCCTGGTGGGGCGCTATTTCACGCTCGGCTATTCCTGGTATTTCCGGCAGGCCAAATGGGCGTTGGAGATCGTCGATCCGAAATTCTACGTGCCCGGAAAGATCGAGCGGCTCGACAATTTTCGCGCCGACACGCGCGTGCCCCGGCGCTTCCGGGCTGGGCTGAACGCCTACAAGAATAGTGGCTACGACCGGGGGCATCTCGCGGCCAGCGCCAACCAGGACCAGCTCGATATTCAGAATAGCGAGACCTTCCTGCTGTCCAACATGTCGCCCCAGGCCCCGCGCTTCAACCAGGGTATCTGGCGGCGTCTGGAGCAGGCGATCCGCGACCTGAACGACCGCGACGACATTCTCGAGGTCTACGTGCTGACCGCGCCGGTCTTTTATTTCGGCGTCATGGTGGAGACCATCGGTAAGCAGACCGACGAATACGGCATCCACATTCCGGTGCCCCACGCCTTCGTCAAAAGCGTGCTGGCCGAGGACCGGCGAGGGCGGCTGAAGCTCTGGACCTTCGAGATGCGCAACGAAGGATTGGACGGCGACCTCGGCGATTATCTGGTCAAGACCTATGATGCCGAGCAGCTGGTGGGCGGGCGCTTCTGGGACCGCATTGCCGCCGCCGACCTGCACCGCCAGAAGAACAAGCCGCGTAAGATGTGGTAAGGATGCCGGTCTCGTCCTGGCACGGACGTCAGCCCACCTCCGCCCTGATCTCGTCCCCATGCTCGTCCAGTCGCGGGGCGGGGGCGTGGCTGATGCCGTCACGGCCGCCGAACCGGGCCGCGGCGCGCACCGACTTGATGCGGCCCAGATAGGGGTGATCGACCGTGGCGATAGTTCCGCAGGCTTCCAGCTGCGGGTGCGCGATGGCCGCTTCAGGCGACAGGCAGGCCGAGGCTGGCACGTCGTTTTCCTCCATGTAAGCGAGCACGTCGGCGAGCGGCATGTCCACGGGCCGTTCCGTCATCTCAGCGATCATCTCGCCCGCATGCATGAGCCTCGCCGCCGGGGTTGAAAAGCGCGGATCGTCGGAGAGCTCCGGCCGGCCGATCAGTTCGAACACGGCGCGCGTGGCCGCATCGCCGATGCCCGCCAGGACGAAATGCCCGTCGCGCGCCTCCATCACGGCATAAGTTGCCGTGAGCGGGTCCAGATGCAGGGCGTCTTCGTCCAGCAGGGTCGACGCCATTAGCCCGTCAGGGAAGAAAAAGTGCATGCCGGCATCCACCATGGACAGGTCCACCCGTGTGCCGCGGCCGGTGCGTTCGCGCGCGAACAGGGCGCTGGACACGGCCTGCGCCGCCATCACGGCCGTAACCTTGTCGCAGACGGCGTGCTGGATATGGACGGGCTTGCCGCCCTGCGCCTTTCCCTGGGCGGCGACCATGCCGAGCTGGGCCTGCATGACATGGTCGTAGGCGGGCAGGGCGCTTTGCGGGCCTTCCGTGCCGAAGCCCGTGATCCGGCAGAAAACGAGGGCCGGATTGACCGCACGCAGCGCGTCGTAGGACAGGCCGATGCGTTCCATCACGCTGGGCCTGTAGTTGGAGATCACCACGTCGGCGCGCTCGCACAGGCGGCGCGCGACGGAGAGGTCCTCGTCCGACTTCAGGTCCAGCGCGACCGACCTTTTGCCGCGATTGCAATTGTGAAACAGCGCGGACAGGCCCGGCCGTTGCGAGCCGATGAAGCGCATGGGATCGCCGATGCCGGGCGGCTCGATCTTGACCACGTCCGCGCCCTGCTCGCCCAGCATCATCGCCGCGAAACTGGCCGTGATCATGGTGGACAGCTCGACGATGCGGATTTCATCGAGGGGCAAGTGGCTGCGGTCGGCGGTCATAGGCGGTCCTCTCCAGCTCTGACGATATAGTCCCGTAGCGGTTTGTCCATCGCCCTGGCGAGCGCCGCCCGGTCGAGAGCCTGGCTGGAATGCGCATCGCGGTCGTAACGCACTTCCTGTCCCGCATGGGCGTAGAGCGCTTCCGTACGCGCGCACAGCGTCTCCGGCGCACCGCCCGACAGGATCACGCAGTGGTGAAGGCACACGGCGGAGCCGTCTCGGGCCAGCGCCCAACGCTGGGCCGTGCCGACCAGCTTGCGGCCCTCCGACAGGATATTATGGTCGCCGTCGCAAAAGCTGCCCTGCCGCGCGCCCAGCGTCGTCTCCATGCCGAGCGCAGCGAAGCCCTTGCGCAGCGCGTCGCACAATCCTGCATAGGCCTCGCCAATGCCGGGATGGCGCGGGTGGCGGCTCAGGACGGAGATGTTGATCGTGCCGGGCCCTTGCGGAACGGCCGTGCCGCCTGTGCCGCGCACGGCCACGGCTTCATCCGTGAAGGACGCCAGGACCGGCGTCCCGCCTAGCCTGCGCGCTTCGCGGACCGACACGGATAGGGATCGCTGCGGCACCCAGTCGTACCAAAGCGGTTCCGCCCGACCGTCGCGCATCAGGCGCATCAGTCGTGCTTCGTCGTCATAGACAGTCTGCAACCGTGCGCCGTCGCGCGGCGGCAGGTCGATCGGGCCGCCCAGCCCCGTCAAGGCAGCGAGAGGGCCCGCGATGGACTTCAGCTGTGTGGGGCTGCTAGTGACTTTCATAGCCTGTCTACGAAAGGGGAGCGGTGCAATCCTGCATCAAACTGCATAACATATGATTTTTCATATGGATAGGATTGAGGCTTCGGTCCTAGGGGCGCGAACCTCATGACCCGACGTGTTGAATCCTCCGTCTTCCATACGACCAAGCTGGCACCCGAACTGCGTTTCGATGCCTGGCGAGAGAGTATCGGCGTCATGTTCGACACGCGCATCGACCCAAGCATCCGGGCGCAGGATTTCGATGCCCGGGTGGAAAGCGTGCTGCTGGACGGGCTGATGCTGACGCGGGTCCGGTCGGGGGGTCAGAAGTTCGACCGGCGGCCGGACCGCATCATGGCCGACTCCATCGATCACTATATGGTCCAGGTCTTCCGCGGCGGGCAGGTCGACATGACGGTCGGGTCCAAGCAGGTCACCGGACAGACGGGCGCCATGGTCGGGTTCGATCTGGGCACGATACTGGATTCGGAAAATTCCGAGTTCGACGTCGTCACGGCCATCATCCCCCGGCGGCGGTTGGAACCGCACCTGCGCAACTCGGCCTCGCTGCACGGACAGGTGCTCGATCCGTCGCGCGGCGCGGCGCGGCTGGCTGCGGATTATCTCGAAACGCTTTGCGCCATCGGGCCAGACATGACGGAGGACGAGGCCATACCGGCCTCCGACGCGCTGGTCATACTGCTCGCGGCGGCGTTCAACCAAGTCCCCTCGAGCGAGAGCGACCCGCCCGACTGGGCGGATCACGCCTTGCTCATCCGCGTCAAGGCGGAGATCGCCGCGCGTCTGGGTGACAGCGCCCTCAGCGCGGCGCGTTTGGCCGGCATACTCGGATTGTCGCGCTCCCGACTCTATAAATTGTTCGAACCCCATGGCGGCGTGATGCACATCGTGCGGGAAATGCGCCTGCGGCGCGCGCTCAACGACCTCGTCACGCCGCGCGGACAGCGCTACCAAATCAGCGAGATCGCCTATCGCTGGGGCTTTACCGGCCCGGCCCAGTTCGCCCGCGCCTTTCGGAACCGCTATGGCTGTTCGCCCAAGGAAGCGCGCCGCGAAGGGCTGGCCGTCGCCGCCCGGCGGCACAGCACGATGCTGGCGGATGGCACGGCGGATATTGGCGACCGCAAATACGAGACCTGGATCGAAACGCTGGCGTGAGCCCCCCCACTCCCCGGTGGGACCGGCTCCCAGCCTGACGGAAGGGGCCGGAACCCTGCCTTCCGGGACAAAATGCAAAACCTCCAGCACGGATCGAACGGTCTGGGCGGATGCGGCATTTCGGATTTTGCGAGAACATGCCCTTCTGGATCGTGCGGGGAACGCGGTCCCGTTTGGGGGGAAGTCCGATGCAAAAAGGACGCAAGATGGCCATTCTGGCCATCAAGCTTTGCTTGATCGCTTTGTGCTTGGCGCTGATCGTGTACCTGCGCGGCGAGGGCGGCACGCAGTCCGGCGCGCTTGACCTGGACAATCCCGCCCGCGCAGACTTTGCGACGTCGCGCATCCATGCGGCCTGATCCGGATGCGGTCCCATCCGGAAGCCGAGCTCACGGCCATGCGCTACCAGCTGGCGTTGATCGATGAGCTGGAGGCGGAATTGCTGTCCTTGCAGGTCGGTCCGGGCGAGGCGCGACGCGCGGGACGGCTCCTGGTGCGGCTTCTCGAGATCAAGAACGGTCTTCTGGTCCGCAGGCGGCAACTGCTCGCGGAGCCTGACTGACCTAACTCCTTACATCGAACGCGTAGAGCAAGGTGCGTTGACGTTTGGAGAAATTGTCGTCCGATAGGATGTAGACCCGCAAACCGTCTGGCGTGGAGGACAAAGCGACCCCTTCGAAATTATCCGTTTCTATGGGCGGGACGAGGCGGATGACGATGTCAGGCTGGTCGCTTCGCGACAGCTCCAGACGCACGCGGTTGCCGCGCTCCGCATCATAGGCGCGGAACAGGCGGGCGGACACCGGGCGGCCATCCGCCAGGATAATGCTGTCCGTACCAACCGGACGATGGTCGGGCTGGAGCGCCGCCCCGCCTTCGTCGACGAGACGCGCCGTACCGTCGGCCATCACCTGGGCAGACACGGCGCGTCCGCCGTCGCCCACTGCCGCTTCCCACTGTGCCGGGATTGTACGCGGTTGTTCGTAGGTCAGCCAAAGCGTGCCGTCGCCGCGCAGCTCCAGCGCTTCCGGACCGGCGTTGGCCCGGACGCGCACCTTGCCGAAATGCCGGGGCGGGGTGGCGACGCGCACACCCGTCGACGCCGTGCCGCACCCATCCAGATCGAAGGCGAGCACGCGAAAGTCGCGCTCGAAGGCGACGAAGGCCAGCCCGTCCGCGAGCGCCAATCCTTCCGCGTCAGCCGTCAGCTTGCCGGGTCGGATCAGCGGGTTGGAAAAGCGCATCGGCGCGAGGCCGGCCGTGCCGTCCGGCGCGCCCGCGGACAGGCAGATGCGCGCGAACCGTCCCGTGTCCGTCACGGCCAGAAGGTCTCCGCCGGGTTCTACCGCCAATCCCGACAAGCCGCCCCAATGCGGTGCGTCCGAGGCCAGATGCCACCCGCCCGCGAAGCGCACCCCGTCCGGCAATTGCGCCGCCAGCTCTTCGTTCGGGCCTGGCACGACCGGCGTCACGGCGAGCGATAGGGGTTCGAACACGGCCGGGGCGCGGCCTTCGGGGCAGGACGCGGCCCGAAGGCCAGGCGCAGCGTGTTCGATCGTCCAGGGCAGTGGCGCCTGCGCCCAAGCTGCGCCGACCCCGTAGGCCAATGTGAGGCTGGCGACGATTGAAATTGCCAATGGGATTTGGAGCATGTCGATCGTCCGGGAGTGGCGAATGCGTGCGGCCATGCTAGCGGGGCGAGACGGGCTGGCAAGACCAGGAGTGAGCCGGAATTTGACGGCCGCGCAAAAAAATTTCCGTGCCGACCCGAACTGGCCCGCCATTTGCAAAGCCGCCTCGTGGGTGCCCCGAATTGTCGAAGGGGGCGATCAAGAAGGGCTTGGGCCATGAAACACACGATGAAATTGCCGACTTTGGTCGGGCTGCTATCCGCGACGGCGATGCTGGGAGCGTGTTCGCTCTCCCAACCCTATGGCGGCGGCAACACGACCTATGGCTGGTCCGGGAGCAAGGCGCACGCACCGGCCTATGGCGGTTCGAGCTTCCGTAGCTCCGCCGCCGTCGTGCAGGGTCCAAACACACGCACCTATTATGCGCCGCGCATCGATGCGGGCTATAGCGCGCAACCGACCACGATCGGCGCGCACGCGCCTTATGGTGCGGCCACGCACTATTCCGGCTATGGTTACGGCGCCCGGCCGCGTCTGCGCCCGGCCAGCTACGGCTACGGCTCCATCGGCGCGACCCTTTACGATCTCGACAGCGATACGGCTGGCGTTCAGGGCCGCTTCGGCTATCAGTTCACGCCGCTGTTCGGCGTCGAAGGCGAAGGGTCGATCGGCGTACTCGACGATGAAACCACGGTGGGTGCCACGACCACGGAGAACAGCATCAATTACCAGGTCGCGGGCTTCGGTCTGGCCAAGCTGCCGATCGGCAACCGCTTCTCCGTCCATGCACGTGGCGGCTACCACACCACGGAAGCCGAAACGAAAACGACGGTCGGCGCCGCCACGAACACGGTCAAGGCCGATAGTGACGGCTTCGCCTACGGCGCGGGAGCGGAATACAGGATCACCCCAGTCGATTCCCTGCGTTTGGACAATACCCATTACGACATCCACGGGCCGAACAACAATCTGGACACGGTCTCGATGGCCTATCAGCGCCTCTTCAAGCGCGACG
>JBCCCX010000185.1:0-6700 GCA_039033275.1 Pseudomonadota bacterium | reverse complement strand
TTTTCCCGACCCGGATTCGCCGACAATGCCGTGGACTTCGCCAGTAGCGACGCGGAGTGATACGTTTTCGAGAACAAAGCCTGAGCGCGCCTTCTTAAAAAGGCCGCCGCCATAGGCAAACGACACGTCATCTGCTTCGATCATAGGAGGCGCATTGGCTGCTCCGTTGATCAATTGTGGGGTAGGTTCGGCGGCAATTCCAAAATCGCGCTCGCCCGGACGGCTGGCCAGAAGCGTACGAGTGTAGGGGTGCTTTGGGCGTGTGAAAACGTCTTGGGTCAAACCGAGTTCGACAACCTCGCCATCCCGCATCACGACGACGCGGTCGGCTATGCCGGCTACGACGCCAAGGTCATGGGTGATAAAGAGCATGGCCATGCCGCGCGCATCCTGAAGCGATTTCAGCAGTTTCAGGATCTGGGCCTGAACCGTGACGTCGAGCGCGGTTGTCGGCTCATCGGCAATGAGCGCGATGGGGTGGCGGACGGCGGCGATGGCGATGACAACGCGCTGGCATTGGCCGCCGGAAAGCTGGTGGGGATAGGCGTGAATAATCTCGGACGGGGCGGGCAGACCGATGGCTTTCACTATGTCGAAGACCGATGCTGTGATGGTATCGGCGGATGCGTCGGGCTCTGCCTGGCGCAGGGCCTCGGCAATCTGGGGTCCAATCCGTTGGACGGGGTTCAGGGCCGACAGCGCGTCCTGAAAGATCATACCCACCGCCTGTGCACGGGCTTTGCGAATGACCTCGGGACTTGCTGCAGACAGCGTCGCCTCAAAGGGCGTATAGAGCGCGATCGTTCCATCGATATGTGTTCTGTTGGGCGTGAAGGGCAACTGGTGGAGGTGGAGGATCGCCTTTGCAAAGGCAGATTTGCCCGCACCGCTTTCTCCTACGATGGCGATGGTTTCGCCCCTGTTGAGGTCAAGGTCGATGCCGCGTACAGCATGGACTTCGCCGGTGGGTGTGTCGAAGCGGACGTGTACTCCGCGGGCGGTGAGAACGGGGTCAGCCATCTGTAAGAACATCAATCCGGTCACGTAAAGCATCACCAATGAGTTGGAAGAGAAGCGTGATGGTCACGATGACAATCGAGGGCATGCCGGCGATCCACCAGGCGTTGATGAGGTAGTCGCGGCCATCTCCAATCATTCGGCCGAGCGACGCGGTGGGCGGCTGAACGCCGACGCCGAGAAATGAAAGCCCGGCTTCCATCAGGAGAACGCCAGGAAACGAAAGCGTCAGGATCACGACAAGTGGCGAAGCGAGGTTGGGAAGGATGTGGAGAAAAGCGATCCGCAACTGACTGCCGCCGAGGGCTTTGGAGGCTTCAACGTAGCCTTCGGCGCGCAGGGCGAGGACCTGACCCCGGACAAGCCGCGCGTAGGCCTCCCACCGGATCAGGCCGATCATGACGACAAGGACCCAGATGTCTGTGCCAAGAAGCGCGATGCCGCAGAGAAGGAGGAGAAGGTTGGGGAGGGTGATGAAGACATCCGTGATTGTCATGACAATCCGGTCAATCCATGGTCCACCGAGCCCGGAGAGTAAACCAAGCGCGACGCCAAGGCAGGCGCTGAAGATTAGCCCCAACGTCGCGATGCCGAAGCTTGTGCGGACACCGTAGAGAGATCGGCTGAGCAGGTCGCGCCCGATGTTGTCGGTGCCAAAGATATGTTTCCAGTCGCCGTCGTTCATCCAGACCGGTGGTTGAGAGCGCGCCAGGAGGTTTGTGGCGTTTGGGTCGTAGGGTGCGATGAGCGGTGCCAGAATGCCGAGGGCGATGATGAAGAGAAGCCCCGCGATGGAGACTGTCAGAAGGTCGAATTTCAGACGCCGCGGCGGCGTGAGTGTCGCGTCTGTCATCAGCCGTCGAGCCTTATACGGGGGTCTGCGATCACGTAACAGAGATCGATAATGAGATTCACCAGAACGACGATCAGCGCGTAGGCAATGAGGCCGAACTGGAGGACAGGGAAATCCCGACCTTCGACGGAATCGACCAGCACCCGCCCGACGCCTGGCAGCGAGAACACCGCTTCGACGAAGATCGAGCCGTTCAGAAGACCCGCGATCTCAAGCCCCAGAACCGTGATCAGGGGGATCATGGCGTTGCGCAGGATGTGGCCGTGCGCGATCTCGCCGTCGGTGAGGCCTTTGGAGACGGCGGTGTTTACATAGGCGTGGCCGATTGCGTCGAGCATCGCCGCGCGCATGAACCTTGCGATGGCGGCGATCATAGGAATCGCAAGGGTAATGACGGGCAATATGTAGTGTTTCGGTGTGGACAGCCCGGTCGTTGGCAGCACCCGGAGGTAGTAACCGAAGAAGAGGATCAATCCGATTCCGATGACAAAGTGTGGGATGGCGTAGCCGAGAAATGCAAAACCCATGCCCGCGCGGGTGCCGGGCGAAGTGCGATAGAGAGCGGCCAGCGCTCCGAGCGGTATGCCAATGACGATGGCGAGAAGGAGCGCCAGACCTCCGACTGCCAGCGTGTAGGGCATCCGGTCGGCGTACATCATCCAGACCTGCTCTGAGGTGTAGAGCGAGCGGCCGAAGTTGCCACGGAAGATATCGGTCAGATACACCCAGAACTGCTCATTCCAGGGCCGGTCTAGCCCGTATTTCGCCTCGAGCGCGGCCTGGTGTTCGGCGGTGATGCCTTCGGGGTACATGAACTCGAACGGGGTGCCCGAGAGCCTGAGCGTCACGAAGGCGATCACCAGCACGAGAAACATCGTAATGGCGGCACGGGCGATGCGGATGGCCATGAAACGGAGCACCGTTAGCGGCCCCAGCTTAGATATGATTCGAGCACTTTTTTGCCTGTTGGAGGTTTGCGCCGCCCTTGTCACAGGGCGGCGCTTCTGGCTTCAGAAGTTCGCGTCGATCGTCACTTCGCCGGCCCGGAACGGAAGCACGTAGGGGCGCTGGGCGACGGGGATCTTGAACGAGAGACCCTCGCGCATGCCGTAGACCTCGTGGGGTTCGTACATCAGAAGCCAGCCGGATTCGATTTCCGACAACTCCAGAAGCTTCTGGTAAGCCGCCCTGCGCGCGTCGACGTCTGTCTCATAGCGGGCAGCTTCGTAGGTTGCGGCCCATTCAGGATGCGTGGGCGACCAGAGCGGCCCTCGGCTCGACACCCAAGACTTGTCCGACCAATGGGTGTCGAGGGCCCCCATTGGGTCGGGGTAGTACATCGGGTTCGACCAGGCGCGGACGTTCATCTCATCGTAGTTGATCTCGTCAACTTCCTGAAGCTCGAGGTTCACGCCGCACTCGGCCCACTGCTGCTGGATGACCTGTGCGGCGAGATCGCCGTAGAGATAGTAGGAACGTGGGAACTGGGCGAGGATCGGCTCGCCATCGTAGCCGGCCTGTTCGAGAAGACGCTTGCCCTCCTCGGGGTCGAACTTGATGAGGTCAAGGTTTTCGATGTAGTAGGGCTGGCCATATTCTTCGAACTGGTGCGCGGTCGGCACGTGGGCCTTGCCGCCCCATAGACCGTCGACGAGCGCCTGACGATCGGTACAAAGGCGCAGGGCCTTACGGACGTCAGGGTTGTCAGTCGGTGGGTTGTTCTGAGCGATGATCCAGACATGGAACATGGGCCAGGTCACGCCCATGGTCTTGATGCCGTCGCCCTGCATCGCCCCTTCCTGATCGGGCGGGATGTTGGTAACGAGGTCGAACTCGCCGTTCACAAGACCCGTCACGCGGCTGGCAACTTCCTCGACGTACTGAAACGTGAGGCTGTCAAATGGTGCGGGCTCGCCCCAGTAGTCCCCAAAGCGTTCCATCACGGCTCTGTCGCGCGAGACGAATTCTGTAACACGGTAGGGGCCTGAGCCCACGGGGTTAAGCGAGGCTTCTTCGAAGCCGAGGGCATCGTAGTGCTCTTTTGAGACGATGCCCGCCGAACGCGCGGAAATCAGCGTCTCGAAGTTTGGGTCTTCCCGGAACGTGTGGATGCGGATGGTCATCGGGTCGACGACTTCGACTTTCTCGAAGTTGTAGAACCAGCGGCCCCAGGAGGCAGCGAACTCGGGGTCACGCTCGACAAGCATCCTGTTCAGCGAGAAATCGACGTCGTCGGCATCAAGCGTCGTGCCGTCGTGCATCGTGACACCTTCGCGGAGCCTCAGTTCCCAGATGGTGGGCTCGACCTTGGTCCATTCGGTGGCCAGGCCTGGTTTGAAGGTCAGCGGGTTCGAGAAACTGTCGCGCTCGATCAGAGTATCATAGACCTGATAGAGCATCGGAGCGCCATTATTCCCGGTCTGATCCTGAGGATCCATATTGGTGATGTGGGTCGAAACCGCGACGCGCAGATCTTGTGCTTGGACTGCAGCGGCGGCGAAAGCCAGCATGGCAGTGGACAAAAGTAGACGTTTCACAGGTGGGGTCCTCCTTGTGGGATCAGTTGAGCCAGAGTGGGTTGGTCCAGGCTTGGCGGCCTATCGCGTCCCGGACCACGACGCGGCACCAGGTGCCGGCGAATTTCTCAAGTGGGAGCGTGGCACGGGTTAACGCGGTACCCGTGACATGGGCTGCATTCGCCACCGGGCCCACGACGAAGACCTCTGTCGCGGGTGACATGCGCAGGACGAGCGAATCCCCGACCCGGTGGAGTTCGGTTATCTCCGGGCCTTGGGTGGCATAGAAGTGACCTGCCTTTAGCGCAGCGAGAAGCAGACCGGGGTCGTTTCCTTCGGCCTTCACCATGACCCAACCGCCAAAAGCATCAGGCGTTCCGGGTTTCCAATGGCTGTCATCGACTGCAATGCCAGTGACGCGTCGACCAGCTGACAGCATCGCATCCCACATCGTGGCGCCTTCGCCGCGCGAGGTGTGCGCATCACATGTGTGGTTATAGACCTCGACGGCATGAGCGGCGTCGAGCGCGAGCGCGTCTTCAAGCTCAAGGTTGTACCATGCGGGATGCGCGACGGCGACGAATGCGCCTGCGTCGGCACAGCGGCGAGCGAGTTCGAGGCCGGTCTCGGTTTCGTTAGTAGCCGGAAAATCTGCTGGAAGGCCGACCGAGAGGATGTGCCACTCGACCCCGCGGGTCGTTGCCGGCGCATGGACTTCCGCGCCCAGAATGGTGGTGAAACCGTTGATTCGGTACGGCCGTGTATCTGTTACGGGAAAGTTGAACTTCGGGCGGAAATGGTCCGAAAGGCAAATGAAGTCATAACCTTGCTCGCGATAGGCGGCGCATGCCTCCTCAGGCGAAAGGTGACCATCGGAATTGGTTGAATGGCCGTGGATATTTCCCCGCCAAAACCGCCCTGGAGCGTCAAAAGCCTCGAACATGTGGTGATCCGTACAACTACCCTGCGGGAAGCTAAGCGCGGCTTTATGACAACGACGATACAGCCAGGCAGCAGGAACCGAGTGTCACTACATCTTCGCACAAACCGCTGGTGTTTGCGAAGCTGCGCTTGGAAATCAGATACCGCGCGGTTCGAATTGCACGTGGAGCCCCCGCCGAGTCCGGCAAAGGTGGTCCGTTCGCCATGCTGTCACCTTAGTCGCGCCAAGCCACCCGCCGCGATGGCTTCGGTTCAGATTTCGATAGCTACGGCGTCGCCGCGAGAGATCGCGTAGGAGAGTTCGACAACAGAACCTTGGCCGTCCACGTTGCGCCCCGTTGTAGCGAGCACAGGCTGGTTGGCGGGAATTTCAAGCTGCAGCGCTTCGTGCCCGCTGGGCATCCGGGTTTCGATCTTTGTGCGAATGCGCACGCAGTCCGAGACGCCGTAGGCGGCGAGGGCCCGTGTCACGCTTTGCGTCTTGGCAAGGGCAACCTCGATGCCTTCGAATCGTCGCGCAGGAAAGAAGTTTTTGGCAAGCACAAGCGGCCGGCCGTCCACAAACCTCAAGACCTCAGTCTGAATGATACGTGTACCTGCGCGAAGCCCCATGGCGTCCGAGAAACGCGACGGCAAGCCGATGACCCGGGTGGCGAGAAGCCGCGTGTCGCCCCTATGCCCGAGCCTGGCGAGGTTGGTGTTGAATTGCGGTCGTTCATCAATCCGGTAAGTGATCCGTTTCTCAGACACGCGGTGCCCCACACCTTGCCAGCTCTCGACTCGACCTTCGCTGCGTAGCCGTGCCATGACTTTGCGTGCGCCATGGACGGTCAGCCCTTGCTGGTCCGCAAGGCGCGACAAAGTTGGCAGCCTGTCTCCCGGTTGGAGATCGCCCCGCTCTATGCGGTCGCGAAAACCATTGTAGACGTCGCGCCAATGCCCTTTTGTATCCCCACGTTCAAGCACCGCCGACGCCTCAAGAATGTGACATTCAGCAACATGGTATTTCTGGATTGTCACAGCATCATGGAGGTAACCGCCGCTGGATGCATGGCCAACGTCTTCGCAACAAAGCGGCGAGATCAGGGAAAATATTGGGTCGAACTGGATGCCTAACGCATTCGGGTTTGAGCACAGTCTTCCCTTAGCCCGTCAAGAAAGGCTCTATCTTCACACTGTGTCCGCGAGTCCACAAGCTTCTTGGGAGCGAAAAGTGGATCATCACGTGGCGAAGCTCACACACCGGCAAAATCTGCGACGACAAAGGGGGTAATCCACCCAGCATTGCTTCTTGCTGCCAACACCAGGCCCGAATGACTGGTTCAAGGATAAGTGAGCAGCGATCCCGCTAACGCAGCGAAGGTCTGCTTCC
>JBCCCX010000184.1:0-6736 GCA_039033275.1 Pseudomonadota bacterium | reverse complement strand
CTTTGGTGCGCAACCAGCTTCTTGCCAGCTTGCCATCCTTGGACCGCTCGGACTCCCATTCTAGCCCGTCATGACCGGCCGCGTCCATCATCAGCTCGAACTTCCGCTTGTTCAGCTCCGTGCCGTAATATTTCAGCATGGAGCTGTCCGCGCCGAGGCTCTGGCCCGCCTTGGCTTCGGCGAGCTTGCGAGACATGGTCAGGCCGAAGGCCCAGTCGTCGATCTCGGTTTCCGCGATCTTGGTGCGGAGCATTGGGTCGGACAGGCGGTCGGCGTTGTCCAGACCGAGGCTCATGGCGGCGACCTCGTGGAGCGGACGCGAAGTATCGTTGCCTGCTCCGATACTTTCTCGCTCATGGGACAACAGATATTTGGCGATCGTCCAGCCCTTATTCTCCTCGCCGACCAGGTTCTCCTTGGGAACCTTCACATCTTCGAAGAAGGTCTCGCAGAAGGGCGAACGGCCTGAAATCAGCTTGATCGGGCGCGCTTCGACGCCCGGCGTTTCCATGTCGAACAGCACGAAGGAAATGCCGTAATGCTTGCCCTTGCTGTTGTCCGTGCGCACCAGGCAGAAAATCCAGTCGGCCTTGTCGGCGTATGACGTCCAGACCTTCTGGCCATTAACGATCCAGTGGTCGCCCTTGTCTTCGGCCTTGGTGGCGAGGCTGGCGAGATCGGACCCGGCATTCGGCTCCGAATAGCCCTGGCACCAACGAATTTCGCCACGCGCGATCTTGGGCAGGTGCTCCGCCTTCTGTTCGTCATTGCCGAACTTCAGCAGCGCCGGGCCGAGCATCCAGATGCCGAAGCTGGTCAGAGGCGAGCGTGCATTGATGCGGCGCATCTCGGACAACAGCACCTTCTCCTCTGCGCGGGACAAGCCCGCCCCGCCATATTCGGTGGGCCAGGTCGGCACTGTCCAGCCTTTGGAGACCATGCGCTCCAACCAGACCTTCTGCGCGTCGCTTTGGAACGTCCAGTTACGGCCGCCCCAGCAGACGTCCTGATCGCCTTCGACGGGCTTGCGCATCTCTTCCGGGCAATTCTCTTCCAGCCAGTTGCGGACTTCGGTGCGGAATGCGTCCAGATTCACTTCGGTCATTTGACGAACTCTCCTTTTGCGATGCGGCCGAGGAACTTCGCCCCCTGCTGGCCGCCATTTGTGTACTCCTCCGCGCCTTCCATGGAGGAAATCCGCTCCCAATGCGCTGCGACATTCTCGGCGGTCGCCTCGCTTTCACTGAAGTTGACGCCCTGCGTCTCGACCACTTTGATCTCGGCGTAGCCCCCTGCGCCGGCAGCCAGAATGGTGCGGTTCGGCGCGTCGTCGCAAACGAGGTAGACGAGCCCCTGGCTTACGGGTTCCGGTTGCAGTTTTTCCAGAATTTCTTCGGGCATCAGACCTTCCGTCATACGGGACCGGGCCGTCGGCGCCAGTGTGTTGACGCGAATGTCGTATTTCGCCCCTTCTAGGCAAAGCGTGCGCATGAAGCCCGACAGTCCGGCCTTGGCCGCACCATAGTTGGTCTGGCCGAAATTACCGTACATGCCGGAGGAAGAGGTCGTCATGACGATCCGTCCGTACTGGTTTTCCTTCATGTGGTTCCAGACAGCCTTCGTGCAGGTGGCGGAGCCGTGCAGGTGGACGTCCACGACCAGCTTCCAGTCCTCCATCGTCATTTTGGAAAACGACTTGTCGCGCAGGATGCCCGCATTGTTGACGAGAATATCGACCTTGCCGAACCGGTCGATCGCCTCTGCGACCATAGCTTCGACTTCATCTTGCCGGGTCACGTTCGCGCCGTTGGCGATCGCCTCGCCGCCCATGGATTCGATCTCCTTAACGACGGACTGGGCTATCGTTTCGCTGCCGCCCGTGCCGTCAACCGCCCCGCCCAGATCGTTGACGACCACCCGGACGCCGCGCTTGGCCAGCGCCAGCGCGTGGGACCGCCCCAGCCCGCCACCGGCTCCGGTGACGATGGCGACGCGATTGTCGAAATGGATGGACATGGAAGCTCCCGTTGACGTTCACGGAAGCACCTAGAGGGCGTGCGGGATGAGCGCAAGGCGCGAGCCCGGCCCTGACTGAGACCAGCGAGAATGTGATACAAAAAAGCCCCCTGCAAACAGGGGGCTTTCGGATCTTCGGCGCTTTGCGGAGAGGTCAGGAGCCGACGACACCCCGGTCGATGCGGCTGATCACCAGCGTCGCGTCGCGCGGAATGGTCTTCCCATCCGGCGTGGCTGGGAAGTTGGTCGCGCTCGGGTCGCCATTGCCGGGGTGCTGCAAGTTGACGAAACCGAAGCGACGATCCGGCGTGGCGGTCCATCCGGTGATCTCGTCACCGTTCACGCCGACCAGCAGGCGGCGCGGTGACGGGTTGGCACTGGTCGTATCGAAAACGACCAGCTGATCCTGCAGACCGTCGGGCTGACCGCCATCCGTGCCGATGAACAGACGGCCGTCCGGATCGGCGTAAGCTGCGTCCGGGTCGGTGAAGACACCTTCCGTATTCCGCGTGGTCGACGCTAGGATGTAGATGTCCCAAGTAAACGTGGTACCCAGGTGGTTGTCGGCATCCTTCGTGCGGATGATGTGACCGTCCTGGTTCGGGGCCTGCGGATTGGCGGCGTTGGTCGTCGTGCGGCGGGAATTGTTGGTCAGGGTCCAGAAGACCGTCCCGTCCTTGCCGATCGTGGTCCATTCCGGACGGTCCATCGGCGTTGCGCCGACGATGTCCGCAGCAATCCGCGTGTGGACCAGCAGCTCGTCCATGCCGGAGAAGCGGGCCGCAAGCGCCGGGACGCTCATGTCCAGACGCAGCCATTCGCCCGTGCCGTTGTCGTTGAACTTCGCCACGTAGAGCACGCCCTTATCGAGCGGGCTTTCGCCGGCCGCGATGGCGTCCTGCCAGCCGCGGTCGGAGACATATTTGTAGCAATAGTCGAAGCGCTGGTCGTCGCCCATATAGGCGGCAATGCGGCCACCGGGCGTGTTTTCGGCGATGGCGACGGCTTCGTGCTTGAAGCGGCCCATGGCCGTGCGCTTGACCGGCGTCTGGGAGGCGTCGTTCGGGTCGATCTCCACAATGTAGCCGAAGCGGTGGCGCTCATTGACGAAGTCGGCGTCGGACAGGTCGAAGCGGCGATCGAACAGGTGCCAGCCATAGCCGAACCCGTTATCGGTGAAGCCGTAGCGCTGTTGCTCCTCGGTCGGGGTGAAACCGCTGCTGGCGCCGAAGTAACCGTTGAAGTTCTCTTCGCACGTCAGATAGGTGCCCCACGGCGTCGGGCCGGATCCGCAATTGTTGACCGTGCCGAGCGGCGCATTGCCGGCCGGGTTGTCGAGCAGCTTGCTGCCCGCGACCGGACCGGAGAAGCGCATGGGCGAGTTGACGTGGATGCGGCGGGAATTGGGGCTGCTGACCACTTTCCAGCCCGCGAAGAAGTCCAGCTCGATCGCGACGACGGAGACGCCGTGCACATGCTGCATGACGCGAACGTCCTCGATGTTCTCCGGCAGCGGCTTGCCGAGCACATGTGTGGTGCGACCGAATTCGTGGTTGATGCAGAGCATGCCGGCTTCGTTCTGGCGCGCCGGATTGTTGAAGACGCCATTATCCGTGCGGAAGGCGCCGGTCGGGAAGAACCACATGCCGTCATGGCCGATGCCGATCTGCAGCGCGGCCTCTTCGGATGTCGGACGGCGAACGGGGTCGCCGGCATATTCCACGGTCGCGCCGGGCTCGATCGGCGTACCCCATGGAATGAGGGACTGGTAGGTATATTCCTTGGCCAGCGTCGGCATCAGGCCGCCTGCCGCGCCTTCGGCAACCGTCACAGGCGTGAAACCCACGAGCGAGCCAGTTCCGCCGAAGGTCTGCGCCAAAGCTTCCATCTGGGCCTTGGGCGCAAGGAATCCGCTGGTCGCCGCCATGGCGAGCGATCCGCCGAGCAGCGTGCGGCGCGACATGGCCTTCTGCACGACAACGGCGAACGGCCGGTTGCCGGACGGGTTGGCCGACTGGTCTTCGGAGTCGTTGTGGAGTGCGTCGTTGTCGACGAATTGCGAGTCTTCATGTGCCATGCGGCATCCCCTTCTGTCGGTGAGTGGCCCATCGGATTCGGGCCTCGGCAGAGGAGCTAGGCACGTTTTGTAACAGCGGCGTGGTGTTTCCGCGTCTGTTCGGATTCGGAAAGATTAAGTTTCGATGACTGTCCTGTCATAAACGAAATCAGCCCCATCTACTTGTTATTGCGAACCATTTTCATTATCACCTTGAGCACATCCCTGCCCCGTCAGTGTCGGCGGAGCCTCGACCGACATGCTTCCGTCACATCACGAAAACCCGAAACGCAAAGGACCGGCGAGCAGGCCGCCGGTCCTTAAATCTGGGTGGTGGGTACGGGCCGATGTCGTGGTTCGTTGCCAAACCGGATCCCGTCGGATTGAAGCCGCCAATTGCTGAAGACAAGGACAGCTCTATTGCAAAGCGACCGCTACGCGGTCGGCCGCTCGCAGCGCTCGCGGTGGCTTCGCTAAAATCGATTGGTAATCGATTTTTCGCGCTTCGCGCGATCGCTATGCCACCTCGAAAAGCCCCGCCGCGCCCATGCCGCCGCCGATGCACATGGTGGAGACGACATATTTCGCGCCACGGCGCTTGCCCTCGATCAGCGCGTGGGCGCTCATGCGGGCGCCACTCATGCCGTAGGGGTGGCCGATGGAAATGGCGCCGCCATTGACGTTGAGCTTTTCCATCGGAATGCCGAGCTGGTCGGCACAATAGAGCACCTGCACGGCAAACGCCTCGTTCAGTTCCCATAGATCGATATCGTCCATGGTCAGGCCCTGCTGCTTGAGCAGCTTCGGCACGGCGTAGATCGGGCCGATGCCCATCTCGTCCGGCTCCAGTCCCGCCACGGCCATGCCGCGATAATAGCCGAGTGGTTCCAACCCGCGCTTCTCGGCCGTCTTGGAATCCATCAGAACGGAGACGGATGCACCGTCCGACAGCTGGGACGCATTGCCTGCCGTGATCGTCTTATCGGGACCGAGAACAGGCTTCAGCCCTTGCAGGCCTTCCAGCGTTGTGGACGGACGGTTGCCTTCGTCCTTCTCCAACGTCACCTCTTGCTTGGACACTTCGCCCGTCTCCTTGTCCTTGACCATCATGGTCGAGGGCAGCGGAACGATTTCGTCGTCGAATGCGCCACGCTGCTGCGCCTCGTGGGTGCGCTGCTGGCTCATCAGGGAATATTCGTCCATCCGGTCGCGGCTGACATTGTAGCGCTCTGCCACCACTTCCGCCGTCTGCAGCATGGGCATGTAGGCGGCCGGGTGCTTGGCGACCACGTTCGGGTCCGGCGCGACGCGCATCTCCGGCGTCTGGACAATGGAGATACTGTCCACGCCGCCGCCGATGGCGATGTCCATCTCCCCGCACATGATCTTGCGCGCGGCGATTCCGATGGCGACCATACCCGACGAGCACTGGCGGTCCACGCTCATGGCCGGAACCGTGACGGGCAGGCTGGAGGCGAGAACGGCGTTGCGTCCGACGGTCACCTGCACACCCTGCTGCAACGCGCAGCCCATAACCACATCTTCGATCTCCGCCCCGTCCACACCGGCGCGCTTGACCGCATGGTCGATGCAATGACCGGCCAGGGTCGGGGACGGCGTAGCGTTGAACGCGCCGCGATAGGCGCGGCCGATGGGGGTGCGGGCGGTTGAGACGAGGACGGCTTCACGCATGGGGGCTCTCCAGTTGGTTCGAGGCGTCTTTTAAGGGTCCAGCACGCCTTGGCAAGTTGACGTTGACGTTAAGGGCTAGGCACTAGGGTCGTCCGCGCTCTGCACACATTACTCATTTTCCCTTCCAGCATTCATATCCTCGTCCCCGGCATTCATTGCTGGGGACGCATACTTTTCTTTTCCTAGCCCGCGCCCTTCCCTAAACCCGCCTGCATGCAGACCCTCGACATTATCTACGACAACCAATGGGCCACGATCTGGCTGAACCGGCCCGACAAGCGCAACGCCATGAACGATGCGATGATCGACGAGTTGATGGCAGCGTTTGCGGCGCTGGGGTCCGACACGCAGGTGCGCGGGGTCACGATGCGCGGCCGCGGCGGGGTCTTTTGCGCAGGCGGCGATCTAAACGTATTCCAGGTCTATCAGTCGGACGAGAAGACGCAGGCCGAAACCGCCGCGTTCAACCGCCGCATCGGCACCATGCTGGACGCGTTCAACCACCTGCCCAAGCCGACGGTCGTCTTGGTCGAGGGCGCGGCCATTGCAGGCGGGCTGGGCTTGATGTGCTGCGCCGACGTGATCGCGACGACGCCGGAGGCCAAGTTCAGCCTGACCGAGACTATGATCGGCATCCCGCCCGCTCAGATCGCGCCCTTCGTGGTCGCCCGCGCAGGCCTGTCCACGGCCCGGCGCATCATGCTGACAGGCGCACGGTTCGACGGAACGGAAGCCGGTCGCATCGGCCTCGCGGACTATGTCACGAGCGATCTGGACGCGGTGGAGGCCAATGTGCGCAAGGGCGTCATCCGCTGCGCGCCCGGAGCCAACGCGGCGACCAAGGCGCTGATCCTCGGCAGTGCGACCCTCACGCGCGACGAAGCACTGGATCGTGCGGCCGACAGCTTCGCCACCTGCCTGCGCAGCGAGGAAGGGCGCGAGGGCGTGGCGAGTTTCCTGGAGAAACGAAAG
>JBCCCX010000183.1:0-6764 GCA_039033275.1 Pseudomonadota bacterium | reverse complement strand
GGTGAAGGAGGAGACCAGACCCCGGCAATAAATGCCGGGGACGGAGTAGGGCTGAAACATCCGCTCATCCCAGCGAAAGGACCCCGGGCCCGGGCCAGACAGGTTTAGCGGAGGACACGTCCTGCGACGGCGTCGAGCTTCGCTAATAGTTGCGGATCGCGCGCATCCGGCGGGGTGATTATCGCGACGTCGAGGTTGGTTTCGATGCCGGACGGGCACGGCGTGCGCGCGGTGCCGGACAGGGTTTCGCAGAGGCGGCGCACGGCCGCGCCCGCCGTTTCGGCATTCTGCTGCAGTTTAGCGACGACGCTGGCCACGTCGACGCTGCCATGGTCCGGATGCCAGCAATCATAGTCGGTCACCATGGCGAGCGTGGCGTAGGGCAGTTCGGCTTCGCGGGCCAGCTTGGCTTCGGGCATGTTGGTCATGCCGATCACGTCGCAGCCCCAAGAGCGGTAGAGTTCGCTCTCCGCGCGCGTGGAAAATTGCGGGCCTTCGATAGTGACGTATGTCCCGCCCCGGTGGACGGTCGCGCCCGCTGCATCGGCTGCGTCCGCCGCCAGACCGGACAGGCGGCCGCAGACCGGGTCGGCGACGCTGACATGGGCGACGCAGCCGGGACCGAAGAAACTTTTCTTCCGGCTGTGCGTCCGGTCGATGAACTGATCCACGGCGACGAAATGGCCGGGTGCATAGGTTTCTTTTAGAGAGCCGACCGCGCTGATGGACAGCAAGTCCGTGCAGCCCGCACGCTTGAGCGCATCGATGTTGGCGCGGTAGTTCACGGATGTGGGCGACAGGGCATGACCGCGCCCGTGGCGGGGCAGGAACCGCAATCGGACATCGCCATAGTCGGCAAACAAAACGTCGTCGGACGGGTCGCCCCAGGGCGTATCGATGCTCACCCATTGCCGGTTTTCCAGACCGTCGATGGCATAGAGGCCGGAGCCGCCAAGGACTCCGAGGGTCCAGCCGCTCACCTCAGTGAGGCCTGCCCGGCACCGCGTCCGGGTCCAGCTTGAACACCCGGTCGCAATATTTGCAGATCACATAGTCGTCCTCGCCCATATCAAGCCAGACGACCGGGTGGCCCAGCGCGCCGCCGCCGCCGTCGCACTTGACGTATGTCTGGCCGACGACGACCACGTCCTTCTCCGTGGCCTCGAGACGCGGTGTGGGCGAGATGTTCCTTGCGACCATATTGTCAGGCGATCCTTGTCGTGGGGCGACCTTGTTATGCGCCGGAGTGGGGTCTAAGCCCACGCCCCATGCAAGACAAGTCATTAGACCCGCCCGCCATCGAGCTGGTCGGGCTGAGCAAGACCTACACCGCGACGCGCAAGGCTCCGGCCAAGACGGCCCTGCACGGTATCGATCTGACCGTGCCGCGCGGGTCCATCTTCGGCCTGCTCGGCCCCAATGGGGCGGGCAAGTCCACGGCCATCAACATTCTCGCCGGACTTGTCAACAAAAGCTCCGGCACGGCGCGGATCATGGGCCATGATATCAACACGCAGACCCGGGCCGCCCGCGCCTCCATCGGTATCGTCCCACAGGAGATCGCGATGGACGTGTTTTTCACACCCCATCAGGCGCTGGAACTGCAAGCGGGCTATTACGGCGTGCCGAAGGCGGAACGCCGCAGTGACGAGATCCTGGCCGCGCTCGGCCTCTCCGACAAGCGCGACGCTTATGTGCGGCAGCTCTCGGGCGGGATGAAGCGCCGGCTGTTGATCGCCAAGGCCCTCGTCCACAACCCGCCCGTGCTGATCCTGGACGAACCCACGGCCGGCGTAGACATAGAGCTGCGCCGCCAGCTTTGGGACTATGTCAAGGAACTCCACGCGCGCGGCACGACCATCATCCTGACGACGCATTACCTCGAAGAGGCGGAGGAGCTGTGCGACCAGATCGCCAT
This sequence comes from Pseudomonadota bacterium, assembly GCA_039033275.1. Lineage (GTDB taxonomy): Bacteria > Pseudomonadota > Alphaproteobacteria > Caulobacterales > Maricaulaceae > Litorimonas. The sequence continues at coordinate 4,846 of JBCCCX010000183.1, read as the reverse complement.
CATCCACGAAGGCCGCATCGTCGCCAATGAGAGCAAGGACTCGCTCCTATCGCGCATGGACAGGCGGATGCTGGTCATCACACCGGCCGACATGCTCACGGCGCTGCCGGACAGCCTGTCCGATCTCGACGCGGCCGTGGAGGACGGCAATCTGGTCGTGACATACCGCAAGGGAACCGACTCGGTGACGGGCTTGCTGAACCGAGTCAAAGAGGCGGGCCTGAAAATCGACGACCTGCGCACCGACCAGCCCGACCTGGAGGATGTCTTCCTGCAGCTGACCTACGGCTCGGACGTCGCGGCGTAGGCCGATGGATCTCGTGATCGAATACGGACTGCCCGACCCGGCATTGTACTGCCAGCTTCGAGCGGAGGCCGGGTGGGATGTTCCGGATCGTGAACGGGCGGCCCATGCCCTCCGCAAGTCCTTGTTCGGCGTCTTGGCCCATAACGGCGGCGAGACCATCGGTATGGCGCGCATCATCGGCGACGGCACCATGAACGTCTACATTCAGGATGTTATCGTAGGACGGTCGCATCGCGGTCGCGGGGTCGGCACGGGAGTGATGAAAGCGATTATGTCCCGGTTGAAGACCGAATACCCTCCCGAGATCACGGTGGGCTTGATGGCCTCTAGAGGCAACGAGCCTCTTTACGAACGCTTCGGTTTCGTGGCGCGACCATCCGGACCTTTGGGGGCTGGCATGATGGCAGCCCTGTCGGAACTGAAATCGGACGCCTGAATGAGCCGCCCCAACTATCGTATCGGCCTGCTCGGCGCGTCGCGCATCGCGCCCTTCGCCGTCATCCAGCCCGCCCTGCGGCGCGGCGACTGCACACTCGTCGCCATCGCCTGCCGGGATGTGGACCGGGGGCAAGCCTACGCGGCGGAGCACGGCGTGCCGGACGTGGAGATCGTGGACAGCTACGAAGCGCTATGCGCGCGGGGCGACATCGATATCGTCTACAATGCCCTGCCCCCGTCGCGGCATCTCGATTTGGCGCGGGCGGCGGCAGGCAAGGTGCAGCTGATCGAGAAGCCGTTCGCGATGAATGCCCGCGAAGCGGCCGAGATCGCCGCCCTGCCCGGCACGATCATGGAGGCGTTCCATCATCGCTACCATCCCGCGTTCGCGCGGTTTCTTACCGAGGTGGACAAGGTTCGCCCGCTGAGCCGGATGGAGGGCCGCTTCCACGTTCCCATTCCGGACCGCGAAGGCGAACTGCGCCACGACGTATCGCTGGGCGGCGGGAGCCTGATGGATCTCGGCACCTACCCCTTGCAGATCGCGCGCACGCTCGCAGGCTGCGAACCGACCGTGACGCGCGCCGAGGCCGTGGAGGGCCGTCCGCGCGTGGACCTGCGGATGGAAGCGGAACTGGATTTCGGCGGCGGTCTGACCGCGCTCATATCCAGCGACATGAGCGACGGCGTGCAACCGTCGATCCTGTTCGAGGCGACGGGCGCTGGTGGCACAGTCAGCATGGACAATCCGGTCCATCCCTACATGGGGTGCCGCATCGTCACCCCGGACGGCGCGATCACGAACGAGGATCACCCCCGCTGGAGCGAGGTCACCACCTACGACGCGCAGCTGGCTCATCTGATCCTCTGCCTGTCCATGGGCACGCCGCCCTTGACCGATGCTGGGTCCGCTGTGAAGCAGATGGAGGCGATCGACGCCATCTACGACAGAAGCGGGCTGGGAGCCCGTTGAAGGGAAAGCCATGAAAACCGTACTGCTCACCGGCTGCTCGACCGGCCTCGGCGTCTCGATGAGCGTCAAGGCGGCGAGGGCGGGCTACCGGGTCGTCGCGACCATGCGGAACCTCGCCAAGCGCGAGACGCTCGACGCGGCGCTGGCGGACGCCGGGGTCACCGCCGATGTGCGGGCACTGGACGTAACAGACCTGGATCAGATCGATTCCGTCGTGTCGGGCGTCATCGCGGAGCATGGCGGCATCCACGCGCTGGTCAACAATGCAGGCGCCGCGCAGCTCCGCACGACCGAACAAGCCAGCGATGAGGAGCTGCAATGGATGACGGAGGTCAACTATTACGGCGTGGTGCGGATGACCAAAGCGGTGCTGCCGCACATGCGCGCCGCACGATCCGGGCGCGTCATCAACATTTCATCCGTTGGCGGGCTAGTCGGCCAGCCTTTCAACGACTTCTACTGTGCGGCCAAGTTCGCGGTGGAGGGCTTCACGGAAAGCCTCGCATCCTATGTCGGTCCGGCCTTCGGCATCCATTTCTCGACCATCGAGCCGGGCGGGATCAGCACGGCCTTCGCCGATAACGTCATGGCGCACCTGGCGCAGACTGGCGGCGTCCTGGAGGACGAATACAAGCCGATCCTGGAAGCCTATGTGGGAGGCGCGCGACGCCGGGCCGAAAGCGGGCAGACCATCGCCTATCAGAGCGCGGACGCGGTCGCGGACGTTGTGATGGACGTCCTGCAGGCGGGCGCGCCGCCGCTGCGCACGCGCACGAGCGACTGGTCGGAGGACTTCACCCGGCTGAAGACGGCGGCCGACCCGACGGGGCGAAAGCAGGTCGAAGATGTGATCGCGCGGTTCCTGGGCGATTATGACTTCGAGGCCGGCCGCTAGTCCCTAGTCGAGCCCAACCGCCCAGAGCGCGAAGGCATATTCCGTCGCCGTTTCCTTCAAGCTGCGATAGCGCCCGCTTTCACCCTGGTGGCCCGCATCCATGTTCATCTTCAGCAAGATCGGCGCGTCGCCCGTCTGGTGGTCGCGCAAGGTCGCGGCCCATTTTGCGGGCTCCCAATAGGTGACGCGCGGATCGGTCAGGCCGCCCGTGATCAGCACGGGCGGATAGTCGGCGTCAGTCACATTTTCATAGGGGCTGTAGGATAGGATGGTGCGGAAGGCGTCTTCGTCCTCCAGCGGGTTGCCCCATTCGGGCCATTCGGGCGGGGTCAGCGGCAGGTCGCCGTCGCTCATCGTGTTGAGCACGTCCACGAACGGCACCGCGCCGATGACGGCACCGAACAGCCCCGGATCCTGGTTCAGCGCCGCACCGACTAGCAGCCCGCCAGCCGAGCCGCCATGCGCGACGATCCGACCGCGCGCGGTCCAACCCAGCTTGGCCAACGCGCGCCCTGCATCGACGAAGTCGTTGAAGGTGTTAGGTTTTCCCGAAAGCTTTCCCGCATCGTACCAAGCGTATCCCTTGGCCATGCCGCCCCGGATATGGGCGATGGCGTAGACGACGCCCCGGTCCACGAGGCTGAGCCGCGCCGTGCGGAAGTCGGCCGGGATGGTATGGCCGTAGGAGCCGTAGCCGTAGAGCAATAGCGGGTTCGTGCCATCCGGCGTCACCCCTCGCTTGTAAAGCAGCGTGACCGGGACCGTTTCTCCGTCGCGCGCCTCGATCTCGATGCGCTCCGTGACATAGTCTTCGGGGTCGTGACCGCAGGGCACCGTTTGACGGCGCATCAGTGTGCGCGTCCGGCTCGTCATGTCGTAGGCATAGATGGATGCGGGCGTAGTCGGGCTGCTATAGCTATAGTGCAGCGTCGTCGTGTCATATTCGTAGCCGCCGACCAGGCCGAGCGAGTAGGCGGGCTCGTCCATCTCGATGGCGTGCTCCTCGCCGCTTTCCATATCCCGGATGACAAGGCGCGGCAGCGCGTTCTCCCGCTCCAGCCGCACCACGTGCCCGCTATAGCTTTCCAGCCCAAGGATCAGACAGCCTGGACGGTGGGCGATATAGGACGCCCACGCGTCCGGATCGCTTTCTTGTCCCAGAGGCGTGTCGGACCGGAATATGGCGAAGTCCACCGCGCCCTGGTCGTTGGACAGGATATAGGCCGCGCCGCCATGGGGTGCGACGGCATATTCCACGCCCTTGCGGCGCGGGGCGAAACAGACCGGCGCGGCGTTGGGCGCGTCCATCGGCACGGCCCAGATCTCGCTAGTCGTGTGATCGTGCGCGGAGACGGTGATGTGGCGATCGTCGTCGGACGTGCCGACCCCGACGAAGAAGCCTGGATCGGCTTCGTCGTAGGCGACCTCCCCTGCCCCGTCCGCCCCGATGGATCGGGACCGCACGGTGGACGGACGCTGATTCTCGTCCCGTTCGACCCAGAACAACGTATCGGAATCGGCCGCCCAGACCAGCGCACCCGCAGCCGTGTCGATACCGGTGAAGACGGCGTCTCCGCCGCTGCCGTCCGCCGGAATGGGTTTGACGAAGACTTCGTTGTTTTCGCTGCCCTTCAGATCCAGCCCGTAGGCGAGCCGTGCATGGTCCGGGCTGTGACTGACGTCGCCAATGTCGAAAAAGCCGCCATCGCCCAAATCGGCCGCAAGGGCTTCGGCATCCAGCATCGTCTGCGCCGCGCCGCCGTCCCGCGGTTCGCGCATATAGGTGCCGTGCTCCTGCCCCGGTTCGAAGCGGTGATAATAGCGCCACGGTCCGTCCGGCAGCTTGGTGGAGGACCGCGCCGGTTCCAGACGCCCTTTCATCTCCTCGAACAGATCCGCCTCCAGTTCCGAAAGCGGACCGAGGACGGCCTTGGTATAGGCGTTCTCCGTTTCCAGATGGGCGCGTATGTCCGCTGACAGTCGGTCGGGTTCGCGCAGCACGGCTTGCCAGTGATCATCCTTCAGCCACGCATAGTCGTCGGTCCAGTCATGGCCGAAGCGCGAGTGGGAGACGGGGCGCTTCTCGGCGCGCGGTGGAACGGGTCGGGACGGATCGGTCATGGGCCGCCCTCTAGGTCGGGAGTCATGGACTGTTAAGGGCTACCGTTTACCCTTTTTCTCTCATGGGCGGCATTCGCGTCGCCGTCGCGCCAACCACTGGTTCAACATGCCG
>JBCCCX010000182.1:0-6902 GCA_039033275.1 Pseudomonadota bacterium | reverse complement strand
CGGCTTGGTGACGTAGTCGTTGGCGCCCGAATTGAGGCCGAGGATTTCCGACGCCTCGCCCGTATTGCCGGTCAGCATGATGATCGGCGCGGCCACGCCGTGCTTGCGCATCACCGCGCAAGCGTCCGTTCCCTGCATGTCGGGCAGGTCGATATCGAGCACGATAGCGTCGAAATTGCCGTCTTCGGCCGCCTTGATGCCGTCCGTGGCGTTGGCGACGGCCGTGGTCTCGAACTCGTCGAAGAAGGCAAACTGTGAGGTGAGCTCCTCGCGGAGCGCGTCGTCGTCATCGACAATGAGAATGCGTTTTTTCACTGACATGGCGTTTTCCTAGACCAGCAGGCCTGGATGCGCCAATCATGGTTTGGTGAGTGGAGGTAAAATGCCGGTGACGATTTCGTGAACCGATCGGTCCAATTTGATACGACAACGGGACTCGCTCGGTTGGATGACTGGCAGGTCCCGTTCGGCTGGGGCCAGGGCGGGACCGTGCAGATGAAGGACGGGCGCGAGGGCGACGCCAAAACGCCGCTCGACACTTACGCCTTGCGCTTCGGCTTCTACCGCGCCGATCGCCTGCCCCGACCGCGCACGGCGCTGACGATGCATGCGATTCGAGAGGATGACGGCTGGTGCGACGCCCCGCTTGATCCGGCCTACAACCGGTTCGTCCGCCTGCCCCACGCGGCGAGCCACGAGAGACTGTGGCGCGAGGACGGAGCCTATGATGTGGTTCTGGTGATGAGCCATAATGACGCCCCGCCGCAGCCCGGTCTGGGCTCGGCCGTCTTTCTCCACTGCCGCCAGCCGGACCACCGCCCCACGCTGGGTTGCTTGGCACTGGCACCAGGCGACTTGTGGAGCCTGTTACCAAAGCTGACGCCGGGGCTGAAGATCGATATCGTCTGACGCTTGCCTATTGGAGCCGGTGCCCCTATATCGCTCCCACATCGCCGGTTCTGGCAGTTGCCAGCCAGGCGGCCCCCGGAAACGGCGGGCCGTTTTTTATTGGAAGAAAGCTCCCGAAGACCCCGCCCTTGAAAACCAAGACGCATATTGATGAGCGCATCCTCGAACTCGCCGAGCCGATCGCGGCCGATCTCGGCCTGCGCATCGTGCGCGTGCGCGTCATGGCGGGCAAGCGCCGCACGGTCCAGATCATGGCCGAGCGCGTGTCGGACGGGTTGATGGGTATCGAGAATTGCGAGGCGCTGTCGCGCGAGCTGTCTTCCACGATGGAAGTGGAAGACCCGTTGGACGATGCCTATGTGCTGGAGGTCAGCAGCCCCGGCATCGACCGGCCGCTGACCGCCTACCGGGACTTCGAAGCCTATGAGGGCTATCTGGCCCGGCTGGAGCTCGATCGTCTCGTGGAGGGGCGCAAGCGCTTCCGCGGCGTTTTGGCCGGCACCGAGAACGGCCATGTCGACATCAATCTGGACGGGGAAGAGGATAGCACCGCCTCCATCCCGTTCGACTGGATTGCGGAAGCGAAACTGCTGATCACGGACGAGTTGGTCGCCGAAGGCCAGCGCAAGAAAGAGGCGGCCCTGAAAGCGGGCGCCGCCAACGATACTGAGGAAGAGGAATAGCGTCATGGGTATTGCCGGCGTTTCCGCAAACAAGCTGGAATGGCTCCAGATCGCCAAGGCGGTCGCGGACGAAAAATCCATCGACAAGCAGATCGTGCTGCGCGCCATCGAGGAGGCGTTCGAGCGCGCCGCCAAGATGCGCTACGGCGCGGAACTGGATATCCGCGCGCACCTGCATCCGGAAACGGGCGAGATGTCCCTGCGTCGCGTCATGACCGTCGTCCCCGACGAAGAGGTCGAAGAGCCGCAGGCGCAGGTGGGGCTTTCCACCGCGAAGATGGACGACGACACGGCCGAAGTCGGCACGGAGATCTCGACGCCCCTGCCCATGATCGAGCCGTCCCGCGTGCAGACCCACCTGGCCAAGCAGGTCATCACCCAGAAGACCCGCGAGGCCGAGCGTGCCCGCCAGTACGAGGAATTCAAGGACCGCGTCGGCGAGATCATCAACGGCATCGTCAAGCGCGTCGAATACGGCCACATCATCGTGGATCTGGGCCGCGCCGAGGCCGTCATCCGTCGCGATCAGGCCCTGCCCCGCGAGAACGTCAAGCCGGGCGACCGCATCCGCGCCTACATCATGGATGTGCGTGAGGAGCCGCGCGGTTCGCAGATCTTCCTGTCCCGCGCCCACCCGCAATTCATGGCGCAGCTTTTCGCCCAGGAAGTGCCAGAAGTCTATGAAGGCACGATCCAGATCGTCGCCGTGGCCCGCGATCCCGGATCGCGCGCCAAGATCGCCGTCTATTCCAATGACAGCTCCATCGACCCGGTCGGGGCCTGTGTCGGCATGCGCGGTTCGCGTGTGCAGGCCGTGGTCAACGAGTTGCAGGGCGAGCGCATCGACATCATCCCCTACACGGAAGACCTCGGCACGTTCATCGTCAACGGCCTGCAGCCGGCGGAAGTCGCCAAAGTCGTCATCCACGAGGAAGACGAGCGCATCGAAGTGGTCGTGCCGGAGGAGCAGCTGTCGCTGGCCATCGGCCGCCGCGGCCAGAATGTCCGCCTTGCCAGCCAGCTGTCCGGCTGGGCGCTGGACATCCTGACCGAAGAGCAGGAGAGCGAGCGCCGCCAGCAGGAGTTCCGCGAACGCTCCGAGCTGTTCATGGACGGGCTGGACGTGGACGAAATGGTCGCCCAATTGCTTGTCTCCGAAGGCTTCGAGACCATGGAAGAGGTCGGCTATGTCGAACTTGACGAGCTGTCCTCCATCGAGGGCTTCGACGAGGAGACGGCCCAGGAGCTGCAGACCCGCGCCCGCGAATATCTGGACAAGATCGCCGAGGAACAGAATGCCCGTCGCACCGAGCTGGGCGTCGAGGACGGCGTTCTGGAGATCGAGGGCGTGACCCTGCCCATGGCCGTCATCTTCGGGGAGAACGAGATTTTCACCGTCGAGGACGTGGCGGGCCTCGTTCCGGACGACCTGACGGGTTATACTGAGTTCAAGGACGGCGAGCGCATCCGCGAGCCCGGCCTGTTCGACGGTATGAAATATTCCGAGGAGGAAGCGACCGACCTGATCATGCGCGCGCGCGTCCACGCTGGCTGGATCAGCGAGGAGGACCTCTACCAGGAAGAGGAAGCGCCGGAAGGCGAGGCAGCGGTCGATCCCGATGCCTATAACGCGCCGGAACGTCCCATCGACGCGGCCGAAGCGCTGTTCAATACTGAAGGGCAAGGCGCATAATGCGCCTCTGACCTGACCGGTTGAGCGCCGAGTCCGACATCGTCGAAGACTCCACCCCGGTGGACAAGCGAGGCCACAAGCCCCGAGAGAGACGCTGTGTCGCGAGCGGAGACGTGCGCGATCCGGACGCGATGGTGCGCTATGTGCTGTCGCCGGACGGCGAGGTGGTCGCGGACGTTTACGGGAAGTTGCCGGGCCGTGGGGCCTGGGTGTCGGCTGACGAGGCTGCGCTGCGCCAAGCCGTATCCAAAGGCGGCTTCAACCGCGGGTTCAAAAGCAAGGCGAAAGCGGATGCGGACGCGCTGGTCGAACAGACGCGCGCGCAACTGCGCCGCCGCATGCTGGGCCAGCTGACCATGGCGCGCAAGGCGGGGCGGCTGGTGTTCGGCGAGGCGGGCGTGCGCGAACCGGCGGCGAGAGGCGATGTGGCGATCCGCATCGAGGCCTCCGACGGGGCTGCGGACGGGCGCGGCAAGCTGCGCACACTCAGCCTCGCCACGGCACGCGAACTGTCTGCGCAAGGCGTGCGGCGACCCGACCCGCCGGTCGTGGGGTGTTTCACGGCACAGGAGATCGGCACGGCGCTGGGCCGCGATCCGGTCGTCCATGCCGCGGTCCTGGCCGGACCCATGGTGGGCGATATTCTCGCCAGCGCACGCAGGCTGGCCGGTTTCGAGCCGCTCGTGCCCCAAGGCTGGACGGACCGGGCGCACGAAATTCCGCTGGAAATACCCATGGAGACATCCTTGGAGCCACCGCCAGACGGAATTGAAGGCAGCGGTTGAAATAGGCGCGCAGACCGCTAGGTTGCGCTCCGTCGCGAGACGGGGCTGGACCGGTACAAGAAGACAGACGCGACCGCATCGGCACGACAGGCCGGGCGGACGCCCCGACGAAGTGACGAACTGAAAGAAAAGAATGAGCGACAATAACGACAACCGACCCCGCCGTCCCGGCGGACCCAATCGCGGACCGCGTCGCACGACGGCGCGCTCTTCCGCCGTGGTCGTCGAGAAGAAGAAAAAGCGTCTGGTCAAACCGGGCGCGGGCAAGCCCGGCGCGTCCGGCGTGAAGCCGAAGATCCAGCTCAAGCCCCGCACGGATGCAGGTGCGGGTGCGGGTGCGCCCAAGGCGACCCCGGCACAAACAAGCTCTACACAGGCGGCTCCAGCACCGGCGAGCCCGACATCGGCCGCCCCGACACAGACCGCCAAGGCATCGGTTGCCGTGCCCAAACCGTCCGTCCCGCCTGCGAGCGCGGCCAAGACGGTCAACATACCCAAGCCCGAGGGTGCCACGGCGCGCCGGTCCAGCGGCCCGCAGGCCGCGACGCCAGCGGTCGCCACGCCATCGCGCGCGCCGACTCTGGCGCCGCCGATCAAGTCGGCCGAAGCCGCCAGCGCTGCTCCCAAACCCGCGCCGGCCAAACCGGCCCAGCTGACGGACGCGCAGATCGCGGCCGCCGCGAAGGAACAGGGTCTGTCCGTCGCCGAGTTCAAAATTCGGATGGAGGCGCTGCAGAAAGCCCAAGCACAGGCGGCCGAGCGCGCCGCCCAGAAGGCAGCCGAGGCGGAAGCCCGCCAGGCCCGCATGCGCGAGGAGCAGGAGCTGCTCGAGGAACGCCGCCGCGCCGAAGAAGAGGCCGAGCTCAAGCGCATCGAGGAAGAGGAAGCCGCCAAACGCCAAAAGGAGAAAGAAGAGCAGGAGCGCCTGCAGCGCAAATCGGTCGGTTCCCCGCTGGAGCGCAAGACCGAAGAGAACATGTCCGAGCTGGAAAAGGCCGGCGGGCGCATCAAGAAAAAGCGCAACACCCCGCCGCCGACCCGGTCCAAGGGCGAGCAGAAGCGCCGCCGCGGCAAGCTGACCATCGTGTCAGCCTTGTCGGGCAATGACGAGCGTCAGCGGTCCCTCGCCGCCGTGAAGCGCAAGCGCGAACGCGAACGCCAGCGCCGCATGGGCGGCTCCGGTTCGCGTGAGAAGGTGCAGCGCGAAGTCACCGTGCCCGAGACCATCACGATCGCGGATCTCGCCAACCGGATGGCCGAACGCGGCGCGGACGTGGTCAAATACCTCATGCAGCAGGGCACGATGAGCACGCTGAACGACGTGATCGACGCCGACACGGCGCAGCTGATCGTCGAGGATTTCGGCCATACGGTAAAACGCGTGTCCGAGGCCGACGTGGAAGACGATTTCCTGATCGACGACACGCCGTCCCAGGAAAAGGACCGCAAGCCGCGGGCACCCGTCATCGCCATCATGGGTCATGTCGACCACGGCAAGACATCGCTGCTGGATGCGTTGCGCGCGACCGACGTGGCCTCCGGAGAGGCCGGCGGCATCACGCAACATATTGGCGCCTACCAGCTCCAGCTGAAATCCGGCGACAAGATCACCGTGCTCGACACGCCCGGCCACGCCGCGTTCGCGCAGATGCGCACGCGCGGCGCGGAAGCGGTGGACATCGTCGTGCTTGTGGTCGCCGCCGATGACGGGGTGAAACCGCAGACGATCGAGTCGATCCGCTACGCCCGCGCGGCCGGAAAGCCCATCATCGTGGCCATCAACAAGATGGACACGTACGAGGCCAATCCGCAGAAGGTCGAGACCGACCTGCTGCAGTACGAGGTCATCACCGAATCCATGTCGGGCGACGTGCAGGCCATCCCTGTGTCGGCCAAGGAAGGAACGGGGCTGGACGCGCTGGCCGAAGCCATCACGCTTCAGGCCGAGCTGATGGAGCTCAAGGCCAATCCGAAGCGTAATCCCGACGGTCTGGTCATTGAATCGCGGTTCGAAAAGGGCCGGGGCGCGGTGACGACGCTGCTGGTCAAGCGCGGCACGCTCAAGCGCGGCGACATGATCGTCGCCGACGAATATATGGGCAAGGTCAAGGCCATGATGGACGAGCGCAGCAAGCAGGTGAAAGCCGCCGGGCCGTCCACGGCCGTCGAGGTGATGGGCCTGGACGGTGCGCCCATGCCGGGCGAGCCCTTCGCGGTCGTCTCCGACGAAAAACGCGCCACCGAGATTGTGGAGTACCGCCAACGCAAGAAGAAAGAGGCGGCCGCGGCGCAGCCTTCGGCTCTGGCCTCCATGGAACAAATGATGGCCAAGCTGCAGAACAAGGAAGTGTCCGAACTTCCGTTGCTGGTGAAGGCCGACGTCCAAGGTTCCGCCGAGGCGATCAAGGCATCGCTGGAAGGGCTGTCCAATTCGGAAGTGAAGGCGAACGTCATCTATGCCGCCGCCGGCGGAATTTCGGAGAGCGACGTGCAGATGGCCCTGGCGGCTGGTGCGCCGATTATCGCCTTCAACGTCCGCCCCAACAAGCAGGCCAAGGAAATGGCCGAGCGCGAGGGGGTGGAGATCCGCTATTATTCGATCATCTACGAGCTGATCGAATATATCGAGGGCATATTGACCGGCATGATCCGGCCGGAGCGCCGCGAGACCTTCATCGGCTACGCGGAAATCCTGGAAGTGTTCAACATTTCCAAGCTGGGCAAGGTCGCAGGCTGCCGCGTCACGGACGGACGCGTGGAGCGCGGCTCCGGCGTGCGCCTGCTGCGCGACAATGTCGTCATCCACGAAGGCATGCTGAAAACGCTCAAGCG
>JBCCCX010000181.1:0-6911 GCA_039033275.1 Pseudomonadota bacterium | reverse complement strand
GGTCCCCACGGCCCTTGTCCGGAAAAAGGCGGCACGCTCTGACAGGCGGACCGCCCGCTGGACCCGGCATCGCCGCAGGTCGCACACCTCATGGGACGACGCCGAGAGGTTCGTCCTTAATACATGCGCCACATGTCGCGTGACATGTCTTGTGGACCTGCGGGCAAAGCCCCCGACCGACCCACCCGCGCCGATCCCGCCGGACCCAAGATGGCCGGCCAATGGAAAGGCGTGGGCGAAGGACGAAGGGCCGCGCGGTTGCGCGGCCCTTCACGTCTTGCGGAACGGCGTGTGGCGGCCCAGCGCCTCCACATCCCAATCGACCGCCTCCCGCTCCCGCTCCAGATAATCGCCGACCGCACCGGCCAGGCCCGGATGGACGAGATAATGGGCGCTGTGTGTGGTGACGGGTTCGTAGCCGCGGGCCAGCTTGTGCTCGCCTTGCGCGCCCGCTTCCACGCGCGGCAGGCCGCGCTCCAGCGCGAACTCGATCGCCTGGTAATAGGCCATCTCGAAGTGGAGGAACGGCTTGTGGACCAGCGCGCCCCAGTTGCGGCCATAGAGCGCGTCAGAGCCGATGAAATTGAGCGCGCCCGCAACGGGTTCGCCTTCCATGAAGGCCATGACCAGCAATATGTCGTCCGCCATGGTTTCGTGGATACGGGCGAAGAATTCCCGGTTGAGATAGGGCCGCCCCCATTTCCGCGCGCCCGTGTCCAGATAGCATCGGTAGAACGTGTCCCAATGCTCGGCTTTGAGGTCCTCGCCCGTTAGCCGCCGGATGGTGACGCCCTCCTGCGCCTTGGCCCGCTCCTTGCGGATATTCTTGCGCTTGCGCGAGGCGAGACTGCCCAGAAAGGCGTCGAAATCCGCATAGCCGCGATTGATGAAGTGAAATTGCCGGTCAGTGCGCTGGAGCAAGCCGACCTCTTCCGTCAGCGCGCGGTCGGCCTCGGTCAGGAAGGTCAGATGCGTACCAGAACAGTCCAGCTGTTCGGCGGCCTGCACGAGGGTGGACAGGGCCGCCAGCCGCGCCTCCTTGGAACGGCCCAGAAGGCGCGGCCCCGTGGCCGGGGTGAAGGGCACGGAACATTGCAGCTTGGGATAGTAGGGCAGCCCGGCGCGTTCCAGCGCGTCCGCCCAGCCATGGTCGAAGACGTATTCGCCCTGGCTGTGCATCTTGGCGTAGAGAGGCGCGGCGGCGATTGGCTCGCCCGCCTCGTCCTCCACCCATACATGGCGCGGCGCCCAGCCCGTCTCCGCGCTCGCGCAGCCAGACGCTTCCAGCGCGTGCAGGAAACCGTGGGACAGGAAGGGATGGGTCCCGTCGGGTATTAGCGCGTCCCAGGCTTGCGCCGGAACGTCCGCGATGCGCGACAAGAGGCGGGCCGTGACCGTGCCCGGCTTCGTGTCAGGGGCGGCGTGTCCGGCCGGAGCGTCGTCAGTCATTGAGCGAGAAGTCTATGTCCCCGTCGCGCAGCTCCAGCGCGTCCACGCAGCTTTCGCCCGTCTCCACGATGCGGCAATTCACCTGCCCGCCCTCGATCGTCTGCGCGTCGGCGCAGTCCGCGCCGGGCAGGATGATCTGCGCGGTAACGATCTCGCCCGGCTCCGCCGTCTGCGGGAACATGTTCGCGCCTGCGCTCTGCCCATTGCCGGTCACGTCGAAGGCGAACAGGCCCGCCGTCACTGTCTCGTCCGTGCCGTTGGCGACGTTCATCATCAGAAGGCAGGCTTCGTCTTCGGGCACGAGCCGGGCGACCTCGATCATCACGCCGTCTTCCACGCCGAGCGACAGGGCCGCATCGTCTGGATCGGCCTGCGCGTCGGCTTGTGACGCCTCGGTCGGTGCGGCCCTGGGTAATTCGGGCTCCGAAGCCCGGTCCACGGCGTCGGGCGCGTCTCCGCATGCAGTCAGAGCGAGAGCCAGAACGGAGGCGATGAGCACGGGTCGGGTCATGTATGTCCTACGTTCGGGGCGGCCGGCCGGGTTTTCCGGTCAGACCGGGACGCCCGTATCGAGGCAGAATTCGCGCACATGGTCGCGCAAGGTCGACAGGCGCGTCGTCACCTTGATGTTGGGCACGATCAGGTCGCGCAAGGCCCCTGCATCCAGCGCCATGATCGCGCTCTTCACGGGCCCGATGCCGGTCACGGGCATGGACAGCGTGTGGAAACCCAGCGCGACGAGACAGGCCGCCTCCAGCGGGCGGCCGGCGATCTCCCCGCAGACGGAGACGGGCGTGTCGTTGATCCGGCAGCCCTCCGCGATGAAGGACATCATCGACAGGGCGGCAGGCGAGAGCGGGTCGTAGCGGTCGGCCACGCGGGCATTGTCGCGGTCGGCGGCGAAGAAGAACTGCATCAAGTCGTTCGCGCCTACGGACACGAAATCCGCGACCTCGCAGACGCGGTTGATCTGCCAGGCGAGGCTTGGCGTTTCCAGCATCACGCCGACTTCCACCTTGGCGGGCAGTTCCTGTCCCAGCTTGGAGGCGCGGGCGATCTCCCGGTCGAACAGGGCGCGGGCCTCGACCATCTCCTCGACGGTCGTGACCATGGGAAACATGATGCGCAGATGGCGCCCCGCCCCGGCGGCGACGAGAGCGCGCAGCTGGTAGCGCATGAGTCCGGGCCGGTCCAAGCCGATGCGGATGGCGCGCCAGCCGATGGCCGGGTTCTCCTCGGGCAGCGGGTCGATGTAGGGCAGTATCTTGTCCCCGCCCAGATCCAGCGTACGGAAGGTGACGGGCCGGTCGCCCGCCGCTTCGATGGCCTTGCGGTAGAGCTCCGTCTGCTGCTGGAGCCGAGGCATGAAATCGGACACCATGAACTGGAATTCGGTGCGGAACAGCCCGATTCCGTCCGCCCCCGCCTGGTCGAGCTGCGGCAGGTCCACGAGCAGGCCGGCATTGAGCATCAGGTCGATGTCCGTGCCGTCGCGCGTGACCGCGCGCTTGAAGCGGAGCTGATCGTAGGCGCGGCTCATCTCGCCGCGCACATTCATGCGCAGCTGGAAGCCCGCGACCTGCGTGTCGAGCGGGCGCAGGTGAATGTGGCCCTGTTCGGCATCGACCAGCACGTCGTCGCCGGGCTCCACCCGGTCCAGCACGCCGCGCATCCGGCCCACCAGGGGCAGGCCGAGCGCGCGCGCGATGATGGATGTGTGGGACGACAGGGTGCCCTCCTCCAGCACGAGCGCGGCGAGCTTGTCGTGATTGTAATCGAGCAGTTCGGCCGGTCCGAGCTCGCGCGCGAACAGCACAGCGTCGTCCGGCATCTCCGGCGCGCTGGCTTCGCCGGACAGCAGGCGCAGCATGCGGTTGGCCAGATCGTCCAGATCGTTCATGCGCGCGCGCAGGTAAGGGTCCCTCACCTTGGACAGGCGCGCGCGATGTTCGTTGCGGGTGCGCTCCACGGCGGCTTCGGCCGTCAGGCCCGAATGCACGGCTTCGCGCAGTCGGCCGACCCATTTCCGGTCATAGGCGAAAGTGCGGTAGCTTTCGTAGATTTCCTTGGACGCGCGGGTCAGCGCCGCCGTTTCGCCGGACACCATGGCATCCACATGGGTGCGCAGGCGGGTGATGGCGTCCTCAAGCCGCAATTCCTCTTTCGCGATATTCTCCGCCAGGAGGTTGGCCGGGGCGACAGGCGGGCGGTGCAGCACGGCGACCCCGCGGGCCAGTCCCGGCGCGAACGCCTTGCCCGACAGGCTTTCCGGCTTGGTCTGGGTGAGCTGGATGCCCTTGAGCGCCGCCTTCTTGCCGCCCGTGCGTTCGTCCGTGACGATGATTTCCGCTAGCACCATGGCGACCGTCAGCAGGTCCTCGACCTCGTCCTCGGAGAAGGTGCGCTCGTCCTTGCACTGCACGACCAGCACGCCGAGCGTGCGCCCGCCGCGCAGCACCGGCACGCCGAGGAACGACCGGTAGGGGTCCTCGCCGGTTTCGGGCCGGTAGGAGAAAAGCGGGTGGGACGGGGCGTCGGCGAGGTTGAGCGGGCGCGCGGTCAGCGCGACGTGGCCGACGAGGCCCTCGCCGGGCTTCATCCGTGTCTTGTGGACGGCGGAGCGCTTCAGGCCCTGCGTGGCGGACAGCTCCAGCTCCTCGCCTTTTCGCAGCAGGTAGATCGACGCCACATTGACCCGCATGGAGGCGTTGATGGCCGAGACGAAGTCGTCCAGCCGCTCCTGCACGGACTCGGTCCCCGCCATGGCCGCGCGGATGGCGCGCATCAGCTTGGGCGGCGTGGTGACGATATCGGGATCGATGGTCATGCCCCGCGCGCATAGCGCGGATCGGCTCGCCTGTCAGGGGAGAAGCCCGAAAGGCGGTTTAATTCGCGTCAATGTTGCGTGTTTGTGCGCGGGAGCGGCTAGGTCGCATCGTCTGTCGGAGCATCGTCTTTCGGCGCGCCATCGCCGCGCGCTTCCTCGGCCTCCTCGATGACGACCACGATCCGCTGCCCCTTGAGATCGACCGTTGGCGCGTGGGCTTGCGTGAAGGGATGGAAGAAGCTGGGACCGGAAGGGGGCTTGATCTCCAGCGTGTCGCCCGCGCCGAATTCGTGGACGGCCTGCACCTCGCCGAGCCGGTTGCCGTCCTGATCGTCCACGCTCAGCCCGATCAGGTCCGAATAGTAGAATTCGTCCTCTTCGATCTCGGGCAGCGCGTCGCGCGGCACGTAGAGCTTGGTCGATTTCATCGCCTCCACGGCCTCGCGCGTCAGCCTCTCCTCCACGGCGAGCGAGAAGAAACGCGAGACGGGCCGGGCGGATTTCGGCGTGAACAGTTTCACCCCTTCGGAGGAGTAGAGCGGGCCGTAGGCGGCGAAGTCTTCGGGCACGGCGGTGAAGGACTTCACCTTGATGTTGCCGTGAACGCCATGCGCTCCGGCGATGGCGGCGACGCAGACATATGAAGTCTTGGTCGACAATTTAGACCCTCGCAAAATAGATGAAACCACCTGAAGTTAAGATGGCAAAAACAGTAAATAAAGCTATGATTCTATCAATCCCCCATAGATATGACGCCGATAGTTGCGAAAAGTGCCTTTCGCAGGATGCATTTAGAATAGTTAATACTAGAGACCTCAAAAACACTAAAGGAAAAACCCCAAACCAAGCCCCAGATAAACACATTGCTACAGAGAGAGGAAAAGCAGCCAGGAGAAGGATTGAGAAACTCGATGATTGAAAAAAACTCGACAAGCCGGTAAGTGAACTTAGATATTCACCGCACCAAGAAAACAAACCCAGAAGAATTGTAAGAAACACCAATAAGACAAGACTAGACCCCAATGACGAGAAAAAGCTCGAATAAGCAAGCAGCACAGAAAGATAAAAAAAGACCTCAACGGACAAAATCAATAAAATTACTAAAGGAAGAGAGAGATTAAAGCGATAAACTTTTGGCTCGCCTACACATCTAGTAATGGCGGGCAAGCAAAAGACAATGCATAATATTAAAAATACGAGAATGTAACCGTAACCCACCAAGCGCTCTAAGTCATGCAGCCCAATCAACGCCCCGGAAATAATGCCGCCAAGGCCAAAAATGCTATGGCGATAAATAACCAGCCCTCTCTTATCGGAATTTCCCAGTAAAAAAGAAAGTCCGACGTAATGAGCACCTGATAGAAAGGCCAAAAGAACAAG
Organism: Pseudomonadota bacterium; assembly: GCA_039033275.1. Lineage (GTDB taxonomy): Bacteria > Pseudomonadota > Alphaproteobacteria > Caulobacterales > Maricaulaceae > Litorimonas. Next base: position 1,255 of record JBCCCX010000181.1, on the reverse strand, counting down.
TTTTAAAAAAAATCTGTCGCTCAACATCAGCAGCAAGAGCGCTGATATAACCATTCCGACCAAAAATATAAACCCGCGTTTAAAATCAAGGCGCTCAATAAAACGCCAATCAAAAAAGTGAAAACTCGTCAGCGCTAATAATGAAATAGAACTTAAAAGTGCGGAGGGGGCATTTCCGCTTCCTGTAGCGACAAAATACGCAAAAACTTCGCTCGAGAAATAATAATGAAAAAAGAAGTGACTTAAATAAGACGCGGCGAATCCAACGATGATTCGCCGCGCAGGTTTCTTCGTATGTTTATTTATATATTGAACTGAAGAGTCTCCGAAGCCAACTGGAATCTGATTGACCGCTTTTATAAGACTGATCTGTTATGTGAGCGCCTGAAACAGTCCCATTTGGTGAAGTATCCCACGACATACGAACATTGGTGCGAGGATTAACAACAGTATGATGAGACCCCCCTGAGCTCGTATAACTTTGATGACCATTCGACGGGGAAATTGGATCTCCACCACCACTTGACGATCCACTACCACAACATGCCATGTTTTACTCCTTTCAAACCCAGCCGTTTGTATACATTGTATTTGCCAGTGCGCATTTCAATATTTTGGACTAAAAAAATCAAATCCGCGCCTTGATCTCGTCCACGAGGTCCGTCTTCTCCCAGGAGAATTCCCCGTTCGGGCCGGGGTCCCGCCCGAAATGGCCGTAGGCGGCGGTCGGCGCGTAGATGGGCTTGTTGAGGTCGAGATGGGTCCGGATGCCGCGCGGGGTCAGGTCCATGACCTGGCGGATGATGGTCTCGATCCGGTCGCCCCTGACCGGATTGTTGTCGTCCACATTGACGTAGATGGAGGTCGGCGCCGCCACGCCAATGGCATAGCTCACCTGGATTTCCACCCACGGCGCGACGCCTGCCGCGACGAGGTTTTTGGCGAGGTAGCGCGTCGCATAGGCGGCGGAGCGGTCCACCTTCGTCGGGTCCTTGCCGGAGAAGGCCCCGCCGCCATGGGGCGCCATGCCGCCATAAGTGTCCACGATGATCTTGCGCCCCGTCAGGCCCGCATCGCCGTCCGGCCCGCCGATCACGAACTTGCCCGTTGGATTGATGTGCCAGACGGTCCGGTCGGTGATCCAGCCCGTCGGAAGCACCTCCTCGATATAGGGCGCCCCGGCAAGCACGACACGCTTGCCCAGGCCGAATACGAAGAGCACTGGGTCCGCATTCTCTCGGTTGCGCTTCGAAAG
>JBCCCX010000180.1:0-6933 GCA_039033275.1 Pseudomonadota bacterium | reverse complement strand
GGGACAATGTCCGGGGTACATCGAAAGATGAAGTCATTCACGCGCAGGGTGGCAATGACCGCATAGACTCCGGCTCAGGCAATGACCTTATTTTCGGGGGAACAGGTCGCGACAGCCTTGATGGAGCCGAGGGCAATGACACGTTGTCTGGCGGCCTATGAAGATAATGGCCGCTGCGAACTGGCCGAGCGTGAACGCGAGGAAATCGAAGTCGTGCGCGGCTTCATGCCGACCCCCATGAGCGACGCGGAAATCGAGGCCGCCATATCCAAGATCGTCGAGGCCAGCGGCGCGACCTGCCTGAAGGATATGGGCAAGGTCATGGGCAAGCTGAAAGCCGACTATGCGGGCCGCATCGACATGGGCAAGGCCGGCGCCGTGGTGAAGGCAAAGCTCTGCGCTTAAGGCAGGCGGACGCCTCGCCCGTGGGCGGGCGTCCCTCCGGCTTGCCTCCCGTCCCCTTGCTTCCCATGGCGGGGCGTGGCGAATGGGGGGAAAACGATGACAATCCGCATGTACGGCGCAGGGACCTGCGTTCTTCTGATGGTGGCCTGCACGGGGAGTCCGGGCGGGGATGACGTGCCGGACGTCCCGGCCCCGGTTTCAGACCACGCCGCCACGCCCTTAGCGCGCGACATCACGGCTCTGATCGACGTGTTCGCCCCGCTGGACGAGGGCCCGCAGCCGGGCTGTGCCGTCGGCCTGTCCGACGGGACGCGCACCGTGCTGGCCGAGGGTTACGGGCTCGCCAATCTGGAACACGACATCCCCAACGGACCCGACACGGTGTTTCGTATCGCCTCCGTCTCCAAGCAATTCACCGCCTATGCGGTCGCCTTATTGGCCGAGGACGGGGCGATCGACGTGGACGCGGACATCCGCACCTATCTGCCGGACCTGCGCCCGTATGAACACGAGGTCACCGTCGCGCAGATGATCGCGCATACGGCGGCGATGCCCGACTACGAGGTCGGTGGCGACTACGAGCTTTTTCCGGGGCAGTTGTTCCGTTTCGGCGACATGGACTACTGGTCGATCGAGGACTTCTACGATGTGGTAAGGACCAAACCGCTCGGCGGCGTCCCCGGCGAGGCGTATGCCTATTCCAACACGGCCTATTTCCTGCTGGGACAGTTGGTGGAGCGTGTCTCTGGCCAGAGCCTTCGCAACTTCGCGCAGGAGCGCATCTTCGACCCGCTCGGCATGGACGATACGCTGTTCATGGACGATGTGCGGCTGGTCCTGCCGAACCGCGCGACCGGATACCGCCCCGTCGAGGACGAGGGTCGGTTCGAGATCGCCATGACCAACCTGCCCTGGGTGGGGGAAGGCGGCGTGCACACGACCGTGAACGACATGCTGGTCTGGGACAGCGCCTTCCACAACGGAACCATCCCGGGCGGACCGGCCATGGCCGAACGGCTGGCGACGCCGTTCCACAACATGGCCGGGGATGAAACGGACGCCGCTGACACCGGATACGCCTATGGCCGGGGCATCACCACGATGGACGGACAGCCGGTGGAGCTGCACAGCGGTGGCTGGACCGGACACGTCGCCTACTATGTCCGCAACGCGGACACGGGCCGCGCGGCGGTGACGCTGTGCAATACCGAAAACCCGCCGGACGGTCTGACCGAGCGGATGCACGCCTATGTGACGGCGATGGAGCCTGGCGCAGACTGAGCTGGAAGGCCCGTCCCGACTATTTCGTGATCGGATGCCGCGTTGAAACGCGGCCTTTGCCTGCTATGGCTGGCGGAACGATGTCCTGGGGGGCTCTATGCCAAGTCGTGTCTTTGCCGTTATTTCGGTCATACTGTTTCTGTGCGCGGCCTTGCCGGCACGCGCGCAGTCGACGGCGGACTTCTCAGTGGAGGGCGTGGCCTTCGATCCCGGCGTGCCCAGCTTTGCGGCCCATTCAGGCTATGCGATCGGCGAACGCCCTGTGAGGTTCGGGGACATGATCTCCTATCTGCGGGATCTTGCGGACCGCTCCGACCGGATCGCGGTGGAAACCATCGGGTACAGCCACGAGCGACGTCCCATCCTGACCTTCACGGTGACCAGTCCCGCCAACCACGCCAATCTCGAAACGATCCGCCAGACCCATCTGGACCGGCTCGAAGGCCGTGCCGCGCCTGACGCCGCGCCCATGGTGCTGTGGATCAATTTCGGTGTCCACGGCGCGGAGACGTCCGGCATGGAAGCAGCCATTCCTCTGCTCCACTATTTCGCGGCCGGGCAGGGACCGGTCGTGGAGCGTCAGCTCCGCGAGGCCGTCATGATCTTCACGGTCGTGTTCAACCCGGACGGCCACGCACGCCGCATCGACCCTGTGGAGACCTTCTGGTCCTATGCCGACAATACCGACATGAACGACGCCGCCCACGAACTCTGGGTCGAGGCACGCACCAACCATTACTGGTTCGACCTCAACCGGCAGTGGCTGCTGCTGACCCAGCCAGAGAGCCAGGCTTGGATCCGGCAGTGGCACAAATGGAAGCCGATGGTGTCCGCCGACTATCACGAAATGGGTTCCGACGACCCCTATTACTTCCACCCCGGCGAGGCATTGCGGCGCAATCCGCTGATCCCGCTTCGCGCCCGCGAACTGACGGCGCAGCTCGGCGAACGCCATGCCGCCTTCCTGGATAGCAAGGCGCGGCTCTATTCGACCGAGGAAGGGTTCGACAATTTCTACATCGGCAAGGGCTCGACCTATCCGCAGATCAACGGCTCGCTCGGCATCTTGTTCGAGGCGGGCGCGGCACGCGGCGGGGCCGTCGAAACGGAACGCGGTCTGGTGGAGACGGCGGACAATGTCCGCACCCAGTTCCGAACCGCCCTGACGACGATCCAGGGATCGCTCGACCTGAGGGACGAGATCACAGCCTATCAGCGCGACTTTTTCGCCCAGAACGCGCAGTCCGCCGGGACGGGCGGATGGGTGTTCACGGCGGACGGCGACCCTGAACGCGCGGCGCGCTTCGTGCGGCTGCTAAACATGCACGACATTGTCGTGAGCCGCTTGGCGAGCGATCTCACGGTGGACGGCCGGACCTATCCGGCCGGCTCGAGCTACCATGTGTCGATGGACCAGGCGAACAACCGCATGGTCCGGGGCATTTTCGAGCGCGTGACCGAATTCGACGAAAACATCTTCTACGACGTGTCCGGCTGGACTTTGCCGCTGGCCTACGATCTCGACCATGCGCGTGTCGACCGGAACGTCCGGGTCGGGGAACGGGCGACGGGGACGTTCCAGCCCGCGCCCGCGCCAGACCGTGCGCCTTACGGCTACGTCTTCGACTGGTCCCACACCTACGCGCCCCGGGCGCTCCACCGCATACAAGCCGAAGAGTTGATGGTCCGCGTGAGCATGCACGAGGTCTCCGTGCCGACGACCCGCGGAACCGTGCAACTGGGTCGCGGCTCCGTCTTCGTGCCCCTCGCCCGGCAGGAGGCTTCGCGCGAGGCGATCCACGCGGTCATGGCCGAGATCGCGGCGGAAGACGGCGTGACCGTTCATGCCGCAACGTCCGGCCTGACACCGACCACGGGCCGCGACTTCGGCGGGGGCGACTCGTTCCGCGTGGTGGAAGCGCCCGCGGTCGTGCTGGCCTATGATGGCGGCTTTTCGCGATACGATGTGGGGGAGGTCTGGTGGACGCTGGACTATCGCCACCGCATGCCGGTGACGCTGGTCCACACGGACGATCTGGATAAGCTTCATTGGGACGATTATACCCATCTGGTGCTCGTCGGCGGCGACGCGCCCTCATTCGAAGACGATTTCGTGGCCGAGATGGACGGTTGGATCCGAAGGGGCGGCACGCTGATCGCGACGCGCGATTCCGCGCTCTGGGCGGAAGAGCACATTGTCGGCGACGACGAGGACGAAGAGGCGGCCGCCGGAGACGAGGACATGGCCTCCGGAGACGAAGGGAATGATAAGGATGCGGCCTCCGGAAACGGGCCCGAACGGTATGACTATTCCGATATGGGACTGCGCGACGCGGAGCATGTGATCGGCGGGGCGATCTTCGCCGCCGATCTGGACACGAGCCACCCACTCGGCTTCGGCTATTCCGACCGCGACCTGCCCGTTCACCGCAATGTCGAGTTCACTTTGGAACGCCCGGACGACAACCCCTACGCCGTGCCGGTCCAATATGCCGACGCCCCGCTACTGACGGGCTATGCCTCGCCGGAGCGGTTGGAGGAGATCGGGGGCAGCCCGTCCGTGGTGACCTACCGGCCGGGGCGCGGTGCGGTGATCCTGATGGCGGACAACCCCGTCTTCCGCGGCACCTATCCGGGGACGGAGAAGCTTCTGATGAACGCCATCTTCTTCTCTGGCCTGATCGACCGCCCCGATGGCCATTACGGGTCCGACGCCCCGGGACGCTGATCTCCGAAGTCGTCCCCTGACCTGGAAAGCCGTTCCTAATCTTCAGTGCCCGCTCTGGAAACTGTTTCCCAAGGGCGATAGGCGTTGCGCCGTATGGATGCGCCCGCAACCCTCCAGACCCCACGCCCGTTTCGTCCCCCGCTCTGGCTGCGTCCGGGGCTGGTGCAGACGGCGTTGGCGAGCCAGTCCTTCCGCAAACGCGGCCCGAATCCGATGCTGGACGCTGCGCGCGACATCGTCATCGCATGCGGCGACGGCGTCCGGCTAAAGGGGAGCTACTCTCCCCATCCCGACAACAGGGCGTTGGTGATCTTTCTGCATGGCTGGGAAGGGTCGCAGGACAGCACCTATGTCGTGTCCTGCGGGCGGTACATGCATGAGCGCGGGGCGAGCGTGTTCCGCCTGAACTACCGCGACCACGGCGACAGCCACGATCTAAACGAAGGACTGTTCTATTCCACGCGCTTCAACGAGGTGTTCGACGCCGTCGGCCAGGCCGCACGGTTGGGCCGGGAGGATGGGAAACCGGACAGGCCCGTCTACATTGTCGGCTTTTCTCTGGGCGGCAACTTCGCGCTGCGCATCGCCCGCAGCTTGCGCGATCTGATGATCCCGAAGCTGCGGCGCATCTTCGCCATCAGCCCGGTCGTGGACCCATGGGGCGCGGCGCCGCTGATCGACGCCAACCCGCTTTACCGGCGCTATTTCCTGAAGAAGTGGACAGCCTCCTTGCGCAAGAAGCAGGCGGCCTTCCCGGATTTGTACGACTTTTCCGACCTGCTGCGCGAACGGCGCGTGCTGGGCATCACGGAGAAGATCCTGCCGCGCCATTCGCGTTACAGCCGCATGGAAGATTACTTCAACGCCTACCGGGTGGACCCGGACGACCTGGCCCGCGTGCCCGTGCCGATCGACATCATCACCGCAAGGGATGACGGCATGATCCCGGAACGCGACATCGCCCGGCTAAATCTCGCGCCGGGATCGCGCGCCATCATCCACGACCATGGCGGGCATAACGGCTTCTTCCAATCGCTGACGGGGCCGACCTGGTATGACGCGCACATCGCCGCGCATGTTTTCGGCGATGGCGAGCCGGGTGGTGGGGAGGTGACGGACGGCGTGAAGACGGTATGAGGCTCCCATGCGCATTCTATTTCTCGTCGCCGCTCTTCTTCTGTCCGGCATGATCCTCCTGTCCCTGCTCAGTCGGCGCGGCAAAGCGAAGGGTCTGGTAGACGGCCGGTTGGCACCGCTGCCCGGCAAGCCGAACTGTGTCAGCTCCGAAGCCGGCACCGATCCGGCGAAAGCGGTCGCGCCCCTGGCCACGGACAAGAACGCTCTGCTCGGTGCGATCGAGGCGACGGGCGGCACGGTCATGGCCGATAGAGGCGACTATATCGCGGCCACCTATACGAGCGGGCTGATGCGCTTCGTGGACGATGTGGAATTCCGGCAAGACGGCGATATATGGCACGTGCGCTCGGCCTCGCGCGTCGGCCACTCCGACCTGGGGGCGAACCGCAAACGAGTCGCTGCGATCCGGTCTGTATTGGAGACGTGACCCTCCAAGGATAATTTTGCCCGATGTTTAATTAAGCGAAAACGGTTTTTGCCTAGGGCCGCGCGCGGCATCGCTGCGCGCCCGACGTGCGTAGATATTGGAAACGAGGAAAGCCCGATACATGCCCGAAAAGCACCTGAAGAAGAAAAGCGTCGACCATGCGCGCGTGAGAGAGCTGGTCCGCGACCTGCTCGAAGCGCTGGGGGAGGACCCGGACCGGGAAGGGTTGCAGGACACACCCCGCCGCATCGCCAATTTCTGGCGCGATTTCATCGAATACGATCCGGGCAAGCTGGACACGGTCTTCTCCAGCGTCCGCCATGACCAGATGGTCGCCGTGACGGGCATGCGGGTGTGGAGCATGTGCGAACATCACATGCTGCCCTTCTGGTGCGACGTCTCGGTCGCCTACATCGCCGAAGACAAGGTGCTGGGCCTGTCCAAGTTCGCCCGCATCGCCCACAAGAACGCCCATGCGCTGTCGCTGCAGGAAAAGCTGGTGTCCGACATCGCCGAAGACCTGAAGGGCTATCTGGACACGGAAAACGTCGCCGTGATCGCCAAGGGCGAACATCTGTGCATGACTATGCGCGGCATCCGCACGCCGCACCGCATGATCAGTTCCGTCCTGGACGGGCAGTTCCGGGACCCGAACACGCGCGCCGAGTTCCTCAGCCTCGTCAACGCCGCGGACAATCCACGCGGCGGCTAGGTCGTGGACTTCAATCTGGGACGGATTTTGATCGCCATGCGCGTGTTTTGGGCGAGGAGCGGGCGTAAGAGTGTGTCTGGACACACCGAGCGACCGCGACAACGTCCCACTATTTCCCATGTAAAGGCGCGCGCATGGCGACCCTTTTGGGGCGGCCTTGGGGCGGTCCGTGGACATCGTTGCGGTCTTCGCGAAGGCGGACGCATTCGCTTCAGCCCACGCCTCGCCACGAACCGCCCCAAG
>JBCCCX010000179.1:0-6933 GCA_039033275.1 Pseudomonadota bacterium | reverse complement strand
CTGTGGCTGCGGCCTCCGGGCGTGCCGATGCGCCACTTTCTGGGCCTGGCGGACGGCGCGCCGTTCGACCTACTGCGACACCCGCCTCGAAAGCCCCACTGAGATGCCCACGATCAGTGTCGTCGAGATGCCGACCGCTGTCAGGCGGTATGGCCTTGTCGTTTCATTTCTAGAGCTTCGACGACAAATCTTCGTCGAGAAACTCGACTGGCCGCTCTACAGCTACGAGAAGATCGAGTTCGAACAATACGATACCTTCAATGCTGTCTATATCATTGCCCATGAAGGACCGGTTGTCCTCGGGGGGGCACGTCTGATCCGGACCGACAGCCGCGTCGGAACGGGTCGGATCCGCTACTCCTATATGATCCGCGACGCCTATAACGGCCTCCTTCCCGGGATGCCGAAGGACCTTTGCTATCAAGAGCCGCCGGTGGACCCGGCGACTTGGGAGCTGACACGCCTGGCGACACGCCAAAACACGGACGTGGCCGGCGCGATTCTAGATCGAGCAAACGAATTCCTCGCACATCAAGGTGGTCGGACCTGCCTTTTTCTCGGGCCGCCTGCCTTTCTGCGCATGGCGAAAAGCATGGACTACAAGCCCGACAGGCTGGGCCCTATCGTCAAGAACGATGACGGCTCTTTTTTGGCCTTCAGTTGCGATGTGATCCCGGACATGGCCGTCCGGCGTAGCGCACAACCCAAGCATCAACTGAAGACCCGTGCTCCGCTGACCGAGCTTTCTTAGGCACGCCGTGGAAAGTTTGCCTTGGCGACCGCGATCTGAGCCGCGCCTCGACCGTCGGGACTGGTCTTGCCGACTCAAGGCGGCGTGTCTCAATCGACCAGATCGAACGGTTTCGCGGTCACCTGAACGTTGCCAATGTAAGATCAACATTATTATAATGACGTACTCGTAACTATAAACCTGGAGGTTCTTGTGTCGGTTTTCCCACGATCGACTGCGTTCGCCGCCATCGCCACGCTCTCAACAATCGTCCAAGGACCTTCGCAAGGCCATGCACAAGGCTATCCGATCGACTGTGCAATCCTACTTTGCCTGTCCGGTGGATGGCCCGCGTCGGTCCCCTGCACGCGCGCCCGCGCCGAGTTCATCCGAAGGATTACGCCCTGGCCGATAGAGCCACCGCTGCAAATCTGGCGGTGCCCGATGAGCACATCCTTCGAGGTCGAACGCGACGGCAAGTCCACCGACCGCCTTTGGGACACCGTGTTCGAGGACGTGCAGCTTCCCCAGCAGTCTTACCCGAACGCCCCCCTCTCAGCCAATAATCCCATGCGCAGGGCGCCGTCCGCCGCTCTCCGTCGCGAGAGCGGCGGCGATGCGCCGCTGCGTCCCGAGGGGTTCGGCCTTCACCTTGCCCGGGACGTCATCGACAAGGGTGGGCGAGCGGATATCGACATCAGCGGGCCAGAGTTCAACTTTGTTCGGTCGATCCGCGTCTATGACGTCGAATGGCGGCAATACATTCGTCACAGCGAGAGCGGCGACCAGCACTGCCAGACTCCGAAGCGGAAGGTGCGCCTCGGCAGCTATGGGCTCCAGGGCGAGTTCTCCTGGCAAAACATGTCCGTGACATCGGCAACGGCCGTGCCCTGGCTTGGCTTCTCGACCCGCGACAACGGTGTCTGTGATCACGCGGGCAGCTTTCGGGGCGTCGGTGTCGAATGGCGCGACAACGACGGCAACCATGGATACGAGGTCGTTCGCTACTGACTGGCCATGAGACATGTGCCGTCTAAGGCGGCATCCATCATCCCATCGAAAAAACTGAAGCACCCAAAAAACAGGAGGTTTAGCAAGCCCGAAAAAAGAAACCCCTCGCAAGGCGGCAACCAAGCGAGGGGGGCTCAGGTAGAACAGGAATTGGCGTTCCTAGATGTTCAACCCACTATGTCGGCATTGTTCTACCCGCCTCCCGCCAGTCCAGGCAAGCGAAAAGACGCATTCGTGCGACCGGACGTCCTGTGCCTGCCACGCCGCCTTGCTCAACCCCGAGAGCAAGGACCAACCATGTCAGAGACCCAGACATTCCCAACCCTCCCGCAGGGCCACAAGCGCTTTACCGTCGAACAAGTCCTGATCGAGATCGGGACCGAGATCGGCCTTGGCGCCCCCGGCCTCATGGCCCTGCTGCACATGATGAAACAGACCGCCCCAGACGACTGGACGTCGCCTGACCGCGAGCCGGTCTACTACGCACCGCAAGACGTAACCGCCGCCGCCCTCGGGAAGACCCGCCGCGCCCTCTACAACACCGAACGCCAGCTCGAACGCCTCGGGTTCATCGAGCGCCGCGTGAAGGGGAACGGCCATCGGTCCGCCTCTGGTGGATGCGGCATCGTCTTCAGCCGCCTCATCGCCATGGTTCCCGACCTCCTCAACCTGGTCGACCAACGCCGCCAGGACCGACGCGAGCGTCGAACGCTCCGCAACCGGCGGAGCAGCTTCCAGCGCATCGTCATGCGCCACATCCGCGAGGCCGGCGACACGCCACCACTGCGCATCGAGGCGGCCGGGAGAGTGATCGCTCAATGGCCCGACGCCCGATTCCTCGCCACGATGGAGATCGGCGCGCTCAGAGCCCATGTCGAGGCGGCGAAGAGTTTATGCGAAGCCCTCGACGCTTTCGATGATCGACGTCCTGAATCTTCCGCCATGGTGGAAGAAATCTGCTGCCGTCATATACAAGAGAACACCGAAGAGCTTCGATCTGTATCTTGTAATGCCAGCATGGATCAACGGAGCACGGGCAAGCCCACGCATTATGAACCCTTTCTGACGGCCGCTATCGGCCCCGAAAGAGGTAGAGAACGGAAAGATGCGGAGGATCGGGCCGCGCACAAGACCCAATTCCTATCCAGACTGACAGCGAAGCGGCTGTTTAGGCTAGCCAGCGAGGACATGAGGGCGATCATCCGCGATAGCCAGGGCGCCGACACCACAATCCGCGACGTCCATGTGATCGATGGCGCCATCCGGATCCTTCCCTTCCTTGGGATCAATCACGACGCCTGGGAGAAGGCGGTCGAGGCCATGGGCGAGACCGGCGCCGCGCTCACCGTTCTGGTGCTCGACGCGAACCGCGATCACCCCAGGAAGCCCGTGCGGAATCCAGGCGGCGCGTTGCGCGCGATGACTGACCGCCACCGAAACGGCACGTTGAACCTTGTGGGCAGTCTTATCGGGCTTTCGAGGCGTAAAAATGTCTGAGCTTCGAGGGATCACCCGCGCGATACCATTTCGAGTAGACCCCCATGATCCACGATCACCCTGAGCCGAAGGTCGACTTATGCCGGGTCGGCACAAGGGAGATGATGGCCGCCTTTGTGGCCGGGAAGCGAGCGAAGGTGCGGCAGCCGATCCGAGAGGTGAGAAGCCGCTCCGGCACAGGGCAGACGTCGCGGAGTGAGGACTTCAGACGTCCGGCGTTTCCGCCGGATCGGTTCTCGTCGGCACACCGACCCGAGCTCCCCGGGGCTCTCGGCCCATACGGGTCGTGATCCTCGCCTCGGCATTCTTCAAAAGCCGCGCTGCGTGAGCAAACCAATGAAGTGCTGCTAAGATATATAGCTCGCCGAGCTTTCGGCCGATGGAGTTGGAGCGACACGACGTGTGCAATTTGTATTCGATGACGACCAGCCAGGCCGCGATCCGCGATCTGGGAGAAGCGATGGGCGACGCGACCGGGAACCTGCCGCCACTGCCGGGGATCTTCCCGGCCACGACGGCGCCTGCGGTGCGCAACGACGTGGACGGCCGGGAGCTGGTTCTGATGCGGTCGGGCATGCCGTCGCCAGCCTTTGCGCTCAGGAACCGAAAGACGGACGGACGCCCACCCAGGGCCAAGCCGAGATGGCGGACCAGATCTTGAAGCCGTCCGGTCCGCCGGGCGTAGGGCTGCGCAATGGCCGGGCGAAACCGCTCGACGAAGATCCGTGTCCGGCATCGCGCGGACCGACACCGGAAGCGGCGCGCTTTCAGCACGAGCCTGACTTGCCGTCCATGGGCCGGCAGGTCCGCAAGACGACGCTGATAGTGGCTATGAACGCGCCGCGAAATCTCCCCACATCTTGGGCAGGTGGCGGCTCCGCCCGAGGCCCGTGCGCGGATCACGACCGCGTCTCCGGCCGTGGTCCGAAGCGCTGAGCCCCCTTTAGGAACTCGAGCTCGAGCGCTTGCTTGCCGACCAGACGCTCGAGCGCGGCGATCCGCGCCTCGTAGGCCTGGATCAGGTCGACAGCCTGCGCGTCGTCATCGAACGCACCGGCCTCGTACTTCTCGACCCAGATCCGGATCAGGTTCCGGGAGACGTCGTGGCGCTTCGCCAGTCCGTGCAGGGTCTCGCCGGCAAGAAACCCCTGCGCGACCTGCCGCTTGAACTCGACGCTGTGGGATCGGTGCTTTGTCATGGCTTCCATCCTCTGAAAGCCCGGCGCGCCCGGTCAATTCATTCCGCTCAAACGTCCAGCCCAAGGGGCCCACTCCAGATAGGGGTCAAACTTGCATGCCGTTCCACACCGAGATAGATCGAAGCGTTCCAATCGCCGCAGCGCTTCGGCGTACGGATCCGAGGTCACGCCCCAGCTCGTGTCCGAGAGCAGAGGCTCGTCGCCCGTGTCATCATGGATATCGGTCGCCCAATAAAGCCCAATCGGGCGACTCTCTTCCTCGGCGACGTCGTATACCGACCGCTCACCCCGCAACGCTGACAGCATCTCGTCTGAGATTGGGACCCAGCGGTCGGTATCCTGCTGCGCGACGACCGGTTGCGTCCCGGAGGCGAGCGCCATCAGAATTACGGTTAGTCGAAGACGGAGGGGCAGGGCCACCAGATGAATAAATCGTCGCCATGCGCGGAATATGCGGCGCTTCACGATCTCATGGTTGGGTCGGGAAAGGTAAGACATGGAGTCAAAATCGCGAGAACATATGTGCGCGATGAGGCCCTAGAAGCGGGCGCGAAACAACCTTGAAAAACACCATCATGTCGCTTCTTGACGGAACTCGTGCGTGAAGGGAGTGTAAGATCCCACAGGGTTCAGACCGCCATTTCGCAGGAACAGCTCATTCCGCCGTTTTTGATTTGGTGCGGAGCATCCGATGGCAGGCCTTCGACCTTCTAGAGGCTATGCTCATGCAACGATTTCTTCGGGCCAGAATACCGCATCCTCTGGATCCACAGACAGTCTGGCGTCGCTCTGAAAAAGAATACGAAAATTCACGTAGCACCCGTTCACCTATGCCGAGCACTTCTATTTCAATCCTGAAACGGTTGTTAACATGAAAGTTTATAGCGAAGCTCTAAGAGTCTAATATTAGGAACCTTCTGCATCCGAGCTGCGTCAGGTGACGCAAGGTCAGCGTGATCTGTTAGGCTCAGATCTTGATTTCGGCTCCGCGCTGCGGCCTCGTAGCACCACCGATGTTAATGAGTTTTCAAGGTATGGATTTGAAGCGTCAAGTTTTAGCAGAAGACCAGTGGGTCTTGCTCCAACAAAATGCCATGAACCCGAGAGCGGACTATCGAATCGCAGCCCACGCCCTCTCGACGCTGGCGATGGCAACATGCAGTCAACAGTGAGAGGTCCAGCAATGACTTGGGCCTGTAGTTCGATAGGCGCACTTCAACGGTTCCGTCATCTCCGACCGGCTGTGGCTTGCCATCGAGGAAGTCGGAATGCCCGTACCGACCCTGAAGCTGCTTGAGAAAGCGAAACTCAGGACGACGTCAGAGAAAGGGCGTACCGCATGACGAGCGATAACCAATCCTGTCGGGTCTGGTGGTTCGAGGGATTCTGGGAGGAGGATCGGTGCCGTGCGCCCGTTGAACCTTATGGAGATTTTGGTGGAGAGCCTCATCAAAACCTTGGAAAGCTGAGCAAAATCGTAAGAGGGCGCGCAGAGCATTTCACTAAGAGTAATCGCCCCGAATGCTTATTCGTGTCCAAAACTAGGTGGGGAGCACGACGAGATTATGATGATCTCGGCCCGATACCTATGGCAGGCATTCTTGTTTCGGGCGCCATGATCGACCTACTGTCCAACTTCGATCTAGGCGAGACCCAGGTCCTGGAACTACCCCTGTTCGAAGGTGTCGACCGGCCCCGTGCCGAGTTCATCGGGATGGATCAGCCCGACCTCTCCCGCCCGGTGCCGGGCCGCTGGGGACTGCTACATGTGTTGGCGAAGAAGGCCGCGCTCTACGATGAAGGGTGTGAGGGGATCGACTTCCTTGTGGAGAAGCCCTGGCTCGATGAACCTCCGACAATGGGACAGGTGCCCTATCGATCCAAAATGACTGTCCTTGCTCTTGACGCTGAGGCAGCCTGCACCAGCGTTGATCTGTGGTTCGACGAGAGGATCTCCGACGTTCCCTTCATCTCCGACCGGTTGCGGCGGGCCATCGAAAAGGCTGGTCTGCGCGTGCCGACGATGAAGTGGCTCAAGGAAGCGAAGCTTTACAAAACGAAACAGAAAGGGCGGGCTGCATGACGACCGAAGACGCTCCCTGTCGGGTTTGGTGGTTTGAAGGGTTCTGGGAGGAGGACAGATTTCGAGCGCCTGTGAGCGCCTATCGAGACCGAGGTGGAGAACCCTATCAGAACATCGGATGGACTGCCGAAATCGTTCGACGACGTGAACCGCGATTTACGGAGGAAGACAGCCCCGAATGCTTGCTGATATCGGGAACTGAATGGGGAAAGCGGAGAGATTTTGACGATTTTGGGCCGAGCGCCTCGGCTGGCATCCTCGTTTCGGGCGCAATGATCGACTTACTGTCCAACTTCGATCTAGGCGAGACCCAGGTCCTGGAACTACCCCTGTTCGAAGGTGTCGACCGGCCCCGTGCCGAGTTCATCGGGATGGATCAGCCCGACCTCTCCCGCCCGGTACCGGGCCGCTGG
>JBCCCX010000178.1:0-6966 GCA_039033275.1 Pseudomonadota bacterium | reverse complement strand
TCTGCTATCGTCCTTCACCACAAGATGATGGCGACCACATCACCGCGTCTTGTGAGCAAGCCCTCGACCAGACCCCGGCAATAAATGCCGGGGACGGAACTATTGTTTTATTAAGGCAGCCCGAATGGTCGCAGAGACCGTTGGATGATAAAGTCCAGCTACGCCTTCCGCCACGTTGTCCTGTCAGGGCTGTCCTCGAACACAATGCCCTTGGCCGTCCCCTCGTCGCGGATGCGGTCGGCCTCCGCCCAGTCCTTGGCCTGCCGCGCCGCGTGGCGGGCGGCGGCGAGGGCGTCGAACTCGGCGGTTTCATCGTCGGAAGCGTTGCCGCGGAACCAGTCTTCGGGGTCGCGTTGGAGGAGGCCGAGGAGCAGTGAGCCAACTATTATCGGTACGTAATGTCTTTCTTTGAATTCCTTCATTTTGTTGTCGCCTAACGCGGCATCAATCAGCTCAATTTTCATCGCCTCATTATAGAATTCTGATCGCCGCTCTTCGAGAATGGCGAGAAGTTTCGGAATTGCGATGTCATCATAGATGCTTGCGTAAAATTCAGCTGGAGGAAAGACCGTCTTTGATGGTGGTAGAAGCTTTATTCCTCTCTGAAGAACCCGGTATAGTCCATCCAACTGCGCCTTGCTCTCCCGCAGCAAATCCTCTGACCACACCAACTCATTCCGATAATGCGCCTTCAACAGCGCCAGCCGGATCACCTCCCCGTCCCACTCCTTCAGCAGGTCGTGCACCAGCACCACATTCCCCAGGCTCTTGGACATCTTGTCCTTGCCCATGTTGAGGAATTCGTTGTGGACCCAGAAGTTCGCAAACGTCTTGCCGTTACACGTCTCGCTCTGGGCGATTTCGTTTTCGTGGTGCGGGAATTTCAGGTCGATGCCGCCGCAATGGATGTCGATGGTCTCGCCCAGCGTTTCCTTGGCCATGGCGGAGCATTCGATGTGCCAGCCGGGACGGCCAGGGACGTTGGCGAAGGGCTTGTTGGCGTGGTTGCGCCAATCGACATGGTAGCTGGATGAGGTCTCCTGCTGGCTCCAGCCCGGTTCGCCGTCGCGGGCGGGCTTCCACAGCACGAAGTCGGCCGGGTTGCGCTTGACGCTGGCGACCTCGACCCGCGCGCCGGCGAGATTGTCCTCCAGCTTGCGGCCTGACAGTTTGCCATAATCTTCGTCCTTTGTGACGTCGAAATAGACATGGCCGTCGGCCTCGTAGGCGGCGTCCTTGTCGAGCAGCGTGATGATGATGTCTGCCATCTGTTGGATGTGCTCGGTCGCCTTGGGCTGGACCGTGGGCGGCAGGCAGTTCAGCGCAGCGAGGTCTTCATTGTAGATGCGGGCATATTTCTCCGTAATCTCGCTGATTGGCACGCCTTGTTCCATGGCGGAGGCAATGATCTTGTCGTCCACGTCGGTGATGTTGCGGGCGTAGCGGACATGATCCTCGCCATAGATATGGCGCAGCACGCGGAACAGCACGTCGGCGACGACGGCGGCGCGCGCATTGCCGATATGGGCGTAGGAATATACGGTCGGACCGCAATTATACATGGTCACGCGGGACGGATCCTGCGGCACGAATTGCCGGACTTCACGCGATAGTGAGTCGTAGAGACGGAGGGGATGCTCTTGGTCTGACATGGGGGCGCTCCCTATATGCATGATCTATGAGTTGGAACCCCGACGATCAGGGCGAGCGCCCGTCAGGCCGTCAGACGGGGCGGCTGGGCCACAGCCCGCGCCGCCACGTGCCGCCCACGCCGAACCGCAGCTGGGATGGCTATCCGTCCAATGGCTGGGAGGAAGACCGGTGGGAGCGCGGCTGGACGGAGCCGATCCCGCGCCGCCGCCGCTCGCCGGTCGGCCTGCTGATCGCGTTGCTCGTGATCGCGATCTTCGCGTTCGAGTCGCTGCAGCCCCGCCCCGATCCGGATGCGCGCTTCAACTTGGTGGTCGAGGATACGGTTGCCTACGCCTATGGCGGCACGGACCATCACAGTTTCGCCGATGTGCGCCGCCAGCTGGACGCCAACCCGCAGATCGAAACCATCGTGCTGCGCAACGTGCCCGGCACGTCGCATCTGGGCGAGAATACGCGCATCGCGCAGATGATCCGGGCGCGCGGGATCGACACCCATCTGGAAAGCACCAGCTTCATCGCGTCCGGCGGGGTGGACCTGTTCCTGGCGGGTCAGGAACGCACCATGGAATGCGGCGCGCGCCTCGGCGTGCATAGCTGGCAGGACCAGGACGGCGAGAGCCCGCGCACGCTAGGTTACGACCCGATCGAGGACCGCATGGAACGCTTCCACGCCTCGCTCGACATCGACCCGGACTTCTACGCGTTTGCGCGCGACGCCGCGCCGCACGCCTCGCTCTATTTCCTGTCACGTGATGATCTGGAACGGTTCGACCTGCTGACGGACGGGGCGTGCGAGCCAGCGGCGTGGCTATCCTGGCTGCCCTGGGTGGACTGAGGGCGTGCGCTGGGACCTGTTCGCCGTGGGGGGCGTGGTTGTCGTCCTGCTCGCCGCGCTGCTGCTGCGAGAGCCTGATCCGGATCTGTTGAGTTTCGAAGTCGAAGCCACGCACGCCTATGGCTACGGCTATACGGACGGACGATCGGAAACGGCCGTCCGGCGTCTGTTGCGCGACCATCCGGAGGTCGACACGCTCGTTTTCATGGACATGCCGGGTACGCGTGACGTGACGTCCAACTACCGGTTGGCGCGCACCATCCGGGCGGCGGGGCTGGCGACCGAACTGCGCCCAGGATCGCGCATCGCTTCCGGCGCGGTCGATCTGTTCCTCGCCGGGACGGAACGGCGCGTGGCTTGTGGGGCGAAAGTGGGCGTGCACGCCTGGGGCGGCAGCGGTTTCGACGCGCAGGATGCGGTCTGGGACAATCACCGCGCCTATTCGCGCGACTTCCTGTCCGACATGGGCGTGAACCCGGATTTCTACGACTTCAGAACGCAGGCCGCCGGAACGGAGGCGATGCACTGGATGAGCCCGGCCGAGATCGAACACTGGGGCGTGGCGACCGAACCGATGGACTGCGACAGCTAGCGTTTTCTCAGGTCCCTTAAACGAATAACCCCCAGTGCCGAAGCACCGGGGGTCTCCACTCCTCCCCTTGAGGGGCGAATGTTCGGTCGGACCTGGGCCTAAT
The DNA here is from genome assembly GCA_039033275.1 of Pseudomonadota bacterium. GTDB lineage: Bacteria > Pseudomonadota > Alphaproteobacteria > Caulobacterales > Maricaulaceae > Litorimonas. The sequence goes on along the minus strand of JBCCCX010000178.1, from coordinate 3,783 downwards.
CTGTCAGGTCGGGCTTGTACTCGCCCGTGATCATGCAGGTCATGTCGGTCTGGGCGGTTGTGCCGGGCGGGCAGGTGACCGTGGACAGCGTGCCGTTCGATCCCGGCACGACGATGGCGTTGTCGGCGACCATGCCGTCATCGTCGGCGGCGCGGAACACGTCTTCATTGACCGTGTCATCCATCACAATGATGTCTTCGTCGGATTGCATGGACGGCTCGCCGTCTGCCTGAAGAATCTCGCCGACCGTATCATTGACCTTGGCCGGGTGCATCTCGGCCGCGTCGCCGTCCGTTACGGCCATGGCGGTTTCTGCCTTCGTGTCATATTTCTTCTTGTCCTTGTCGCCAGCAAAGGCGGGCGTAGCCACGGCCAAGGCGGCGGCTGTGGCGAGGGCGATTTTCAGATAGGTCATGTGGGGTCTTTCGGTCCGGTTTTGAAAAACGGTGAACGTTCAGTCCATTACGGATACAGACCGCGCCGCGTTTCGGTGCCAGATCAACGATGCGGCCCCGTGTCCGTTCCGAGAAAATTGATCCTGGGAAACTATTCGGGCGTTCAAGGAGGACAAGAAAAACCCCCGACGCCGAAGCGCCAGGGGCCTCCACTCCTCCCCTTATGGGATGAATGGCAGTCGGGTGTCGCGTCTGATTAGTCGTTCAGGTCCGCGACGTAATCGCCTGTGATCTCGCAGGTCATGTCCGTCTGGGCGGTCGTTCCGGCGGGGCAAGTCACGGTGGTCAACGTGCCGTTCGATCCCGGCACGACGATGGCGTTGTCGGCGACCATGCCGTCATCGTCGGCGGCGCGGAACACGTCTTCATTGACCGTATCGTCCATGACGATGATGTCTTCATCGGACTGGATGCTCGGCTGTCCATCCGCCTGGAGTATCTCGCCGACCGTATCGTTGATCTTGGCGGGATGCATCTCCACGGCACCCATCACGGCCGTTTTCGGCTCGGCATCATGGTCCGTCTCATATTCGATGGTCGTGTCCGCTTCGTCGTCCTGCGCGGCATAGACGGTCGCTTCGGCGTAATCCGTCTCGTCATTCAGGGCCGCTTCGATGTCATTGTCACCAATAACGGCGCTATCATCCATCATGTCGGCTACATCGTCCATGTCGGCGTCGTCGAGATCGGCGGTGTAGACAGTCTCGTTTTCGTCGAGGTCGACATATTCGGCGTCGGCATAGGCGTCGTCAGCGTCATAGTCGCCGGAAACGGCTTCGGCGGTCACGACGGCATCGTCGTCATAGGCCGCGACGCGGTCGTAATTGTCATCACCCATCAGGGCTGCGCCACCGGCGACGGCAAGTGCGCCGAGTGCGAGAACGGCGGCACCGAGCAGCAGTCCGTTGCTCTTGGTCTCGGGTTCGTGGACGACGGGAATCTCCGTCCCGGTTGCCGTCGTCGTACAGGGTTTATTGTATTCGGTCGTCATTAGGTTTTCCTCTCAAAATCGTTCTGGTCAGTACAAAAGCTATTTGATTACAGCAGTTTAAAGTCTGTTGCGATCAGATGCGCTCTTGCCAGAACAACGGGAGAGGAGTCCGCGCGTTCCAAGCGTATCCATTACGGATATTTAGACCGAAAAGTCGGAACCGAGCGTCAGGTCGTTTTCAAAACGGCAAAAAGCCCGCCGGCCGGCGGGCTGTTGCGTGGATGATGCCGGCTGCAACGCAGCCGGGCGCAAGGCTATTTGGCGCGTCCCTTGGACATGCCGCGTCCGGTGGTGCGCTCGGCGATGCGGGCGGACTTGCCGCGGCGCTCGCGCAAGTAATAGAGCTTGGCGCGACGGACCTTGCCGCGACGCTTCACCTCGATCTCCTCGACCAGCGGGCTGTAGAGCGGGAAGACGCGCTCCACACCCTCGCCGTAGCTGATCTTGCGCATGGTGAAGCTCTCGTTCAGCCCGGCACCGGACCGCGCGATGCAGACGCCTTCGAAGGCCTGCAGACGCGTGCGCGTGCCTTCCGTGATGCGGACCTGCACGACGAGCGTGTCGCCGGCGGAGAAGTCGGGAATGGTCTTGCCCGACGACAGGAGGCGCTCGGCCTCTTTTTTCTCTAGCTTTTCAATCACGTTCATTGTCGCGACCTTTCACTGTCGGGCTTTCGCCCTTCCGTTCCAGATGCGCCGCCCAGAGGTCCGGCCGACGCGCCTTCGTAATCTCTTCGCTTTGTGCCCGCCGCCAGCGATCCACGGCCCCGTGGTCGCCAGATGTGAGCACGGCCGGAATTTCCCGGCCCTCGAACTCTCGCGGCTTGGTGTAGAGCGGATACTCCAGCAAGCCGTCCTCGAAACTCTCGTCGTGCGCGCTCTCCGCATTGCCGAGCACGCCCGGCAGCAGGCGCACGCACGCCTCGATCATGGCCTGTGCGGCGACCTCTCCCCCCGCAAGTACGAAATCGCCGATGGAGACTTCCTCCATGCCGCGCGATTCGATGACGCGTTGGTCGAGGCCCTCGAACCGTCCGCAAAAGCAAACAAGACCCGGCCCGGCGGCGAGCTCCGAAACGCGTGTCTGCGTCAGAGGCCGGCCCCGGGGGGTCATGTATAGCAGCGGGCGGTCGTCCCTTCGGTTTCCGTCAGGGTCGCAGACCACGCTGTCGATGGCTTTCGCCGAAATGTCGGGTTTGAGCACGAGGCCCGCCCCGCCACCGGCCGGTGGGCCGTCGACAGTGCGGTGCCTATTAACGGCAAAGTCCCGAATATCAACCGTGTCGAGCTGCCAGAGACCGCTTTTTTCAGCGCCGCCGATGATCGACGCGCCCAGAACCCCCGGAAACGCCTCGGGATAAAGGGTCAGGACCGTGGCGCGCCACGGCGTTTCGGTCGGTGTGTCGGCCGGCTTGGACATGGGCCGGGGGCTTATGCGGCGACAGGGGGCGCTGGCAAGGGAGGGTGCGAGTGGGAAGGGCGAAGCGGGAGACCAAGGGGGGATCGTGTCAGGCGCCTCGCCCTTCCTGTTGCATGGCGGCCGTGGGAAGGGGAGGGAACCAGGGCCGCGCTTCATCCTCATAGCGAGAAAACGGCGGCGGAGTCATAACATGTCGGTCACGGCTTCGTCAGAAGGGTTGCCATTCCGACAGATTGCCGCGCAGCCATCCAAATCTTAGCGCGCCATTAACCCTGTTTGGACAGGCATGTCCCATTATGCGCATTCTGGTCGTCACATTGTCGCTGCTCGGCCTGTCGGCCTGCATGGCCGGTCCTGTGGGATTTAGCGGACAGGGCGGATACAGCTTCACGCCGCAGCCTGGACAAGGGCAATATGTGCGCCCCGACTGGCTCCAGCCCGCGCCGACGCCGCGCCTGCCCGCACTCGACCCTTGCCAGTCGCAGCTTTACGCGCCTCTGCTGGGCGTCAATGAAGGCGCGATTTACATTCCTGGCCTGCCCGGTGCCAAGCGCATCATTCGCCCGGCCGTGTTCGAAGGCCCAGAAAACGACTTCCTCAATGGGGAAATGATGGGCGACACATACGTCCAGGTGCAGACCTACCAGGCCGGGCAGCAGCTTTACGCGCCCTCCATCGGCACGATCACGGACCGCATCACGATCGGCCCGGAGATGATGGACCGGTTGACGATCGTGCTGGACCGGGAGGGCTATGTGCAGGAAGTGAGCTGCGGGTAGGGACTACAGAGAAAGATGGATTTATTTCCATCTCACCGCGGCACAATCTTAAACCTGACAAGGTCTCGTCCCCGGCAATAAATGCCGGGGACGAAATATGGGTTTAGCAGCCAGCTTTCATACCAACCGCCATGCTTCC
>JBCCCX010000177.1:0-6967 GCA_039033275.1 Pseudomonadota bacterium | reverse complement strand
GGCGTAAGGAGCTTCGCATCTTGTGAACGATCCTTCGACCAGACCCCGGCAATAAATGCCGGGGACGGCTATCTTAGCCTTCCGAAGGCGGCACTTCTGCGAACACGCCTGTCCGTTCCATCATCAGCAGTTTCGCGGAAATGATTGAAAAGTAAGCGCCTTGCAGGACGAGCTCGCCCTCGCGGACCCGCTCGGCGATGAAGTCGAAGCTCATCAGGTTCTGCAAACTCATACGTACGCCTTCCAGCTCCAGTTCCGTCTGGGCCTCCTTGCCCGACAGGCCGCGCGCGAGGATGCGGTCGCGCGCCGGGGTGAGGTGGTCGATCCAGGCGCCGACGAACCCGTCCGTGAGGCCGTTCAGGCAGCCTTCGATCCCGCCGCAGCTCTCATGCCCCATGACGAGGATGACCTTCACACCGAGAATCTTCACGGCATATTCCAGTGCTGCCGCCGTGCTGGGCGTCGGCGATTCGACGTCGCCGCGTGGTACGATGTTGGCGACGTTCCGCAGCACGAACATTTCGCCCGGATAGGCGTGGAAGATGTCGGTCGGATCGACGCGGCTGTCCGAACAGCTGATGAGCATGACGCGTGGCGACTGCCCGCTGCGCCCCAACGTCTCGTAGAGCTTCTTCTGCTCCGCGAAGTCCGACAGGCGGAACTCGCGATATCCCTTGATGAGCTGCTCCGGCATATCCCCTCACGCCTGGCCTATATGTCCCCGGACTGCTCTTATCCGTGCATCCCATCCGGTCAAGGATGAGGCGTGTCCGGTCGTTGACTTGCATCCTGACCCGTCGCACTTTGCATTCATGGGTGCGACCGCCTCATATTTGCCGCGTGAAAAAGTGCGCGAACTCTCCCGTCGCTCGGATTTCTGGGGAGCGTGGCTGACGCTGCATGTCTGGGGCGTGGTCTTCGCGGCTTGGGCCGTGGCGATCGTCTGGACCAACCCGCTGACGATTGGTCTCGCGGTTCTGCTGGTTGGGTCTCGCCAGCACGGCATGGCGATTCTGATGCACGACGCGGCACACGGCGTGCTGTTCAAGACGCGCTGGATGAACGAGTTCGCGGGCAAGTGGCTGCTCGGCGCGCCTTATGGCGGCGACATGGCGGCCTACCGTCGCTACCATCTGAAGCATCACAAGTTCACCCAGACCGAGGACGATCCCGACCTGCCGCTGTCGGCCAAGTTCCCCGTGTCCAAGGCCAGTCTGCGCCGGAAATTCTTCCGTGACCTGACCGGGCAGACTTTTCTGCGTTTGCGGATGGCGAGCCTCAAGGCGGCGCACGCGCCTGGCATGGAGGCATTCGAGAAGACTTCCGCCTGGCCTTATCTCATCACCAACGGGGTGCTGTTCGCCGGGCTGGCCCTGATCGGGCATTGGTGGGTCTATCCCGTTCTATGGCTCCTGCCGCTGGCGACCTGGTTCATGGCGGTTCTGCGCAACCGCAACATTGCGGAACATGCGTTGACGACGACGGATGGCAACGTTCTGACGCAGGCGCGGACGACGCGGGCGAATTGGCTCGCCCGGATCTTTCTCGCGCCCTACTGGGTCAACTATCATGTGGAGCATCACGCCTATATGTATGTGCCTTGCTGGCAGCTACCGCGCCTGCATGCGGCCATGGCGGACCGGCACGGCGAGATGGATCTGCAGCCTTCCTACAGCCAGGTTCTAAAACTCGCCGCAACAGGTTGATCTCTATGCGTTCTTTCCTCCTCGGTGGTGCCGCCGCACTGCTCGCTCTGCCTGCTATTGCCCAGAACGCTCCGCCCGGAGAGGTCACGAAACTTTACGATATCGCCACCGCGCCGAGCGCGGAGCGCATTCGCGCGGACATACAGACGTTGGTCGATTTCGGCACGCGCCACACCCTTTCGGAAACGCGATCCGACACGCGCGGTATAGGCGCGGCACGGCGCTGGATCTTCGCGGAATTCGAAAAGATCAGTGCGGAATGCGGCGGGTGCCTCGAAGTCATCTATGTCTCCGACACAGTCAGCGGAGAACGCCGCATTCCCGAACCGACCGACGTGGTTTCCGTCCTGGCCATCCAGCGCGGCACGACCGACCCGAACCGCTACGTCATGATGAGCGGCGACATTGATAGCCGCGTCACGGACCCGCTCAACGGCACGGACGATAGCCCCGGCGCCAACGACAACGCCTCGGGCATGGCCGGCGCGATCGAAGCGGCGCGGGTCCTGTCCAAGTACAAATTTCCCGGCTCGATCATCTATGCCGGTCTGTCCGGTGAGGAGCAGGGCCTGTTCGGCGGCCGCATCGTGGCCGACTTCGCGCTGGACGAAGGCTGGGAGATCAAAGGCGTGTTGAACAACGACATGATCTCCAACATCAGCGGTATAGACGGCGTGATCGACAACACGTCCGCGCGGGTCTTTTCCGAAGGGACGCGGTTCGTGGAAACCGAGGAAGAGGCGGGGCGGCGGCGCTTCACGGGCGGGGAAGTGGACAGCCCGTCTCGCAACCTCGCGCGCTACGTCAAGGCGATGGGCGACCAGTATCTGACCAATCTGGACGTGATGATGGTGTACAGGCTCGACCGGTTCGGTCGCGGGGGGCACCACCGGCCTTTCAATCGGGTCGGCATTCCCGGGGTGCGCATCATGGAAACGCACGAGCATTATGACCGCCAGCATCAAGACCTGCGAACCGAAGACGGTATCGTCTATGGCGACACAATGGAGGGCGTGGATGCGGACTATGCGGCGAAGCTCACGGGGCTGAACGCCGTCGTTCTGGCCGGCATGGCCGGCGCGCCGCCATTCCCTGCCAATGTCGAGATCGAAGGCGCGGTGCAGCCGAGCGCGAAGATGACATGGGAAACGCCTGAAAACGCGGGCAATCTGGCGGGCTACCGCGTTCATTGGCGCTACACGACAGAGCCGGAATGGACCCGTTCGCGCTTCGTCGGACAGGTGAATGAGTGGACCTTCGATAATCTGGTGATCGACAACTACTTTTTCGGCGTGAGTGCCGTGGCGAATGACGGCAGCGAAACGCCGGTCGTGTTTCCTGGAGCGGCGGGGCGTTTTTGATCTGTTTCTAGATTTGCCGTCCGCGTAGGCTACTCCACACTCTTAAAACGGACTGTAGGCGATAAGCTGACGTGCATTGAAAGGTTTGCTTTGACCTTCGCTCACCCCGGCGCACGCCGGGATCCAGTTGGGCATAAGGGTGCAAACACCAGTAAGAGCCGAGTATCTTCGAGCGTCCAGACACGCGACCCGCGATTTCGTCTTCACTCACGCTCTTGACTGGATCCCGGCGTGCGCCGGGTTGAGCGGGTGGGGTTGTGTAAAGCCCTTATAGATGACCCGATCGACCCGTCATCGCACAGCTCGACTGTGAGATCCATGCGACTGGCGATGGGCTATCGCCTCGTGGATGGCACGATCAAGTCGTGCCATGACGGATTGATTGGGCTAGATTCCCAAGCTAACACATTCGCTGCCGCTCGCAGTACCTTCGGCGCAACGCAGCCAGAGTGAAGCTATATGCTGAAACTCGTCCCGCAGCCGCAATTCGCCGTCGCGTTCGGGTTCACGACCTTGAAGGCGGCACCGATCAGCTCCCGCGAATAGTCGATTTCCGAACCTTCCAGGAATTCAAGACTCATTTCATCGATCACGACCCGCGCCCCGTCGCGTTCGATCAGCAGGTCGTCGGCATTGGCTTTGTCGGCAAACTCGAAGCGATAGGAAAAGCCGGAGCATCCACCACCGTCTACAGCGACGCGGAGCATACGCTGCACGCCCTGCTTGGCCATGATGGCGTTGATCTGCCGGGCGGCTGACTCGCTCAGGGTGACGGACTTTATCTGTGTGGCGGTCTCGGTCATGTTCTCTATATAGCGCGCGAACGCCTTACCACAAAGGCGCTGACGAAAGGTTGACTGTGACAGTCTTCAAACCGACCCGCCAAAGCCGCGCGCCCTACGCGTCCGACCCGTACAATGCGCGCGGCCGTGTCATTGCCCAGCCGACGAAATCGGAGCGCAGCCCGTTCCAGCGCGACAAGGACCGGATTATCCATTCCAGCGCTTTCCGCCGACTGAAAGGCAAGACGCAGGTTTTCGTCGCGCATGAGGGTGACTATTACCACACGCGCCTGACCCACTCGATCGAGGTCAGCCAGATCGCGCGGTCCATCGCGCGCGTGCTGGGTCTGGACGAAGACCTGGCCGAATGCCTCGCCCTCGCCCACGATCTCGGCCATCCGCCCTTCGGCCATTCGGGCGAAGATGCGTTGTCGGCCGCCATGGGACCCTATGGCGGGTTCGACCATAACGCCCAGACGTTGCGGATCGTCACCAAGCTGGAGTCCCGCTACGCCGAGTTCGATGGGCTGAACCTGACCTGGGAGACGCTGGAGGGCATCGCCAAGCATAATGGTCCGGTCGTGCGGCGCGAGGCCGACTACGAGGCGCTGCCATGGGCGCTGCGGGCGATACCGGACTATCAGGCGTTGGAGCTGCACACCTATGCCGGGCCCGAAGCGCAGGTCGCCGCCATCAGCGACGATATCGCCTACATCAATCACGATATTGACGACGGGCTGCGGGCGGGGCTGTTCTCGGTCGAGGACATCATGGATGTGCCCTTCGTCGGCGACGCCTTTGCGGATGTGCGTCGGCGTTATCCGGACATTTCGCGCGACCGTATGATACACGAGGCCGTGCGCGACATGATCGGGCACATGGTCGCCGACGTGCTGGCCGAAACGCGCACCCGGCTTGAACGGCACGATCCGCAAAGTCCGGACGATATCCGCCATCTCCCGGAAGCCATCTGCGATTTCAGCGCGTCTTTCCGCGAAAAGGAGCGGCCTTTGCGCGAATTTCTGATGACGCGCATGTACCGGCATTATCTGGTCAACCGCATGATGGGGCAGGCGTCGCGCGTCGTGTCCGAGCTGTTCGGCCTGTTCATCGCCGATCCGTCCATCCTGCCGACCGAGCTGCAAAGCGGCTGCGACGGCGCTCACGGCCTGCAGACCGCACGCGTGGTCTCGGACTACATCGCGTCCATGACCGACAATTTCGCCATCGCCGAGCACCGCAAGCTGTTCACGGCGACCGGCTACCTGGCCGGATAGAATGGCTGCAATAAGTCTTTAACCTCGGGGCGGCATTCCCCTAATCAACGGTTAAGCCTGCCAGGGGAGGGAGCGATGAGCCCGAGCGGTCCAGAATTCAACCCGGCGATGGAGCCGGTCGAGCCCGTCACCCCATTCGAGGTGGCGCGTACGTCGGAGCGTGCCGGACTATTGAAGCTCGTGATCGGGTTCGGTCTTCTGGCGACCTTCGTCTTCATCGGTATCAAGATCTACCAGCCTGGCGTCCGCGACCGCGCCGACCCGCCGCTCATCACGGCCGAGAACACACCCTTCAAGATCGTCCCGGACGATCCGGGCGGAATGCAGACTCCCGACCAAGACAAGGAGGTCTTCGATGTCATGGCCGGGCAGCAACCCTCGACCGACATCGTGACCTTGCCGCCGCCCGAAACGCCGGTCGACCGTCCGGTCGTGTCCACGCCCGACCCAGAGCCTGTCGAGCCCGAGCCCGTCGTCATCGATCCGACACCGACGCCAGGACCCGCGCCGGCCGTGCGGGACCCCGCGCCCGCACCGCAGCCGATTCCGCCTGCCGCATCAAGTTCGGACTGGGTCGTCCAGGTCGCGTCTCTGCGCAGCCAGGCCGAAGCCGAAGCGACCTACGCCCGCATCCGGGGCAGTCACGGTGCGATCATCGGGTCCTACCCTTCGGATATCGCCCGGGTCGATCTAGCCGAAAAGGGCATCTACTACCGCGCGCGGGTCGGCGGGTTCGACAGCCGCGCCTCCGCGTCCGGCGTCTGCGACCGGCTGAAAGCGGCCGGCCAGTCCTGCTTCGTCGCGCGCCGCTGACGTGATGGTGCCGGCGTGATGCCTGTGGCCGCAATATTGGGCCTGTCCGGCCCAAGGCTGACGGCGAACGAGAAAGCCTTCTTCCGCGACGTGGATCCATGGGCCTTCATCCTGTTCTCCCGGAATGTGGAGTCACCGTCGCAGGTCGAGCGCCTCTGTGGCGAACTGAGACATGCGGTCGGGCGCGAAGCGCTCATCTTCGTGGATCAGGAAGGTGGGCGCGTGCAGCGCCTGAAAGCGCCGCACTGGCGCGCCTATCCGACCGGTGCGGCCTACGCAGCCATCCATGCCGACGATCCGGGGCGGGGGCGCCGCGCGGTCTGGCTCGGACACAGGCTGATCGCAGACGATCTGCGTGCGGTCGGCATCACGGCGGACTGCGCGCCTGTGCTGGACCTGCCGCAACCGGGCGCGGACCCGATAATCTCGGACCGCGCGCTGGGCGACGACGTGACCGGCATCGTCGATCTGGCCCACGCCGCCATGTCGGGCCTCATGGCGGGCGGGGTCGCCCCGGTCGTCAAGCACATACCCGGGCACGGCCGCGCCACCGTGGATAGCCATCTCGCCCTGCCGCAGATCGACGCGCTCCTGGAAGAGCTTACGGACACGGATTTCGTCCCCTTCAGGCGGCTGGCCGATGCGCCGATGGCGATGACGGCCCATGCGGTCTACAGTCAGGCTGATGACCGACCCGTCACCACATCGCCCAAGGCGCTGCAACGCCTCATCCGTGAGCGGATCGGCTTTGACGGCCTGCTCATGTCCGACGATCTCGACATGAAGGCGCTCACGGGGAACAGCCTGGTCCACAAGACCCGCGACGCGCTCGCAGCCGGTTGCGATGTCGCCCTGCAATGTTCCGGGCAGCTTCCGGACATGGTGGAGGTCGCCAATGGTGCCTCGCCCCTGTCAGGACGCGCACTGGAACGGGCGCAAGTCGCCGAACTGTGCGACCGAGCACTTGCTCCACGTCATGGCTGATGGCTTGATTGTCGGGATTGCCTAAGACCTCGCGGAAAAGGTAG
>JBCCCX010000176.1:0-7065 GCA_039033275.1 Pseudomonadota bacterium | reverse complement strand
GGCGGCGCAGATCGGCCCGGCGCGAAACGGGTACGTTCCCAATACGAACGGCGCTGGCACCGCCCTTCAGATCCTCCAGCAGCTGTCCGTTGGCTGTGTCGAGATCGTCTAGTTCGACCGGTGCGCAAATGTGCCACGGACGCCCGTCCCGCGACGGGTCGTCGCTGCGGGTCAGGGAGGCTGACGTTTCTGGGCGGTCGCACGCATCGAACAGGGGCCCGCGCCGCAATCCGTCCTCTGTCTCGCTCTCCAACGTGTCGAAAGCCGCACTACGGAGGCCCTTCTCGGCCAAGGCGCGCCAGTCCTCACGGTCGTGGTGCGGGAAGTTGGTTTGCAGTCTGATCTCGCTCATTGCGGCTCCTTAGCGGCCTAGGCGTGATGCGTCTTGCGATAGGTCGAAAAAAGACTGGATGCGCTGCCATCGAAAACGTGATTGCCTTCGAGGATGGTCGTTCTATATAACGAACAGTTGTCCTTTATAACTGTTATTGAAATCGCCACGCCTCATCGCTAGATACCCGCGGCTGCGATCGGTTCGCAAACAGGAAAGCCTTCACATGTCCAATGCGCCTACCGAGGAAAAGGTGCTCGCTGTCGAGCACTTCACCGACCGGCTGTTCGCCTTCTCCATCACCCGCCCGCCGTCCTTCCGTTTCCGCACCGGCGAGTTCATCATGATCGGACTGCCCAAGACCGAAGACCAGAAGCGCCCCGTCATGCGGGCCTATTCCGTTGCCAGCCCGGCCTGGGACGACAAGTTGGAATTCTATTCCATCAAGGTCGAAGACGGCCCGCTGACGTCCCGCCTGCAGAAAATCGCAGAGGGCGACACGGTGCTGCTGGGCCGCAAGCCTGTCGGAACCCTGGTGCTGGACGCGCTGCTGCCGGGCAAGCGGCTGTGGATGTTCTCCACTGGCACGGGCTTCGCCCCTTTCGCTTCGCTGGTGCGCGATCCGGAAACTTACGAGCGTTATGACGAGGTCATCGTTACCCACACTTGCCGCGAAGCGGGCGAGCTTGAATATAGCCAGCGGCTGGTCGCGGACCTGATCAACGATCCGCTGGTCGGCGAGATGGTCGTGAAGGAAGACGGCTCGCCCAAGCTGAAACTGATCACCTCACTGACGCGCGAGGATCATCCGCTTCGAGGACGCATCACCACGCTTCTGGAAACCGGCAAGCTTTTCGAGGTCGCCGGCACGCCGCCATTGGACAAGGACACGGACCGGGTGATGATCTGCGGGTCCAAGGAAATGATCGACGACACGGCTGCGCTGGTCGAAGGGTTCGGCCTTGAAGAGGGTTCCAACTCAGAGCCCAAGCATTTCGTCGTCGAGAAAGCCTTCGTCGGCTGAGAGCTTGGTTTTTTATTGGCTTCCGATGCTCCCCAGCGTGGCAAGCGTCAGGCGCACGCCGATCTCGAACTCGTTCCGGATGATGTCGTTGCCGAAGTCCTGAGTGAACAGGAACAGCTCGACCAACGTGCAGTCGTCGCGGTAGCCCAGCGAGAAACGTTGCGAGCGCGTGACGGCCTGCTCCAGATCGCGCACGACCTGATAGCCGAGGCTCAAATTATCCATGGGGCGGACGACGACCGAACCCGAGACTTCCTCCTGCGGCGCCCCGATGGCGATTTGGCGCACGGGTTGATCGCCCAGGCGGTAGTAGCGTGCGGACAGATCCACAAACTTGCTGCGGGCGCGGATGGCGGAGTCGACCCTGACCACATCGCCGGATACCGGATCGTAGCGCGCCAGGAGGTTGCCGTCGAGAAAGCCGGCGACGTCGAACTCCAGTTCGGCAACATATTCGGAATCGCCGTTCGTCAAGCCGGATCCGACATCGAAACTGTTCTGGATCCCGTCCGCGTAGCTCCGGCCCGCGAAAAGAGACACTTCGCTGTCCCGGCCGTTCATTTGCCAGCGCGCGGCCACTTCCGCGCCGACATCGATGCGTCGTCCTTCCTCGAAAAAATCGAGTCCGTCCGCTTTGTTCGTCTCGAAAAGAAGCTCTGCATCGAGATCGGGCGAGGTTCCGTCTTCTATGAGGGACAGGCCCGTCGCGGGATCCACGAACCGGTCCAGCTTGGCGTCGCCGAAGCTCTCTGTGTACTTGACCCGCGGCTCTATGATCAGGTCGAACGCATCGCCAGGCCGGATGAACGGATAGCGTATGTCCACGCCGGCCTGACCGAGGCTGCGGTTGAAATCGATCGGCGTGCCCGCACGAGTCTCCAGCTCGTAATTGTCGAAGCGCCCCCAGGCGAACGGTTTGACCTCCAATCCGCCCGGCGCGATCCATGTCTTGGAATAGTCCAGACCGGCCGTGGCGCGTCCGTAGTCGTTCGCGTCTTCCCGGGTCAGATAGGTCAGGTCCCCGAACAGGCGAGCCCGCCCGTCGAGCAAGGGATCATTGACATAGTACTCGCCCTGGATGCGCGGCGCGATGATGGGCAGGGCATCGTCATTGTCGCGCACGGCGAACACCTGCCCGGTCGTTTCGTCCTCTAGAAAGAAGCTGTTGAGACCCTGGAAACCCACCGCGACGGCGGAAATCCGGTAGTTCTCACCTTGTCCGGCAACGAAGGCCTGGGTGGTGTTGCGCCTCGGAATATATTCGAACAGGCCGTTGCTGTAGAAGTTCGAACTGACGCCGTACCGGTCGAGATAGGTGTCGTCGGTCTGGACCATGGTCGTGTAGCCCCAGGACCATTGCCGGCTGGGACGGAAATATCCGTCCAGGAAGAAATGGCTCGACCATTCCGGGCCTTTTTCGGCCTGACTGGGAATGGCGAAACGGGCCGGGTCGTCGAGCGGATCGCCGTTCTGGTCGAACAGCGTGGCATAGGTGAAGGAGCCGGCGAAGTTGATCTCGCCCGTGTTGAACTTGCGCCGCGCCTGCAGTTCCAGCAGCGGATTGACGCTGCTATAGATGCGCGGCGTGATCGTGGCTTCGCTATAGTCGTCGATCGCCCAGTAGTAGGGCTGCACATAGGTCGCGCCGCGCGACTGCGACAGGCCGACCGTGGGGATCAGGAGGCCTGACGCCCGGTCCTGGCTCGGGTCCGGATGGGCGAGATAGGGCGAATAGAAGATCGGGATACCGAACAGCTCGATGACGGCGTCGCGGTAGCGGATCGTGCGGGTCTCGTCGTCCTGCCGGACGCGCCGGGCCTTCAGTCGCCAAGTCGGGCGTTCCGTTTCGCCTTCGCTATTCTTGCAAAGTTCGCACGCCGTATAGGTAACGTTGTAGAGCTCGAATTCGCCGTTCTCGTCGCGGGCCACGAAGCGGGCCGCGGTCGTCGCGCCGCTGGCGAGGCGCGCGGTGAAGTTGGCCGCCGTACCGGCCTGCAGCTCGTCGGACAGCTCGATCTTGTCGGCATATTGCACGTCGCCGGTCGCGTCGATCAGCACCACGTCGCCCGTCGCCAATACGACACCCGTATTCAGGTTGTAATCGACCCGCTCGGCGCGCAAGGTGCGGTCCTGGTAGCGGCCCTCCACCTCTCCGATCGCGGTGAGGACGTTGGCGGCTTCGTCGTTGATGACCTCGTTGGCTTCCAGATAGATGAGGTCAGGATCCCGGAACGGGCTGTCGGGCGCCAGCTGTAGCGGGCGGCTTGTCCCGACGGCGTTCTGGTCGACGGATAGCTGCGCCACAGCCGTCAGCGGGAGGGCGGTCGCAGCGGCGAACAGAGTTCCCGCGAGAGCCAGGGTCCGGCTTTTCCGGATCAGAAATCGGCCAGGCATGATCGCTCGCATATCCCCTACAGCGTCCGCTCCGGTCATGACGGACCGCATGCGGAGACTCGGCCATAACCGTTCACCTTCACCGGGTCCACGGGGGGCGCGAAGAAAAGCACCGTCCAAGGCTATCGTTTTGGTAAGCCGCCCGCCATCCCGCGCGCCCTCTCGCGTGCCCTCTCGCGTGCCTGGGCCAGCACATCTCGCGCCGACAGGCCCTTTTCGCGTAAGGCACGGATGGTGAGCGAACCTGTGCGCTTGCTCATCTTCTTCCCCTCGCTTTCCATGATGAGGGGATGGTGATGGTAGCGCGGCACGGGCCAGCCCATGAGGGTCTGGATGAGGACATGGACGCGCGTCTTCTCGAACAGGTCCGCGCCGCGTACCACGTCCGTCACGCCCTGCCGCCAATCGTCATGGGTCACGGCGATGTGGTAGCTGGTCCCGATGTCGCGGCGAATGACGGTCTTGTCCTCCAGCGTGGAGAGATCGACCGCCACCTCGCGGTCGTCTTCCATGAAGGACAGCCGGTCCGTGCCGAGCGCGGCGACGGCCCGGACCGTCGAGAGCTTCACGACCGGCGGCAGGCTCCGGTCCTCGCGGCCGCTGCGCGTCCTGTAGTCCCGGTAGAGCAAGCCGCGCGCATCCAGCGCATCGATCACGCCCGCATAATCGGCCAGGTGATCGCTTTGGACACGCACCGGCTCCGGCCAGTCGAAGCCGAGCCATCGCAAGTCTTCGTAGATGGCCGCCGTCAGTTCCGGGCGGGACCGGGTCGTGTCGATGTCCTCGATACGCAGGAGGCAGGGACCGAAGGCAAAAGCCTGCTCCGCCGCGAAGGCGTGGCCGAGATGCAAGTAGCCCGTGGGCGAGGGGGCGAAGCGCGTCAGCATGCGGGCCTATCGCCGCATCAATCCGCCCAGCACGCCGCGCACCGCATTTCGCATGGCCCGCCGCATGATGAGGCGACCCTCGCGCTTCAGCTCGCGCGTGACTTCGCGCATGATGACGTTGTCGGACGATTTGGAGGACCGGCGGCGCGTGGTCGTTTTCTTTGCGGACTTGGCTTTGGCCTTTTCCCGCTCCGCGCGCTTGGCCTCTGCGGCTTTCGCTTTTTCGCGTTTTTCCGCGCGCGCCTCCAGCACCTCATAGGCGCTTTCGCGGTCCACGGCATCGTCATATTTCCCGCCGACGGGACTGTCGGCCTGCACGGCGCGGCGTTCCGACGGCTTCGCCGGGCCGAGCCGTGATGAGGGCGGTCGGATCAGCGTTCGGCCGACGATCTCCGGCGCGCCGCGCTCGTTAAGCAGGGACACGAGCGCCTCGCCGACGCCGAGATCGGTAATCACCTCTTCCGTGTTGAAGGCGGGGTTTTCGCGGAAACTCGTGGCGGCGGCCCGCACAGCACGCTGTTCCCTCGGCGTGTAGGCCCGTAACGCGTGCTGGATACGATTTCCGAGTTGGCCCAGCACGCTGTCGGGGATGTCCATCGGATTCTGCGTCACGAAGAACACGCCGACACCCTTGGAACGGATCAGCCGGGCAACCTGCTCGATCTTCCGGACCAGCGGCTTGGGGGCATCGTCGAAGAGCAGGTGCGCCTCGTCGAAGAAGAAGACCATGACCGGCTTGTCGGGATTGCCGATTTCCGGCAGCTCTTCGAAGAGTTCCGACAGCAGCCACAGCAGGAAGGTCGCGTAAAGCGCCGGGCTGTTGATCAACTCGTCCGCGGCGAGGATGTTGACCATACCGCGGCCGTCCGCGTCCACGCGCATGAAGTCTTCCAACTCCAATGCGGGTTCGCCGAAGAACTCTTCCGCACCGGCACGCTCGAGCGTCAGCAGGTCGCGACGGATGGCGGCCACGCTCTGGCCCGTCACATTGCCGTATTCGCGGCTAACGTCCTCGCGGTTCTCCGCCAGATGGTTGAGCAGCGCGTTCAAATCCTTGAGGTCCAGCAGCAACATGCCATTGTCGTCGGCATATTCGAAGGCGATGGTCATGATGCCTTCTTGCGTTTCCGTCAGGCCCATCAGGCGCGACAAAAGCACGGGGCCCATCTCGGAGATGGTGGTCCGGACGGGATGACCTTGTTTGCCGTAAAGGTCCCAGAAAAGGGTTGGGAAGGCGGCGTAGTGGTAGTCCTGCAGGCCGATCTTGTCCGCGCGCGACAGCAGCTTTTCGTGCAGCTTGTGGTTCTCCGATCCCGCCTGGCTGATGCCTGACAGGTCGCCCTTCACGTCGGCGGCGAATACCGGAATACCGTTGGCGGAGAACCCTTCCGTCAGTATCTGCAGGGTCACCGTCTTGCCCGTGCCGGTGGCGCCGGCGATCAGGCCGTGCCGGTTGGCCTTGTCCAGCCGGAGGGACTGGCGGACACCGTCCGTGTCTGTCCCTATGAAGATCGCGTCGCGCTCCGCTTCTCGCGCCGACGCCGGGTCCTGAGGGATCATTTTTTCAAAGTCAGCCATGGTCCGAATTTCGTATGGGTCGGGACGGGACAATGCAATAAGGTCCGGACGAAGTGGAAAAGACAGTCTAAGGGGAACATCATGCCGTCAGACACGACCATCCGGTCTTCGCTGCTGCTGATCGCGGCAATTGCCTTGTTCTGGACGCTCTACGTCACCCGCGATCTCGTTGCCCCGTTTGCGCTCGCCGTTTTCTTCTGGCTGGCCATCGACGCGTTCGCGCGCTGGATCGACGATCTTTCGGCGCGCATTCCCTACTGGTTCGCGCTGACCATCGCCGTCTTGGTTACGGTCGCCGCGCTGGTCGGGTTGATCGTCGTCGTCGCGGATACGGTCGGTGACGTGGTGGACCAGGCGCCGCGCTACAATGCCCGTATCAACGAAATCTTCGCCTGGCTGGGCAGCCTGACGGGGCAGGACCTCTCCTACAGTGCCATCAACGGGCGCTTCGGCATTACGGATAGCTTGCAGGGCGCGCTGGGCGGATTCGCGCAGACCATCCAGGGTGTGCTGTCAGACTTCCTGCTGATCGCGATCTACGTGGTCTTCCTTTTCGTGGCGCAGGCCAGTTTTCCGGACAAAATGGACAATCTGTTCCCGAACAAAGAGCGTCGTGACCGGGCGCAACGGATCGGCTCGTCCATCCGCCATTCCATCGAGCAGTATATCGGCGTGCAGACCATCGTGTCGCTGATCCAGACGGTCATCAGCTATGTCGCCATGGTGGCGCTGGGGCTGGACAATGCGCTGTTCTGGGCGTTGGTCATCTTCATCCTGAACTATATTCCCATCGTCGGCGGGTTCGCGGCCGTGGCGTTGCCGGTCATCTTCGGACTGGTGCAGTTCGACAG
>JBCCCX010000175.1:0-7147 GCA_039033275.1 Pseudomonadota bacterium | reverse complement strand
CCGTCGAGTTTGCGTCGAGGACTCTCGCGTGCTGCTCGGGTGGGGATGGCGTCGTTCCTAGAATCTATCGTGGGGACGGCTTCCCGCAGGAGCTTATGGCCGGTTTTCGACCCCCACCCTACCTGATTTATCCCCGCCCGCGGGGTAGCGCGGCAAAATCGCCTATGCTACCTGCGCGACGGCAAAAAACCCGGCTGGGGTTGCATAACTGGCCACAGGCCCCAAACTAGCCACAAGAACCGGCCGGGGCGACCCGGCGCCAATTAGGGAAAATCTATGTCTGACGTAATGGCTCGCGTGAAGAAAATGGTCGTCGAGCACCTCGACGTCGAGGAAGATAAAGTGTCCGAGAACGCGCACTTCATCGACGATCTGGGCGCGGACAGTCTCGACAATGTCGAACTGGTCATGGCCTTCGAGGAAGAGTTCGACATCGAAATCCCCGACGACGCCGCAGAGCACATCCAGACCGTCGGCGACGCCGTCAAATTCATTTCTGACAAGGTCGGCTAAGGCGCCTTCATGACTTCAAGACGGGTTGTCGTCACAGGCCTGGGCCTCGTCACGCCCGTCGGATGCGGGGTCAAACCCGCATGGCGAAACATCCTTGCGGGGCGCTCCGGTGCCCGCAAGATCGAAAATTTCGATGTCTCCGACATCGCCTGCAAGATCGCCGCGCAAGTCCCGCGCAAGAGCGATTTTCCCGACAGAGACGACGCTTTCGACCCCGACGCCGTGATGAGCGCGCGGGACGCCAAGCGCATCGACGATTTCATCCTCTATGCGATCGCCGCCGCCGATCAGGCGCTTGCGGATGCCGACTGGGCACCCAAGGAGCTCGGCGAAGAGGCGCAACACCGCACTGGCGTAATGATCGGGTCCGGAATCGGCGGGTTGCAGACCACATACGACGCCTCCATCACCCTGCACGAAAAGGGGCCGCGCCGCCTGTCGCCTTTCGTGATTCCGGCCATGCTCATCAACCTGGCGTCCGGTCAGACATCCATCCGCCATGGCCTGAAGGGGCCGAATCACGCCGTGGTGACGGCCTGCGCCACCGGCGCGCACGCCATCGGCGATGCGGGCCGGTTGATCGCGCATGGCGATGCGGACGTGATGGTGGCGGGCGGCGGCGAAGCGGCCATCAACCGCCTCGGCATCGCGTCCTTCGTCGCCTGCCGGGCCATGACGACTGGCTTCAACGATACGCCGGAGCGGGCGTCCCGGCCCTACGACGTGGACCGGGACGGGTTCCTGATGGGCGAAGGGGCGGGTGCGGTCGTTCTGGAAGAGTATGAGCACGCCAAGGCGCGCGGCGCGACCATCTATGCGGAGCTGCGCGGCTACGGCCTTTCGGGCGACGCCCATCACATCACCAGCCCCGCGCCGGAAGGCGAAGGTGGCTACCGCGCCATGAAGGCGGCCTTGGACAATAGCGGGTTGGCCCCGACCGACATCGGCTATGTCAATGCGCACGGCACCTCGACGCCGATGGGCGACGAGCTGGAAGTCATGGCCGTGGAGAAGCTGCTGGGCGACCATGCCGCCAACGTGCTGATGAGTTCCACCAAATCCGCGACCGGTCACCTGCTCGGTGCGGCCGGCGCGGTGGAGAGCATCTTCTCCATCTTGGCCTTACGCGACGGCATGGCCCCGCCGACGCTCAACCTCGACAATCCCAGCGTGGAAACCCTGCTCGACCTCGTCCCGCACACCGCCAAACCGTTTTCCGCCCGCGCGGTGATGAGCAACAGTTTCGGGTTCGGCGGCACGAACGCGGCGGTGATTTTCGCCAAGGCTGAAGAGTGACAGCCGGATTCTGCGCAGGTTCGTCCCCGGCATTTATTGCCGGGGCTTGGTCGAAGGTGATCCCACAAGATGAGAGACTCCGGACAGCGCGTCTTGTGAGGCATCACGACAACAGATCCCGGCAATAAATGCCGGGGACGGGGGATATCGAAACGCGTGGCAAGCCTCCACGCCGCAACCGGCTGACGGCTTTCATCATCGTGTTGGCCGGCCTCGTCGTCCTTGTACTCGGCCTCGCCATCGCCGCCTGGTCCTACCTCAACCATGCCTACGACACTGCACCCGACCCGGGCGCGACCGGAACGGTCGTCTTCGACGTGCCGCGCGGTGCGGGGTTGAGCGCCATCGCCGACAAGCTGGAAGCGGAAGGCATCATCCGCGATGCCCGCCTGTTCCGCTTCGTCACGCAGCTGCGCGGCAACGAAGCCAACTTCAAGGCGGGCGAGTTCGCGCTGGTGCCCGGCGACAGCATGGCGAAGATCTATACCGATCTCGCGAGCGGGCGCGCGATTCTCTACCCGTTCACGGCCGCAGAAGGCGTCACATCCGCGCAGATCGTCCGCGCGCTGGACGGGATGGACACGCTGGTGGACGACGATCCCGACGTGCCGCCGGAAGGCACGCTGCTGCCCGAAACCTATCTGACCCCGCGCGGCATGACCCAGTCGGCCCTTCTGGCGAAGATGGCGGCCGCGCAGGACGCGCTGCTGGACGACATTTGGGACGCCCGCGCTCCCGACCTGCCGTTCGACACGCGCGCCGAAGCGGTGATCCTTGCCTCCGTCGTGGAAAAGGAGACCGGGATCGGCATGGAACGCGACGAGGTGGCCGGCGTCTTCGTCAACCGTCTGCGCCGGGGCATGATGCTGCAATCCGATCCGACCATCATCTACGGCATTACGGGCGGCGACCCGATCGGGCGGCGCATAAGGCGATCCGAAATCAACGCCAAAACGCGCTGGAACACCTACCAGATGACAGGGCTGCCGGAGACGCCGATCTGCAATCCGGGCGAAGCGGCGATCCGGGCCGTGCTGAACCCTGCGGAGACGGACGCGCTCTACTTCGTGGCGGACGGCACGGGCGGGCACGCCTTTGCCCGCACACTGGCGGAGCATAACCGTAACGTCGCGCGTTGGCGGCAGATACAGAGGGAAAGAGGGCTTCGCTGACATGAGCGATCTGGACAAACTCAAGGAACAGCGGCGCGGTCTGATGATCGTCCTGTCGTCCCCCAGCGGCGCGGGCAAGACGACCATGACGCGCCGCCTGCTGGCGCAAGACCCGGCCATCGCCATGAGCGTGTCCGTCACGACCCGTCCGCCCCGACCCGGAGAACGCGATGGCGAGGACTACTTCTTCATCACCAAGGACCGGTTCGCGGAGCTGGAAGCCGACGGCCAATTGCTGGAACATGCCCGCGTGTTCGACAATTATTACGGCACGCCGCGCGGTCCTGTGGAAGACGCGCTGGCCGAGGGCAAGGACATCGTCTTCGACATCGACTGGCAGGGCGCGCAGCAGCTCACGGAAGCCGCCGCCGACGATCTGGTCAAGATCTTCATCCTGCCGCCCAACATGCGAGAGCTGGAACAGCGCCTGCGCACCCGCGCCCAGGACAGCGACGACGTCATCGCCAAGCGCATGAGCAAGTCGGAGGCTGAAATCAGCCATTGGGCGGAATATGACTATGTTCTGGTCAACGAGAATATCGACCGCGCCATGGGCGAGCTGCTGTCCATCGTCACGGCGGAACGCATGCGGCGCAAGCGACAGCCCTGGCTGTCCGGCTTCGTCAAGCGGTTGATCGACGGCGGCTGATCGGCCTCGATTGATCGACGCGTTCAGGGCCGCGCGACGGAGCGGCCGTAATCGGCTTCGCCTGATGCGGGCAGGCTCATTACCGTGCCGCTCTGCGGGCCTTCGGTGATCAGCAGGGTCATGCGCCCGTCCGCGTCCCGGTCCAGCAAGCGTCCGCCATCGAGTTCGACGGGCGGCCCGCTCTTTCTATCGGCGTCATCATCGCCGAATATGGCTCCGACCCTATCCGCAATGAAGGCGTGCGCTTCCTCCACGGCCGCCATCAGCTCCGTGTCACCGTCCGGCGTCTCGTCGGTCCACCCGTCCATGGCCAGCAGGAGGGGGTCCATCTTGTCCAGCTCTTCGCCTGCGTTCGTCTTCGCGATCCGGGCCAGGCCCTTGGCGTGTATCCGGTCGGCCTTGGCCAGCGCGCGGTCCAGCCGGCGGTCCGCCTTGGCGGCCTCGCGCGGATCCGGGTCTTTCGCCATCGCCTCGGCGTGGTCCGCGCGTGCGACCGCCTGCCGGGCGTTGCGTTCCGCGTCCAGCGCCGCGGCCACATCGTCCATAACGCCGGGCGTGGCGACGTTCATCGCCACGGCGGCAGGACGGTCCAGCGGATCGGAATGGAACACGATGCGCCGCCGGTGAAGGCGCGCCAGCGCGGCCCGTTCCCGCATCAGGCGGCGCAACCGGCGTAGGGAAGGGCGCATCGTGCCATAGCCGTCCCGCGCCATCTCCAACCGCCGCAGCTCGCGCTCGATCTCGCGTTCCAGAGCCAGCATGTCGGCATGGACGATGTCGGCCCGCACCCGCAACGCCGACCCGTCCCGCGCCAGCGCGTAGCCCGTGTCGATGATGAAGCCTTCCTGCTCCAGATCGGCGCTGCGCTCGAACGCCTTGACCCGCACGACGGGTGGATCATCCATGGAGAGGTCCGCAGGCGCGTCCGTCATGACGTCGGCGTCAAGCGCGTCCCCGATCCGTTCCGCCAGGTCGCGGTCCAGCGCATCGGGGTCGATCTCGTCGCCCAACGTCCCGTTCAGCGCCTCCGTCAGGCGACGGGCTCGCCCACGCGGGGCGGCGTCCGCCGCCAACGCCACGCCCACCGCGCCCAGCACCACCGGCGCGCCGCCCAGATTGGACAGCTCCGCCACCGTGCGGGCCACGGGCGAGTCCGTGATGGACGACCAGGACGTGCCGACGCCCTGCCCGTCCGCCGCGATCACAATGTCGGCGGACCGGTCGACGGTCAACGATGCGGGTGAAGAGGTTTGGGGCGTGGTGGCACAGCCGACCACGGCCAGCGACAGGCAGGAAAAGGTGAAGATAAAGCCTAAGCGTTCCCTCCTCATCGACCTGTCCTCCTCTGCGCGTCCAGTGTTGCAGAAGTTTAACGTCTGGTCCGTCCGGTCAAGCGTCCGGTGCGGTCGCATCGCAGTCCTTGCGCCCCGGCATCGCGCCCATACGGGAACCCGAAGCTCGCTTACGCGTCATAGCGGGGTGCCGACCGAAACGCTCAAGAACCGCACGCACAGCGTCTTCACCTGGGTCAGCTGGCTACTATTGCTCGGCGCGGCGGCCTTCGGCGTTCTCACCCAGAACTGGAACATGGTGTTTCTCGCCGGGGTTGTGACCGCACTGACCCTGATGCCGTTCGTCTTCGAGAGCTGGACGGACCTGCGCCTGCCCAAGAGTTTCATCGGTGCCGTGGTGGCCTTCATCGTCGGCACGATCTTCCTGGGCGAGGTGGGCGACTTCTACGAACGCTTCTGGTGGTGGGACGTGGTGATGCACACCGGGTCCGCCATCGGCTTCGCCATGATCGGCATCGTCCTGATGCTCATCTTCGTGCGCGGCAAGCGTCTGGACGCCCCGCCGCTGCTCTGCGCGCTCATGGCGTTCTCCTTCGCCCTGTCCATCGGGGCCCTGTGGGAGATCTTCGAATACTTCATGGACACGGTCTTCGGCCTGAACATGCAGAAGTCGGGCCTGGTGGATACGATGAACGACCTGATCGTGGACAGTATCGGCGCTGTCATCGGGGCCGGAGCGGGCTATTGGTATCTGAAACGCGGCGGCTCGAAGTTCCTGCCGCTCACCATCGAAAAATTCGTCGAGGAAAATCCCCACGTTTTCAAGGGAAAGGACGCGGAGGCGGTCTAAGGCCCAATCGGGCTGGACGTTTACGCCCGGCGCTCCACCATCCGCTGGAACGCCGCGACGTCCAGCGTTTCCGGTCGCGCCGTGGGATCGACGCCCGCGCGCTCCAGCCAGGACCCAAGCTCCAACCCATGCCGTTTGGCGTAGCCTTTCAGCGAGGCGCGCAGCATCTTGCGACGCTGCCCGAAGGCCGCCTGCGTCAGCTCTCCCAACGCCTTCAAGTCCCCGAACGGCGCATCCAGCGGGTCGATGACGACGACCGCGCTGTCCACCTTGGGCGGCGGCGTGAACAGGCGCGCGGGCACCTCCATGGCGATGCGGCAATGGCCGACGCTCTGGCACAGCACAGCCAGGCGGCCATAGGCGCTCTCACCCGGCTGCGCGCAAACGCGCTGTGCCACCTCCAGCTGGAACATCAGCACCATCTGCTCCCAGAAGCGGGGGCGCGCCGTGATCCAGTTCACCAGCATCTTCGTGCCGACATTATAGGGCAGGTTGGCGACGATCTTGCGCGGGGCGGGCAGGGCGTCGGCAATGTCGAGGCGCAGCGCATCGCCGTGATGCACGGTCAGCCGGCCTGATGCCCGCGCAAGATCGTCCAACGGCGGCAGGAAACGCTCGTCCATCTCGATGGCCAGCACATGCTCCGCCCCTTCCAACAGCAAGGCCCGCGTCAACCCACCCGGCCCCGGCCCGACTTCCGCCACATGCACGCCCTCCAACGGCTTGGCGAGCCGCGCGATGGACCGCGTCAGGTTGAGGTCCAGCAGGAAATGCTGGCCCAACGACTTGTCCGCGCGAAGCCCGTGGATCGCCACGGTCTCGTGGAGGGTGGGGAGAGCGTCTATGGGGGCGGGCATCGTTTAGGGCGCTTCGGCATAGAAGGCGGCCTTGTCGCGGCAGAATTTGGCCTGATCGAGCATGTCCGCATATTCGAAGGCGTCGGCAGCACGAGCAAATATATTCGCTGGATGCAGAGTATCGTCTCGGCTCCGGGGTACGCGGCTGTGAAGCGTTTCCGCGCAAAGTGATAGGCCACCTAGGGTAAAGGCGTGATCTCTAGGAACGCGCTCGCGCGTGCGTTCTTGTAAGGCAGCGCGGTAGGCGGCGACGGCTTGCTCCAGCCGCGCGGTCCCGCTCTCGCGCTTGCCTAACGTCCGGAGCGCGTTGCCAAGGTTGTTCTGGGTCATGGCCCAGCCGAGCGGGACGCGCTCGCGGGTATAGTCCTTTAAAGCGGCGCGGTAGGCGGCGACGGCTTGCTCCAGCCGCGCGGTCCCGCTCTCGCGCTCGCCCAAACTCAGGAGTGCGTTGCCAAGGTTGTTCTGGGTTGCGGCCCAGTCGAGCGGGACGCGCTCGCGCGTGTGTTCCTGCAAAGCGG
>JBCCCX010000174.1:0-7202 GCA_039033275.1 Pseudomonadota bacterium | reverse complement strand
GGCGAGTTTCCTGGAGAAACGAAAGCCGGATTGGGCCCGCTGAGGCCCGTCAGGACGGCAGGACGGTCTCCGGCACGTCCTGTGCGGGCCGATCCGGCTAAGTGGTTCAATCCGCGTTTTCTCTATAAGAAAACGATGCCGTTTCAGTGATATAGAAGAAAAACCCGGAATCTAATCCGCGCCGGTCGAAGATGGGCTATTCTGCCAAAGTTCCCGCCGCCGGCACGGGGAGGTATACGATCCTCGAACATGCGGCGGGAATGAAGAGCGAAGGCTAGGCGGCTTTCGTGCGGATGAAACCGGACCGACGACCCAGCGGCAGCCGGTCCGCCGCAAACATCCAGACGGGCTGGGGTCCGTGGACCGTGGTGTAGCAGACCACCGTCCCGGCCGGACCGGTTCCAGGGTGGGCCGCCTGTGACGGAGATGTCCTGCGTACGGGACGCCCGTCTTCCGCCTCGTCTCGCCCTTTCGGTCGCTGGCCCGCCTGCATGGCCGCCGCGAGCGCCTTTGACGTCCAACGGTCCGTGTTCATCCGGACCGGAGGGCCGAGACCGCGAGCAGTCCACGGATTGGGGCTGCGCGAGCGGGTGTGGGACCGAAGGGAGCGAACGGCGAACGGACCGGATCTCTTGCGCGCGCGGGCTTTCGCCCGTCGAGAACATGGCTACCCTTTATTTTCCGCCTTCGAGGGGCGGAAAGCCCGCGCCCCGTGCCATCCGGCACGACAGACCGCGCTTCGCCGAGGCCCCGATGCCCGGCCGGACCTGAAGACCTGCCCGGATGCGTCCTCAAAACGCCGTCGTCTCGCCTATCCGAAGGCCCCTTTCCCTCTTCCGTCCACTCAGTCGGACGTGCCGCAAACCCGATTCTCGGACCGGCGGGCCTCGTCCGATCGCGCAAAGAAAAAGCCCGGCTCGAAAGCCGGGCTTCGGATCAATGGATGCGATCGAGCTTAGTTGCTGATCATCGCCGTGCCGACCTCGGATAGGGTCAGCAGCACTTCCGTGCGGCGGTTCAGCTGCTCGCGCACACCGTCGCCGGTCTGGACGAACGGCTCGGTCTCGCCCTTGCCTTCCGACGAGATGATGTCGGCGGACTGGCCCTGGCGGACAAGCTCTTCGACGGCATCGGCCGCACGGCGCTCGGACAGGCGCTGGTTGTAGCCAACCGGGCCGGACGTGTCGGTGTGGCCGACGACGCGGATGTTGTCGATGCGGCAGAACTGGCCGACGTCGAGGATGCGGTTGATCGTGTTACGCGTTTCGGCGGACTGGGCCACGTCGAATTCGTAGTAGATCAGCTCCTGGCGGAATTGCTCTTCGCACTGCGCCATGACCGGGCAGGTCGCGAGGTCGGTGACGCTGGTCACGCCGTCCGGGCAGAGGAAGGTCTGCGGCGGGCAGAGGGCGAGGTCAGTGACTTCCGTCACACCGTCCCAGCAGGTGAAGGTCGGGATCGGGCAAAGGTCCAGATCGGTCACAACCGTGCCGTCGTCACAGGTGAAGGTAGGCGGCGGCGGGGGCGGGGGCGGCGGAACGGCCTTGCCGAAGCGGTAGCGGAAACCCGTCAGGATCTGGTGCGATGCCAGGTCCTCAAGCGTCGCGCTGAGCGGGCTCGGCGCGGCGGCAGCGGGGCCACCCTGGATGAACTGGCCATCGAACTCGGCGCTACCGTAATCCGTGTAACGGTAGGTCGTGTCCCAGGTCAGATTGTCGGTGATGTTGTAGCCCAGACCCGCGATGAGGTTCCAGGTGAAAGAGGTGTTGCCGCTATTGGCGACACAGGCGCGGGCCGCACCGGGGCCGACCGGCGGCGTGACGCAGACCGGGTGGCGGACGAGAACGTTGTTCGCGCCGACGAGCAGGTCCTGTGCGGCGAAGTTCCCGTCATGGCGCGTGAAGCCGACACCGGCACCGACATAAGGCTCCCAACGGCCGAAGTCGGTGAAGTCGTAAAGCGCGTTGAGCATCAGCGAGGTGGAACGCAGGTCGCCCTGGGATCCGGGCTGACCATCGATGGCACCCATATCGTTGTAGAGCTGACCGGCTTCGAACTCTGCGCGCCAGCCATTGCCGAAATCGTAGCCGAGAGCCGCGGAGAGAGCCAGATTGCCTTCGCCGTTGGCTTCGCCGAGAAGACCGCTGAACTGCGAATCCGTGGGCAGGATGTCGACGTCGGAGAAGACACCGTAACCAGCCTGACCCTTGATGTAGACGCCGCTGTCCTGCGCGGATGCGATCAGGGGCGTCGCCATGAGCGCCGAGGCGGCCGCGGCAATGAGAAGCGAATGCTTCATGATATTCCTCCGTAAATGGTCTCAGCCATCAGTTATTGTCAGGTTCGTGCGCGCATGTGACGCGCGACTCCTATATCGCTGCTACACGAAAGCGTTCCCAAAAGCCAAGCCGACTTTTCGATTCAGCTTAATAATTCGACCGATTGGGCCTAAAACGTTGCAAATCTGCATCACCCGGGCCGAAAAGACGGCGCGAAACAAGGACTTCCCGGCAGGAAGGGGGGCGGAATTGAGGCGATTTCGTGTCAGCCGGGAATCAACGGCTGGTACGCCCACACGGACTCGAACCGTGGACATCCTCATTAAAAGTGAGGCGCTCTACCAACTGAGCTATGGGCGCTTGCCAGAAAGCCGCGTCAAACACGAAGGCGGCCGCACCGCTCGCGTGAGCGGGCGCTACCTAGGCCCGGCCCCGGACGAGGTCAAGCCGTTTCGAGCGGTCGTTTCAGTGCCATCCGGAGCGGAAGCGCGCGGCGAATCCGGCAAAGGTCTCCGCCGCGATCTCGGCCCGTATACGGCGCATCAGGTCCTCGAAATAGGCGATGTTGTGCCAGGACAGGATCATCTGGCCGAGCATCTCGCCGGACCGGATGAGGTGATGGACATAGGCTTTGGAATAGTCGCGCGAGGCGGGACAGTCGATGGAGGCGTCGAGCGGTTCATGGTTTTCCGCGAACTCCGCGCGCTTGATGTTATACGGCCCCGCATCCGTCCAGACCTGACCGTGGCGCCCCGACCGGGTCGGGATGACGCAGTCGAACATGTCGATGCCCCGCAGGACGGCTTCGACCAGGTCGATGGGTTTGCCCACGCCCATAAGGTATCGCGGGCGGTCCGGCGGCAGGTGCGGCGTCGTGAAGTCCAGCACGTCGCACATGGCCTCGTGCCCCTCCCCCACGGCCAGCCCCCCGACTGCGTAACCACCATAGGTTCCGGCGGCCACGGACCGCTCCGCCGACTCGGCGCGCAGATCCTCGTAGACGGATCCCTGGACGATGGCGAAAAGCGTCTGATCCGGCCGCTCGCCGAAGGCTGCGAGCGACCGCTCGCCCCAGCGCAAGCTGAGCTCCATGGAGGCGCGGGCCTCGTCGGGCGTGGCCGGAAACGGCGTGCATTCGTCGAACTGCATGCAGATATCCGCCCCGAGCAGCTCCGCCTGGATCTCCATGCTCCGTTCCGGCGACAGCATGTGGCGGGAGCCGTCGATGTGGGACCGGAATTCCACGCCCTGCTCGCTCATGGTGCGCAGCTTGGACAGCGACCAGACCTGAAAGCCGCCCGAGTCGGTCAGCATCGGCCCGTCCCAACCGCAGAAGCGGTGCAACCCGCCGAGCTTGGCGATGCGCTCCGCTCCAGGTCTGAGCATCAGGTGATAGGTGTTGCCGAGAATGATGTCCGCGCCCGCCTGCCGGACCTGATCCATGTAGACGCCCTTCACCGTGGCGGCCGTCCCGACCGGCATGAAGGCCGGCGTGGCGATATCGCCGCGCGGCGTGCGCAACATTCCCGTCCGGGCGCACCCGTCCACGGCATGGATGTCGAAGGGGAAGACGGCCACGTGACTAACGTCTCCAGATCAGCGAGCTGTCGCCATAGCTATAGAAACGGTAGCCGGTCTTGATGGCGTGGGCGTAGGCGGCCTGCATCCGGTCGAGCCCGGCGAGAGCGCTGACCAGCATGAAAAGGGTCGATCGCGGCAGGTGGAAATTGGTCATCAGCCCGTCCACGGTCTGGAAGTCATAGCCCGGCGTGATGAATATGTCGGTATCGTGCGCCTGCGGCACGATTACGCCGCCCTCGCGCCGAGCACCTTCCAGAGTCCGCAGCGCGGTCGTGCCCACGGCGACGACGCGGCGGCCCTCCCGCTTGGCGCGATTCACGGCCTCGGCCGCCGACGGTGCGATGATGAAATGCTCGCTATGCATCTCGTGGTCGGCTGTGTCTTCAGCGCTGACGGGCAGAAACGTTCCTGCGCCCACATGCAACGTGACCTGCGTCACCTCCACCCCGCGTGCGCCTAGCGCCTCGAACAAATCCGGCGTGAAATGTAGCCCGGCCGTCGGGGCGGCGACGGAACCGGACTTGTCCGGATCGGCATAGACGGTCTGGTAGTCCGTGGCGTCGCGCTCGTCCACGGCGCGTCTGCGGCCGATATAGGGGGGCAACGGCATATGGCCGACAGCCTCGAAAGCCTGATCGAGCGCCGCGCCGGAACGGTCGAAGCGTAGGATGGCCTGCGCGCCGTTTCGGCTCATCACAGTCGCCGACAAGGCGCCGAAAGAGAGCGCGTCCCCGTCCCTCAGCCGCTTGGCCGGACGCACGAAAGCGACCCAGTCGCGTTCCGGATCGTACCCTTCACTGCCGAACGCGCGCTCCAACAGATTGACATCGACGGATACGTCCCCGCCGCCCCCATGCGCGCGGGCTGGGCGTACGCCTTTCAGAGCCGCCGGAAAGACGCGGCTATCGTTGAGCACCAGCAGGTCGCCGGGCTGTAGCAGGCTGGGTAGATCCGTGACTCGGTGGTCGGACAGAGCCTCGCCCACATGCAAAAGCCGCGCGGAGTCGCGCGGCTCGGCGGGCCGGAGAGCAATCCGCTCTTCCGGCAGGTCGAAGTCGAACAGATCGACGTCCATGGCAGGAGGGGCTTAGCCCTTGACGACGGAGGCCTTGACGATCTTGCCGGGATGGCGCGGCGGTTCGCCCTTGGGCAGAGCGTCGACCAGTTCCATCCCGTCCTCGACCTCGCCCCAGACCGTGTACTGGCCGTCGAGGAACTGGCTGTCGTCGAGACAGATGAAGAACTGGCTGGACGCGCTGTTCGGGTTGGACGAGCGCGCCATGGAGCAGACGCCGCGTAGGTGCGGGTGCTTGTTGAATTCGGCCGGTATGTTCTTGCTATAGCCGCCCATACCGTTGCCGTCGGGGCAACCGCCTTGGGCCATGAAGCCGTCGATGACGCGGTGGAAAGTCAGTCCGTCATAGAAACCGTCCTTAGCGAGCATCGTGATCTGCTCGACATGCTTGGGCGCGAGATCCGGGCGCAGCAGGATGGTGATATCGCCGGTCTGACCCGTCTGTGTGTCGACGGTGAGAATGAGTTTTTCGGACATAGTCTGCCTTGCCTAAGGTGTGAGTTGGGGTGTGAGTTGGAATGGAGGGAAAAGGGTCGATCAGAGCGTGCGGGACGGTATCTGAACGTCGCATATGTCGTCATAGGTCTGGGTCTCGACCCAGGAGGAGAAGGCGTCGGATGTTACGTCCAGCACCTGCACGGACGGCCGTTCATCTTCCGGCAAGTCGGCGGCTATGCGCACACGGTTCATCTGATCGGGCACGAAACCGTCGGCCTGCCCGACGACGCCGACCTTGAATTTCGTCAGCGCATCGTGACCCAGGACAGTCGCGCCCCAGATCGAATATTGCGCATCAAGATGCTCGGCCTTGTCGCGCATCAGGAAGAACTGGCTGTTGGCGCTGTTCGGATCCGAGGTGCGGGCCATGGACGTCACGCCGCGGCAATGCAGGCCGAAGGCGGCGACCTTGCCGTCATGCGTCAGGATCGCCTGGCTGATGGGCTGCGAGGCGACCGGTAGGGACTTGTAGAAGCCGGTCGCGACGACGGACCCGTCATTATTTTCATCGCTGTCACCGCGCGTGGACACGAGCGTGACAGGCATGTCTTCGCCGCGCCGGAAATCGAACTCGGACGGGATGTTGGGCAGCTCGCTGTCTCCCGTGCCGTCCCCATTGGAGCCGTCGCCCGTCTGGTTCATGAATCCGTCGATGACGCGGTGAAAGATCACGCCGTCATAGAAGCCGTCGCGCGCGAGCGCTTTGACCTGCGCCACATGCTTTGGCGCGATTTCGGGGAAGAGCTCCACGCCGATCGTGCCGTAGGCCGTGTCGATCAACATCAGGTTTTCCGGATCGACGGTCCGCCAGGCGGCGTCCGGAAACGACACCACCGTCTCGACGGCGCCGTCGGCGTAGCTTTGCTGGCCTTCGGCTGAACAGGCGGGCGTTGCGGTCGCCAGAACGCAGAGGGCGGAGAGCCGAAGCAGGGTCTTCATGTGTACTTGTCCTTCAGTCGCAGCGCGACCTCCGGGGTCACGAACGGGTCGATGTCTCCGCCGAGCCGCGCGATCTCCTTGACGAGGCGCGACGCGATGGTCTGGAATTGCGGGTCCGCCATCAGGAAGACCGTTTCGATGTCCGGGTTCAGGCGGTCGTTCATCCCGGCCATCTGGAACTCGTACTCGAAGTCGGACACGGCCCGCAGGCCGCGCACTATCATGTGCGCCCCGCATTCTTCAACGAAGTGTATCAGCAGCCCCTCGAATGGTCGCACCTCCACTTCGATGCGGTCGCGAAACGGCGCAACGACGTGCTCCACCATCTCCACCCGCTCAGACAGGGCGAAGAGCGGATTCTTGGACCGGTTGATAGCCACCCCAACAATCAGCTTGTCGCAGAGGCGCGACGCGCGCTTCATAATGTCCAGATGGCCCAGCGTCATCGGGTCGAACGTACCCGGATACAGGGCGATGCGTTGGGGGTGAGCGGTCGTCATAGGAGCGTGGGCTTACAAGAGCGGATCGGACGCTGCCACAAAAAACCCTGAGCCACGAAAGGATCGCGGCTCAGTCCTCGCCATAGACGGCCTCGCGCGCGACGCGCAGCTCCTCGGCCATGCGCTCGCGGATCGCCTGGTCGCTCATGGTCACGCCCGCAGCCGACAGATCCGTGCTCAGCTTGCGAAACACGTCGTCATCGCCCGCCTCTTCCATGTCGGCCGCGATGACTTGCAGCGCATAGGCTTCCGCCTCGGCCTCCGTCTTGCCCATCAGGCTGGCCGCCCAATGGCCGAGCGCCTTGTTGCGGCGCGCTTCCGCCTTGAACT
>JBCCCX010000173.1:0-7257 GCA_039033275.1 Pseudomonadota bacterium | reverse complement strand
GATGACCCATCGGTCGCCGACACATCCGTTTCGTCGCTGTTTCTTTCAGCCGGGACGCCGAGCCTGTCCATCCTCATACCCTTCTACCGTGACGACCCGTCCGTCCTGCTGAGGTCGCTCGACCAGCAGGAGGTGAACCCGGCCGCCGTGGAGGTCCTCGTCATGGATGACGGGTCGGCCGATGCGGTGCTGACGCGCCACACGGACGCCACGATCCGGGCCATGCGCCTGCCAGCCCAGCTTGTCACATCGCCTCTCAATCGCGGTCGTTCAGCGACGCGTAACGCGCTCCAGCATCTGTCGAAGGCACCATGGGTGCTATTTTTGGATGCCGACATGCGGGTCGATCACCCTGGCTTCCTGTCACGCTATCTGGACCGCATCGAAGGAAACGCATGCGACATCGTCTTCGGTGGCTTTTCCGTCGAGGATACCGCGTCCGATCCCGAAACCGACCTGCACCGTGTCCTGTCCGGCCACTCGGACTGCTTGAGTGCGGAAGAACGGCGACGCAGCGGGGCTCAGCATGTCGCCTCGTCCAATCTCTGCGTTCGCAAATCCGTCCTGGAAGCCGACCCGTTCGACCCTGCATTCACCGGCTGGGGCTGGGAAGATAGCGAATGGGCGGCGCGCGTTTCGGCGAAACACCGCCTCTGCCATATCGACAATCCCGCCGTGCATCTGGGTCTGGAAACGACCGAGTCGCTCCTGTCTCGCTTCGCGGGCTCGGGCGGCAACTATATGCGTTTCGTCACGGCGCATCCCGCGCTCGCCGAGTCGCTACCGCTCTACAGGATTGTCACGCGGCTCCGCGCCATACCCGGGCAGTCACTCGCCCGCGCGCCATTGCGCTGCTTGGTGCGAATGACCGCTCTGCCCATCCGGCTGCGCATCGCGGCCCTGAAGCTGTGGCGCGCCTCGCACTATGCGGAGGCGATGAAGTGAGCGGTATGGCCTATGCACCGGGCAGCGGCCTGCTGACGAAAGTCCGCCGCCGCCTGCCCCGCCATGTGGCCCGACGCATGGTGCGGCCGCAGCTCGATCGGGGTCTCGTTAGCTTCTCCTTCGACGACTGCCCCCAATCCGCCTACACTCATGCCCTCCCCTTGTTGGAAAGCCATGGATGGAAGGCCACGATCTATGCCTCCATGGGCCTGTGCGGGACGACCAATCATCTTGGCCTGCACATGGACGAGGCGGAGATGTTTGACGCGCACGGGCGCGGGCACGAAATCGGCGACCACACATTTTCGCACATCGATGGGTTGCAGCACGCTCCGCACGTCGTGCTGGCAGACATCGAGCAGAACCGGCGCGCATTTCAACGGCTCGGCCTGCCGCGGGCGGAAACGTTCGCCTATCCGTATGGCGAGGTGACGGTTGGCCTGAAGCGCAAATTGCGAGGCGAGTTTACACTGGCACGCGGCATCCACGCGCCCAGCGGGGACGGGCTCGACCTGGGTCTGGCCGCTTCGGCGCGGCTCTATTCCGACGAAATGGGCGTAACGGAGCGGATCGTACGCGAGGCGGCACGCGAAAAACGATGGGTCATCCTGTTCGGCCATGACGTGCGGGACGATCCTTCGCCGTTCGGATGCACGCCAGTGGAGCTGGCCAAGCTGGCCGACCTCGTCGCCTCGCTCGACCTCGACGTGGCGACCGTACGGGACGCATTGGAGATCGCCGCGCCATGACACTCGTCCTGACCATCGTCATACCGACCTACAAACGCCCGGACAGTCTGGCGCGACTGCTGCGCAGCATTATCGCGGATATTGGAGATCGCGACGACACGGCCATCGTCGTGGCGGACAATGACGCGGCGCGTAGCGCGGAAAGCACGGTCCGCGAATTGGCTCGCCAGTGTGACAATCCCATCGATTATAGGGTCGCCCCGGAACCGGGCGTGTCGAATGCGCGAAACGCCGGCATGGAGGGCGTGAAATCGCGCTACGTGCTGTTTCTTGACGACGATATGGCGATCGAGCCCGGTTTCGTCGCGCCTATGCTGGACACCAGCCGAAGCCTGTCGGCGGCCATGACCTTTGCGCCGATCCGTGCCGTCCTGCCCGACGGGATGGAGCGTCTATCCCACTGGCTCGCCCCGCTTTTTTCGCGGCAGATGCGCGGGCCGACGCGGCTGATCGACGATCCCATGGGCACGGGCGGCTGCCTACTCGACCTGAATGGGCTGGCCCTCCCCGACCCGATCTTCGACCCCGCCCTGAACGAGGTCGGCGGCGAAGACGACGCGCTGTTCGCCGCCATACAGGCCCAAGGCGGACGGGCGGCCTGGTGCGCGGACGTTACCGCCCTCGAATATGTCCCGCCGCACCGCGCGACGCTTCGCTATCTCTGGGCACGGCACTTCGCCTATGGCCAGACGCCGGCTCGAGATGCGGCCGGCCGCGGCATTACGGGTCTGCCGAGCGTGGCGAAATGGATGGCGGTCGGGAGCGTGCAGACTCTTCTGCACGGAACGGCTTGCCTCGCCCTGCGCCTGACAGGACGGCCTGCCTATATAGGCCAGATGGGGAAGCTGGCCCAGGGAGTCGGCAAGATCTTCTGGTGGGACGGGCTCAGCCCCAAATTCTACGGCGCCCAAGCGCGCTAGGACGCCATCCTGCCGGGGACCTGATAGGGTGCGGAGTGGTCCTGCTGATGGCCTTGAAACCCATACGGGTCCGCATAAGCCTGACCGGCCCAAGCTGCCGGTTGTGGCGCGACGGACTGTGGATAGGGCGCGGCATGCTGCGGCGACGGCACATATTCCTGCGGCTGGTGCGTTGGCGCGGGGGTGAAGCTCGTCTGCGCTAACGGGGCGGCTGGAGGTTGCATGTTGGCCTGTCTCGGCGCGTAGCTGGGCGCATAACTCGTATGGCTCGGCGCGGTCGCGTAGAGGCGGGGGTCGAGGAAGACCCGAAACAGGGCGAGCATGAAAAGGGTGAACCCCCACGCCGCAGAGGCACCGACGAAAGCCAACATCCGCATGTTGCGACCCCGGATCGGGTAGGTCGCGGTCGAGATCACCTTGACGTTCTCAGCCGAGTCCTCGGCGCGTTGCTGATTGATCAGCGCCTCCTGCTCCTTGTTGAGGTAGGTCTTCAGCCGCGTGTCGAGCGTTTCGCGCTCGCGCAGGATTTCGTTGTAGCCCGGCATGAGCGACGTCATGCGGCGCAGCTTCGCATCCGCGTCGGTCAGCTGGCGATGAACGACGACCTCTCGCTCGCGAAGGCTGTCCGCCGCAGCCGCCAAAGTGTTTCGGGACCGCATGAGGTCTTGATAGACGGGATTCGGGCCGACCCGGCGTCCGCCCATGGCTGCACCGTTACTGGCCTGCTGCAAAGATCTCAGCTCCTGGATTTCAAGCTGTTTCTGCCGGACAGGGTCCGAGTTCGGGAGGTACTTCGCTAACAACTGCTTCAGTTCGAGTTCGGCTTGGGCGATCCGGTTCGACGCGCGGTCATCGACATAGAGGTTGATCTCTCCCGGCGTCTGACGGAGCTGATCCTCCACACTGGCAAGCGAACGCTCCGTTTCCACGATCTGG
This sequence comes from Pseudomonadota bacterium, assembly GCA_039033275.1. GTDB lineage: Bacteria > Pseudomonadota > Alphaproteobacteria > Caulobacterales > Maricaulaceae > Litorimonas. Next base: position 3,707 of record JBCCCX010000173.1, on the reverse strand, counting down.
GCGCGCAACGTGTTCAGCGAAGCCCGCAAATCCTCCGTGCGCTTGCTCGCCCCGCCCTGTTCGGAGGCGAAGGCGGAGATGCCGTTCTTGCTAAGAAATCGCGCCATGCGCCGTTCGTTGGCGCGGAGTTGGTCTTCCGTATCCTGGCGGCGCTGGGCGATGACTTCGCCGGCTCCGTCCACGAAAAGCGAACGGCGATAGTCCATATAGGCGTCCATGAGCGCGTTGAGCGTCCAGACTGCCAATTCGGGATCGGAGTGCTTGAAAGACAAATCGATGATGGAGGAGCGCGGCCGCGCGGACACGCCAAAGCTAGCATCCATCTTCTTGCGGAGTTCCATATAGGCCAGCCGGTAGCCTTCGGATCCTTGCGAATGAGCCGCCATCTTCGCAGCGATGCGGCGGTCGAATGCAGCGAGACCGCCCGGTCGCTCCGCGATCCGCCCGATGACTTCGTCCATAACCTCCGGATTTTTCAGGATGGCGAGTTCGTTCAGCGTGATTGTGTCCGGCGTCTGCATCAGACTGGACTGCGCCTGCGTCCCGGCGATGGGCTGGTAGACATATTCGTCTCCCAGCTGGACCATGATTGTGCCTTCGCCCGTATAGGTCCGCTTGAAGTCGGCCGTCAGAAACCAGGCGGCCGCACATCCCATGAGGAAGAGAGGAAAGACCCAGACCAGCTGACGCAGGAACGAGCCGAACATGGCGCCGAGGCGGATATTGGGAACACCGTTGGCATAGTCTCCGACAGTCAAGTCGCTGGCACGAGGGGTCGGGGCCGGACTGGCGTGCGCTGCATGGGTCGGGGCGGCAGTGGGCGCAACCATGACGGAATCATCCCGTCTCGCCTTCCTGCCCTTGAACTTCAGCATCCTGCCAGCCTTTATTGCGGACTCCGCGCCAGGAGTGCCTGACGCTCAATGCCGGACGGGATTTAACAATTCCTTATCCATTCTTGTTAACTAAACCGCTTGAACCTTTCTGCCCGGGCAAGACATGAAACGCCGCAACCGGAACCATATATCGACACGGATCAGCGCCTTCGCGCTCGCCGCATGCCTTGCATTCGTCGCGCCGGACGCAATTGGCCAGAGTCGCTATGGCGGCGTCGTCCAAACCGCTCCCACTCCGCCAACTTTCGCGCCGTCGCCCACGATCTACCAGCCGCGCATCATGGGCATGCAGAACGGCATGCCCAAAACGCAGCGCGACATGTGGCTCGGAACGTGGTCTAGGCCGGTCATGCCGTCCCCGGTCATTCTGGGTCAGTTCCAGCGCTGGATGGAATGGGAGCCGGAATACACGCTCGTACCGGGCGACCAGCTCGATATTGTGGTGGGGTCCGCGCCGGAGCTGTCGCGGACGCTGACGGTCGGGCCGGATGGCCGGGTGGTCATGCCAATGAGCCAGCCCATTATGGCGGCCGGCCGCACCTTTGCCGCCTTGCAAACGGAATTGATGGCGCAGCTGGGCCAACAACTGCGCGATCCGCGCGTCTCCGTGACACCGCGCGCCTACGCGCCGGAGCAGATCTTCGTCGGGGGACAAGTCGGCCAGCCCGGAACCTACACGATGGGAAGCCGGATCGGTGCGCTGGAAGCCATCTTCATGGCGGGTGGCCTGCGTCCGACGGCCCGCACGCGCGAAGTCGCCGTGCTGCGCCGCGCGCCCAATGGCGGGATGATGCTGCGCACGGTCGACATCAAGGGCGGGCTTAACAATATCGGCCTCTATAACGACACGGTGCAGCTGCGCCGCGGCGATATCGTTTTCGTGCCCGCCAGCACGCTTGCCGAGGTCGGTCAATGGGTACAGAACTTCCGCAACACACTGCCAGTGGACTTCAACCTGAGCTATCAATTCGGCGCGGGCGGCGGCAATGGCACGACGGTCATTACGCCCTAGTCTGGCAGCCAGCCATCCGCCGGTCGTGTGTCAGGCTGCGAGGTTCTCTCGGTTCTCCGCCAGCCATCCGCGTGCGGCGCGTTGGGCCAGCGTCAGGTCTTCCGCACTCATTTCGAGCTTCAGTTCCTCGCGATAGGCCTTTGCCGGGTCGGACCCCATCATGGCTGCCAGGCTGAACCACTTATGCGCCTCGACATAGTCCGGACCGCGGTCTTCCATGTCGGTCGAGTAGATCAGTCCGAGCTTGAACAAATCGTCTTTCGTCGCAGCTGCGACGACGGCGTCGGACGCCTCTTTCACTTCCATCATCGTGTAGGCCATGTCGCCCTCCGTTGAACCATTCACCCGGTTTCGGAAGGAATGTTCCAAGCCCGGTCAGCCTGGCGCGTCCGTGTCAGTGCCGGACGTCGCTGGCATGAGCGGACATTTGCGTGACGAGCCTAACAGTCGGTAAATGGAAACACGCTTAACAACCATTGATACTTGTTACAGAGCGTTATGAAGTGGTTATGATGTAGTCTTGAATTGAACATTTAAAGTAAATAACTCTCTATACTTTCATCAACGCCATCTTCTTCAAATATGCCAGTTCACCTTTCGGTGACGAAAAACTTCGCATTTTTCAGTCATAGAAGGTGGCGACGTCCGAAAGCGGAGCGCGATCGGCGTAAAGATCATTCACCGGGGCGTCCGGGTTGGCGTAGCCGAGCGCCATACCGACCAGCACGTGCTGGCCTTCTGCGATGTCGAGCACCTCGTGGCAGACGCTGGTCCAGTTGCGCCACCAGCCTTGAGGCGCGGTGTGCAATCCGTGTTCGCGGGCCAGAAGCATGATGGACTCAAGTAGAATGCCGATATCCATATGCTGCGGCATCTCGAGCCGTTTATCGCCGGTAAAGATCAAGCCGACCGGCGCGCCGAAGAAACGGGCATTCTCCGCGAACCAACGCAAACGGCCCGGTTTGTCATCACGCGGAATGCCCAGCAGCGCGTACATGTCTTCGCCCAACTTGTAGCGCCACGACCGGTGCGGCTCCCACAGGGGCGACGGATAGGCCCGATAGGTCGGCTCTTCCTGGTCGCCGCGTAGGGTCCGCTTCATGGCGAGAGTGGTGAAGCGTGCCAGCGTGCCACCCTGCATGACGTGGATGTTCCAGGGCTGGAGGTTGCCGCCGGACGGACTGCGCAGGGCCGTGTCCAGGATCGCGCGCAACGTGTCTTCGGGAACGGGCGTGTCGAGAAAATCGCGTACCGTTATGCGGGTGCGCAGCGCATCTGAGACGGTCGGGGTCGGGTCGGTCGTGAGTGTCATGCGAGCGCGTTAGCCGCTCGACGCGTCCTCATCCAGTGCGGCCGCATCGTTAGCGGCCATCTGATGCGCGAAACGACGCAGGGCGAACCATTGCATGAAGCCCAATGCCAGCACACCCGCCGCAATGAAACGCCCGAGCTTGACGCCGTCGGAAATCCACAAGGTAAAAAGGACGAGGGCGAGAGTCACGACAAGCGTGATTCCTTGAAGCATCCGGAAGTCGTTCTTCACAAACAAACAGACCCTGAGCTTTGATGAAGGGTCAGGCTAGTGCGTTACCGGCTTTTGCGCAGAAAGAGGAAGTGCGCGGATCCATATGCGACAGTCAGAAAACCGATAACCGTCAGAAAATCGATCAGTGTGTCAGTGCTCATGCTTCCTATCCTCGTCTTCGACATAGTACAGCACGACGAGGGATGCAAGGAACGCCCCGAGTCCGATGAGAAAGAAGACCCAGCCTTCGAGACGGGAAAAGCGCGCGGTTTCG
>JBCCCX010000172.1:0-7267 GCA_039033275.1 Pseudomonadota bacterium | reverse complement strand
GGTGCCTTCAATCTAGGGTAAAATCTCTCATATTGCTTCCGGAGTATTGTTGTTGGATTATTGTCTACAGCGTCCAAAACGACCCTCTCCACGATATTACCTACCATTGCCCGTCCACATTGCCTGGATTGACTCCGCCCCGAATCCCGCGCATCTCGCCCTCAATCCCGACCCGTGGGAGAGAGCGTCGTTTTGGACGGCGCCGCCGAAGGCGCAAGCGCCGCTGCTAAACGCTCAGGCAAAGAGGACCATGGGTCGGTCAAATCGCTGGAAAGAGGGTCTCTTGGTGTGACGGCCCCGCCGACGGAGTAAATCTCTCAGGCCCGAGGAGACAGCAGGTGGCACATGCGCGGGCGCGTCCCGCTCTTGGATGTGCGACCATGACGGACACGCTGAAACAGACGGCCCTTCACGATCTCCATGTCGATCTGGACGCCAAGATGGTGCCGTTTGCGGGCTATGCCATGCCGGTCCAGTACCCGATGGGCGTGCTGAAAGAGCATCTTCACACGCGCGAGGCGGCCGGCCTGTTCGATGTGGGCCATATGGGCCAGGCTTTCATCACCGCCGAGGACGGCATGTGGGAAACGGCCGCAATTGAGCTGGAAGCGCTTGTGCCCGCCTCGATCGCGGACCTGCAGCCGGGGCAACAGCGCTACACGCAGCTGCTGGACGACGAAGGCGGCATTCTCGACGATCTGATGGTCAGCCGCATCGACATGCCCGGCCATGACCACATGCTCTATCTGGTTGTGAATGCGGGCTGCAAGGATGCGGACTATGACCATTTGCGCGCCCATCTGCCCAAAGGGGTGACCCTTTCGGTCAAGGACGACGTGCTGAGCCTGGTTGCCTTGCAAGGGCCGAAGGCGGTGGACATCGTCGCCGCCATGAACCCGCTCATCGGCAAGCTGGTCTTCATGACCCACGGCGAGTTCGAGCTGATGCTCGATGACGGGCCGATCTTCGCACATGTCTCGCGGTCCGGCTACACCGGTGAGGACGGGGTCGAGATCAGCGCCAAGCATGACGACATGAAGCGCCTGGTTGGGCAGCTGCTGACCCACCCGGACGTGGAACCCATCGGCCTCGGCGCGCGCGACAGCTTGCGCATGGAAGCCGGGCTTTGCCTTTACGGCAACGATATCGACACCACGACCAGCCCTATCGAGGCGGGCCTGATCTGGTCGGTGCAGAAGCACCGCCGGACGGGCGAGGGCTATAAAGGCGCGGCCCGCGTGGCAGGCGATCTGAAATCGAAGACGCGCCGCCTGGTCGGCCTCAAACCCGAAGGCCGCGCGCCCGCCCGCGCCCATACGGAAATCCAGGACCTGGACGGCAACCGCATCGGCGAAGTCACGTCCGGCGGGTTCGGCCCCAGCGTCGGCGGCCCTGTCGCGATGGGCTATGTTGACGTGCCGCACAACAAGGCGGGGACGACCGTCAATCTGATGATCCGGGGAAAGGCGAACCCGGCCCGGGTGGTCAAACTGCCCTTCGTTCCGAACAACTATTACAGGGGAGAGTAGAATGAGCCTGAAATTTTCTAAGGACCATGAGTGGATCCGCATGGAAGGCGATACCGCCACGGTCGGCATCTCCGACTACGCGCAGAAGCAGCTTGGCGACGTGGTGTTCGTGGAGCTGCCGCAGGTCGGCGACGAAGTCGATGCGGGCGGCGAGATCGCCGTGGTGGAGAGCGTCAAGGCGGCGTCCGAGGTCTACGCGCCCGTCGCGGGTGAGGTGACCGAGGTCAACGAAGCGCTGGAAGGCGCGCCGGAAACGGTCAACGCCGCACCGACGGGCGAAGGCTGGTTCATCAAGATGAGTGTGTCCGACGCCTCGCAGCTCGACGCCCTCATGGATGAGGCGGCCTACAAGGACTATTGCGAGGGTCTCTGATCCATGAATTTCGGCGGCATGGAATTGGCGCGTTCCCCCTTCGTGATGGGACTCGTCGTGGGCGGGCTCAGCTGGGTCATTTTCGATTCGCTTTTCTTTGGCCTCCTCGCCGCCGCCGCAACCGGTCTGCTGATGCGCCGCGACGCGCGCGAGGACGAGGAGGACCGACTGTAGTCATGCTCGAATTCCTCCCAGTCTTCCGAAAGGATGTCCCGGACGGCAAAGGCTTCGGGCTGATCGGTCTGGCTTTCTTTGCGGCGATCGTCCTCGTCTCGCGCCTCGACTTCGTGGGCGGAAGTGCGGCGGAATTCACGATTGGCCTCGCCGTGTCGCTACTGATCATGATCGCCGCCCTTTGGATCGTGAAGGCCCTCGCTTGGACCCGGCCCCGGCGTGACGATGAGTGGCTTTGAGTGTCCAAGCTCCTCCCATATCTCCTGGGTGCGCTCGCACTGATCCATGCTCTGCCGGCCTTGGCTGTCATCGCGCCGGGCAGGCTGGCGAATCTCTACGGCTTCGCCCCGGGCGACCAGACGCTGACGACATTGCTGCAACACCGCGCGCTCCTGTTCGCGCTGCTCGCGGCGGCCTTGGTCTACGCCGTCTTCGTCCCTGCGACACGTTGGCCTGTGCTCATCGGCGCGGTTGCGTCCATGGCCGGCTTCATCGCAATCGCGGCCGCGCGGGGCGAGCTGTCCGGGGCACTGCGCTCCATCGTCATCGCCGATGTGATCGGCCTCATCCTTGCCGCTTTGGCGGCGTTCCTGCTCTGGAAAGGCCAGTAAAGGTCAAGTCATGCGCTATCTTCCCCTGACCGACGCGGACCGCGCGTCCATGCTCGACGTGATCGGCGTGCCGTCCATCGATGCGCTGTTCGAGGACGTGCCGAAGTCCGCTCGGCTGGACGGCCTCGTGGACCTGCCCACGCACGCCTCCGAACAGTCGGTCGAGCGCCACATGGCGAAGCTCTCGGCCAAGTCCGTCTCCGCTGGATCCGTGCCCTTCTTCTGCGGGGCAGGGGCCTACCGTCACCACGTCCCGGCGACCGTGGACCACCTGATCCAGCGCTCGGAATTCCTCACGGCCTACACGCCCTACCAGCCCGAAGTCAGCCAGGGCACGCTGATGGCGCTGTTCGAGTTCCAGAGCCAGGTCGCCGCCCTGACCGGCATGGATGTGGCCAACGCCTCCATGTATGACGGCTCCACCGCCTGCGCCGAAGCCGTGGTCATGGCGCACCGGGTCGCGCGCGGGAAGAAAGGCAAGGCCGTCCTCGCGCCGGGTCTGCACCCGCACTACGCCGCCGCGACGCAGACGCTGGCCAGCACGCTGGGCATCGAGATCAACGAACGCGACTGCCGCCCGGGCCGCGACAACCACGTCATCGATCACATCGACGGCGACACGGCTTGCGTGGTCGTGCAGTCGCCCAACGTCTTCGGCGAAATCGTGGACCTGCAGCCCATCGCCGACGCCGCCCACGCGGCGGGCGCGCTCCTCATCGCGGTCTTCACCGAGCCCGTCGCGCTCGCCGCCATCACGCCGCCGGGCCATCAGGGCGCGGACATCGTGGTCGGCGAAGGGCAGGGGCTGGGCGTCGGGCTCAACTTCGGCGGGCCGCATGTCGGTCTGTTCGCCTGCACCCAGAAGCTGGTGCGGCAGATGCCGGGCCGGGTCTGCGGCGAAACGGTGGACGCGAACGGCGAACGCGGCTTCGTGCTGACGCTGTCCACGCGCGAGCAGCACATCCGCCGCGAAAAGGCGACATCGAACATCTGCACCAACTCTGGCCTCTGCGCGCTCGCCTTCACCATCCACATGACGCTGCTGGGCGAAGCCGGGATCACGCGTCTGGCGGCTCTCAACCACGAAGCGGCGTGCGATCTAGCGGACCGGTTGGAGGGCATCGATGGCGTGGAACTCGTCAACGAGACCTTCTTCAACGAATTCACCTTGCGCCTGAGTAAGCCCGCCGCAGAAGTCGTGGACCGGCTGGCGGAGAAAAACATCCTCGGCGGCGTCCCGCTGACGCGGATCCAGCCGGATGGGGACGAGAGCCTGTTGCTTGTCGCAGCGACGGAGACGAACGACGAGAGCGATTTCGAGGCGTTCGAGGCGGCGCTGCGGGAGGTGCTGGCGTGACGCCTCTTTTCTTTTCCTCCCCCTTCAGGGGGAGGTGCCGCGCAGCGGCGGAGGGGGCTGTCGCCTCAATTGCCATGCCAGGCTGCGGCAGCCCCCTCCGACCTCCGCTACGCTCCGGCCACCTCCCCCTGAAGGGGGAGGAAACTTTTTCGAGGACCCTAGCATGACCGACCCCATGAACACCCAACTCCGCTCCGCCCTTAACAACCAGGGCCGCCCGACGCGTCCCGTTAAGGACGCGGCCTCCGTCGCGCCTGTCACGTCTTCCGGCTCCTACGCGCTCGACCAGCAGGCCAAGCTCATCTTCGAGATCGGCGACTTGTCCACGACGGGCGTGGACCTGCCGGAGCCATCGGGCCGCAAGTCCCGCCTCGGCCCCCACGCCCGCACCGGAGCCATCGGCCTGCCCGGCCTGTCCGAGCCGCAGACCATGCGCCACTATGTGCGGCTGTCGCAGAAGAATTACGCCATCGACCTCGGCGTCTATCCGCTCGGCTCCTGCACGATGAAGCACAATCCGCGCCTGAACGAAAAGGTCGCGCGTATGCCGGGCTTCGCGGATGTCCACCCGCTGCAGCCCGTCTCCACCGTGCAGGGCGCGCTGGAAGTGATGTCCGAGCTGTCGCACTGGCTGATGACGCTCTGCAACATGCCGGCCGTCGCGCTGACGCCCAAGGCCGGCGCCCACGGGGAACTCTGCGGCATGATGGCGATCCGCGCGCGCCTGCTGGCCGACGGCCAGACGCAGCGCAAACGCGTTCTGGTGCCAGAGTCAGCCCACGGCACCAACCCTGCGACTGCCGTGCAGTGCGGCTTCACCGTCGATCAGATCCCGGCGTCGGGCAACGGCCGCGTCGATCTGGACGCGCTCAAGGCCCGCATCGACTCGAACCCCGACGACGTGGCGGGCATCATGCTCACCAACCCTAACACGTGCGGCTTGTTCGAGCGGGACATCATCGAGATTGCCGACGCCATCCACGCGGCGGGCGGCTATTTCTATTGCGACGGGGCGAACTTCAACGCGCTGGTCGGGCGCGTCCGTCCGGGCGATCTCGGCGTGGATGCCATGCACATCAACCTGCACAAGACCTTCTCCACGCCCCATGGCGGCGGCGGCCCCGGCTCCGGCCCGACCGTGCTTTCCGAGGCGCTGATGGACCATGCTCCCGTGCCCTATGTCGTGAGGACAAATGAGGGCTACGACCTGGTAGAGACGGCCGATGACAAGTCCTTCGGCCGCATGTGCGCCTTCCACGGCCAGATGGGCATGTACACGCGCGCCCTGACCTACATGATGAGCCACGGCTCCGACGGGCTCAAACAGGCCACCGAGGACGCGGTACTCAACGCCAACTATGTCCAGGCGAGCCTGTCCGATGTCATGACCCCGGCCTTCGGCGGCGTCTGCATGCACGAAGCCCTGTTCGACGACCGCTTCCTCAAGGACACGGGCGTGGAAACGATCGACTTCGCCAAGGCGATGATCGACGAAGGCTACCACCCCATGACCATGTACTTCCCCCTCGTCGTCCACGGCGCCATGCTGATCGAGCCCACGGAAAGCGAGAGCAAGCAGGAACTGGACCGCTTCATCGGCTCCATGCGGCATCTGGCGGAGCGCGCGAAAGCGGGCGACACGGAGATGTTCAAGCAAGCTCCGGTCTATGCGCCGATGCGACGGCTGGATGAGACGCAGGCGGCCCGGAAGCCGGTGTTGCGGTGGAGCGAGCCGGAGGAGGAGTTGCGGGCGGCGGAGTAGCCGTTACTGCCTTATGGAGCGTCCTGTAATTGATCTCTAAGTTTTACTTGAAGGTAGTTGGCCAGTTCAGAGACATCAAAGTCTCCATTGTCCCAGTTTTTATCTGCTTCCGCTAAAGCTCGATAGTAAGGCTGTCTATCTTCACGAATTCTTTCTGGTACAATTTTATTGCCAGGCAGCAAACGTCCCTGACGCATGCAGAGCAGGTAATAACAAGCTGCTCTAGCTGTTCGGCCATTCCCTTCTACGAAGGGGTGTATCCAGTTCAATCTCCAAAGCGCATATGCTGGCAGGAGCGTTGGATGCTGCATTATCTCCCAGTTTTCGTGAATTACTGAGAGGAATAGGTCTGTTTGGTGCGGCACTTCTTTGAAGTGTGGTGGTTTATGGTCGCTTACGTAAATTGGCTGCTCGCGAAACCTGCCACTGAATTGCGATATGTTAGCAACTGCATGTGCGTTGAGTTGCCATAGCACATACTTGTCAAAGGCTTCTATTCCTTGGCGAAGTCCAATCTCAATTGAGTTTGTCAGCAAGTCGTATTGGCGGAGTAGATTTTGCTCTTGTATTCGCGCGAAGAACGCAGGGTCGTCTGCTTCTCTAACGGACAAAGTCTTTCTGCCTCTAGGACGCTAGGCGAACAGACTTCGATGAACGACGAACTGTATCTTTCGTTATGAACTCTGAATCAGGAGAGTTTCCAAACGCAAAGCTGATACGCTGTTCTTTCAGCTGATCGTCAGTAACAACGACATCCTTCGTTTTGCTAAGTAGAGCCATCAGCTCTTCGTCGACTGAAAGCTCACCTATAAACTGTTTTCGTTCTGCCATGAATCGATCCCTTCCAAGGTCTGCTTCTAACATCAAGGTGTGCTCACTATGCAAGTTAACACTTAGCTTACATGGCTTACCTACACGTTAACCTAACACATGCATTCCAGCATCGTTCCTATCGCAACCGATAGAATGGACGAACATAACCTGCGGGCAACGATATTTCGTTAGTTATCAGACGATGTCATCATATGGTTTATAGCGGCAAATAGTCACTTTCGCCGCTCGCACGGCGCGGTCGCTGCACGACGTTAGCGAAAATACCGCTACAGCCCCTCGCTGCGCTCGGAGCAGGTATTTTCGCTGTGGGAGAGCTTGTCCTCGGTCAGATGCCTTCGAAGCTGTTGTTTTCTCTCGCTTTCCAACAATCTAATCCGCACCCTTTCCCCTTGCGCTACTCTGCCCCCATCCACCCCGAGCCACGAGGCGGTTGCATGACCGTGGTGGGGTGGGGGACCGGGAGGTCCGGGACGGGCGCGCCTACAGCAGCGCGACGCGGCTTTCGCAAGAAGGCGCGACAACCGGGTCCGGATGGCGGGACGGCGCGACATGCAACGCGCCCGACGCCTGACTTCCCGCGGTGGACCGCGAACCTCCGGCTGTTGCCGGGCGGATGGGAGAGGCGAT
>JBCCCX010000171.1:0-7273 GCA_039033275.1 Pseudomonadota bacterium | reverse complement strand
CGGCCTGCTCGCCGCGTTGCTGCCCGTCGGACCGGCACGCAAGGCGCTGGCCGTCGCCGCGCCGGTCTTCGCCGCGGTGATGATCTTCACCCTGCACGACGCGCCGGAGGTTCTGGCCGGGCAGTTCAGCGTGCTGGGCGTGGAACTGACGACCTTGCGCATCGACAGCCTGTCGGTCGTCTGGGGCTATCTCTTCTGCCTGGCGGGCCTCATCAACGCGATCTACGCGCTGCATGAGGATAGCTGGATCACGGACTCATCCGCGCTGATCTATACGGGCGCGGCCATTGCGGGCGTGCTGTCGGGCGACATGCTCTCGCTCTTCCTGTTCTGGGAGCTGACGGCCATCAGTTCCGTCTTCCTCGTCTGGCAAGGCGGGGACCGGGCCTATCATGCGGGGATCCGCTACCTCGTCATCCAGGTGCTCAGCGGCGTTCTGCTGCTGGCCGGGGCCATTGCCTACGCCAACGCCAATGGCGGCGATTTCACCTTCGGCTATATCGGGCTGGACGCGCCGGGCGGCTGGCTGCTGCTGATCGCCATGGGAATCAAGGCGGGCTTCCCCATGCTGCACATGTGGATGCAGGACGCCTATCCGAAGGCCTCGATCACGGGCACGGTCATCCTGGCCAGTTTCACGACCAAATTCGCCATCTACGCGCTAGCGCGCGCCTTTCCGGGCACGGAGATCCTCATCTGGATCGGCTGCATCATGACCATGTTCCCGGTCTTCTTCGCCGTGGTGGAGAACGATCTGCGCCGGGTGCTGGCCTATTCGCTCAACAACCAGCTTGGCTTCATGGTGGCGGGGATCGGCATTGGCACGACGTTGGCCATGAACGGCGTGGTGGGGCAGGTCTTCGTCCACGTCATCTTCAAGGGCCTGCTGTTCATGTCCATCGGCGCGGTGGTCTACCGGACCGGCACGGCCAAGGCGTCCGAGTTGGGCGGGCTGTTCCGGTCCATGCCCTACACGACCGTGCTCTGCCTGATCGGGGCGGGCTCGATAGCGGCCTTCCCGCTGCTTGCGGCGTTCGTCACCAAGGCGATGATCCTGTCCGCGGCGCTGGAAGAGCATCTCTGGGTGCCGTTCGCCATGATGTTGTTCGCCAGCGCGGGCGTCATGGAACATAGCGGCATCAAGGTGCCGCACTTCACCTTCTTCGCCCACGATAGCGGGCGGCGCGTGCGCGAGGCGCCGTGGAACATGCTGGTCGCGATGAGCCTGGCGGCTGCCCTGTGCATTGTTCTGGCCTGGCCTTGGGGCGGGTACGAGCTGCTCTATTCGATCATGCCTTATCCGACGGACTACAAGCCCTATACCTGGGACCACGTCGTCTTTCAGCTGCAACTGCTCTTCGCCGCCATCTTCGCCTTCACCCTGCTGAAGCGCTTCCGCCTCTACCCGGCGGAACGACGGGCGGAGATCGTTGACCTGGACATTCTCTATCGGCGCACGGGCAAGGGGATCGCCGTCTGGATGGATGCGGTCTGGACGCGGCTATCGGCGCGCATGGCGCTGGGGCGCGGGGCGGCCGCGCGCACGGTCGGGCGAAGACTGTACCATGCCTTCTCGCCGGCCGGATCGCTCAGCCAGGCCGCGCCGTCGGGTCTGGCGTCCGTCGTCACGGCTATCGTGCTGGTCGTCGTGCTGATCTTCGCCTACGTTGCGGGGCGATAGGGCTCATGTCGCGGGACGGCACCGATGCGCAAGCGATCGAGTTGCGCCGCCTCACGGCGCAGGTCATGGCGGCCTATGTCGGCAACCACAATGTCGCACCTGACGATCTGGCCGCGCTGGCCCGCTCCATCCACGCCGCATTGAACGGGGCGTCGCAGCCGGTGGTCCCGGCGCCGGGCCGCATTCCGGCCGTACCTGTCGAGGAGTCCATTACGGACAGCCATCTGATCTGCCTGGAGGACGGCAAGCCTTACCAGTCGCTGAAGCGTCACCTGCGCGTGGCCTACGGTCTGTCGCCCGACCAATACCGCGCCAAATGGGGTCTGCCGGACGACTACCCTATGGTGTCGCCCGCCTATGCACGCCGCAGAAGCGCGCTTGCGAAACGATCCGGACTCGGCAAATCGTCATAAAAACTTCAAATTTAAACCCGCGCTAATTTTTAACCACGGACAAGAAACGGAACGATTCGCCCCCGAATCGAAAAACCCGTCGAAACGCCGTTTTCGGCTCATTTTATGGTTAACGAACCCTTGCTGGCGAATCGCCGATCCCCGATGGTCTGATTCGTGGGGAGTTGAGGGAAACGGGGCGCAAGGGGATCGATGTGATCAAGGACGGCTCGCTGCGGCACCAGATGGTGCTTCCGCAGCAACAGGATTTCTATGACTATTGGCGGCGCAAATGCGAGGGCGGGATGCTCCCGTCCTGCGCCGATATCGACCCGTCCGAGATCGTGTCCCAACTGCCCATGGTCACGCTGACGGAGCGCGTCGACGCCCCGGAAACCGAGGTCGGACACCGCTACCGTTTCCGCCTGGCGGGCACGGGCTTCTGGCGCTTTTACGGCGACGAGATCCAGGGCCGCCACGTGGACGAGCTGCCCATAGGCTGCCGGGCCGATTATTGGCACCGCGTGCTGGACATGGTGACGGAACAGCGCCGTCCGTTTCACGGCGTGACCAAGCCCAATACGCCGATCGGGTCTCACATGGCGCAGTTCTGGGTGCGGCTTCCCCTGTCGAGCGACGGCGTCAAGATCGACACCATCCTCGGCTACGACCATATCTGCCTGCTGGAGGACGCCGTCCAGACGCGGGAGGCGCGTCAGAAAGTCTACGCGTAAATCAATCCGTTCCGCCTTTGTTCTCACCCATGTTGCGGAACGACTCGCCAGCCCGGCGAAAAAAGTATAGGAATATAATCCTCGCTATCCCAAGATGCGGCTATGCTCGCCGCAACGAGGGACAAAGGAGGATTGAATGCCCCGCCACACTCACAGAGACCCGATCGACGCTGCGCGCGCCCGGCTGGCTGCTGCTGCCGTCGCCATAGAATTCGGCGCGCCCGAACTCGACATAGACGATCACGAACAGCGCAGCCCCCTTTGCGACTTTGCCCGCCAGGTCGCCATGTATCTGACAGCCAGCCTGTACGGCCTGACCCTGACAAGGGTCGGCGAGCTGTTCGGACGCCATCGCTCCACGGTACGCCACGCCATCGAGACGGTGGAGGAAGGCCGCACCGATCCGGTGCTCGACGAGACGCTGGACCGGCTCGAACTGTGGCTCGGCGAAGCGGCCGCAGCATGAAGGACCCGCAACACAGGCTCAAGACGGAGCAGCTGATCCGCAGCCTTCATGCCGGCCAGGCGCTGATCCGCCGCGAAATGGGCGCGCATAGCTGGCCGGCCTTCCGGGGCGGCGACCGCCGCACCCGCGCCCTGTTCTGGGTCAACAGCGCCGACGTGAAGGGGCTTGTCGAGGACGGCGTACTCGCCGTGACCGACAAGGGGGTCGGCCTGTCCGACCGGACCCGGCGACGGCTTCTCTACGGGCAGTCGGCGCGCGAGGTCGTGGCCGAAACGGTCCTGACGCGGGTCGGCGAACGGACAGTGCGCCGCAATGTGCGCGGCTCTGTGGTCGAACGTCTCGCCCGCCGCCGCGACCGGGACGGCACGCCGCTTCTGTCCGCCGCACAGCTCACGGCCGCCCAGCGCTTCACGCTGGACATTCTACGCTCCGGGGAAGGGGCCATGGGGTCGTCCTCGCCGGACGCGCCGCGCGTGGACGGCACGCGCCGTCACGACGCCGCGGAAATGTCCGCCTTGGCGCGCATCGACGCGACCCGGAGCTTGCAGGAGGCGCGCCGCGCCGTCGGCCCAAAGCTGGCCCGGATGCTGAATGCGGTCTGCGGCGCCAACGAACGGCTGGAGGCGATCGAGCGGGCCGAGCGTTGGTCGCGTGGCACGGGACTGTCCATCCTTCGTATCGCGCTCGACCTACTGGTGATCCATTACGGAACGGTCCCGGGAGAAGGTCCCGACACCGACCCGGAAGCCGCGCCGATAGCGCACGACCGGAGGAGACGGGCATGACGGCCGCAACGGACACGTCGGCAACCGAGGCGGCCACCAGCGCCGCCGAGCTGATCGCGAAGCTGCACGCCAAGCTGGTCGCACTGGGCGCAGCAGTGGATACGCTGCCCGCCAGGGAGATCGAGGCTGCGGCCAAGTCGATCAATACGCTTATCACATCTGTGGAAAAGGCGGACGGCTATCTGCGCCGCCACGGTGACGGCACGCCCGGAGGGGGACTGTCCCGGCCGTCCCGCCTCGACCTTCTCCGCCGCATCCAGACCATGGTGGACAATGGCATATTGAAGGAACTCGACAATGAGTGAGGCCGCCCCCATGCGCTTCGACGCCGCGTCTCTGGGCGACGCGGACCAGGCTTTCGTCATGCGCGAATGGCTCGGCACGGCACGACCCGACCAGGTCGAGCCGAAAGACCCCGACTGGACCGTATGGATGGTGCTGGGCGGGCGTGGCTCCGGCAAGACACGCACAGGGGCGGAATGGTTGCTCGGCCGTGTCAGGCAGGGCGCGCGCCGCATCGCCGTGGTCGGCCCGACCCTGCACGATGCGCGCGAGGTTATGCTGGGCGGGGATAGCGGCGTGCTGCGCGTCGCATCGCCGCGCATGCGCCCGCGCTACGAGCCGACGCGGCGGCGGCTGGTCTTTCCCGACAATGATCTGTGCGGCGGAGCGGTGGCGCATCTTTTTTCTGCGCACGAACCGGACAGTCTGCGCGGGCCGCAATTCGACACGGGTTGGGGCGACGAGTTCTGCGCGTGGCCCGACCCGGACGCGGTGCTGTCGAACCTGCGCCTCGGCTTGCGACTGCGTGCGGGCCAGGGTCCGCGTTCCGGACTGGACCCCCGAGTGTGCCTGACCAGCACGCCGCGCCCCATCCCCGCACTCGACGCCCTTATCGCGCAGAGCGGCACGCGCCTGACGCGTTCGCGCACGCGCGACAATGCCGCACATCTCGCGCCGGGCTTCATCGACGCCATGGAAGACACTTACGGCGGAACCGCATTGGGTCGGCAGGAATTGGAAGGCGAACTGGTCCGCGACCATCCCGATGCCGTCTTCCGCCGCGCGGACATGGACGCGCACCGGGTGGACGCCGCGCCGCCGCTCGACCGGATCATCGTCGCGCTCGATCCGCCCGCCACTTCTGGGCCAAAGTCCGATGCGTGCGGGCTGGTCGTGGTCGGCCGGGCCGGGCAAGGGCGGGAGGCCCGCGCCTATGTCCTGCATGACGGCACCGTGTCCGGCCGTCGCCCGGAAAGCTGGGCCGCGGCCGCCGTGGCGCTCTACCGAGAATTCGCCGCCGAAGCGGTCCTGGCCGAAACCAACCAGGGCGGCGAGATGATCGAGGCCGTGATCGGCGAGGTCGACCCCGACGTGCCGGTGCTGCGCCGCCATGCCCGCCAGTCCAAGCGCGGTCGTGCCGTGCCGGTCGGCCTGCTCTATGCGCGCGGGCGCGTGTCCCATGTCGGAAGGCTGGACGCGCTGGAAGACGAGCTGTGCGCCTTTGGCGGACCCCACCAGACCGGCAGCCCCGACCGCATGGACGCGCTCGTCTGGGCTGTATCGGACCTGCTGCTCGACCAGGCCGCACCAAAAGTCCATTTTCTTTGAAGGAAGCGCGCGCATTAACCCGGCATTTACGACGTTCGCCGATGGCTGTATCGATACGCAACACGGCCGCAGGATGCGGTCGAAAGGAGCCGGCATGGCAAACAGCGCGCAACAGACCTCCGACACACGCCGGGATATGGCGGAGTTGCAGATCGAGTTGAAGGATGTCGACCGGCAGCTCGGTCGCCTGAACTGGGAGATGGCGGGCGAGCTCATCACGCTGGCCGAGCAGACGGACGACCCGGCCGTGCTGATTGAAGCCGTCGAAGCCTTGCGGTCCGCCACCCGCTACTACACGTTCGAGGACGCCCCGCGCGACCATGCCCGCATCCAGCAGGCCATCGCCGACACGCTCCTGTCATTCGGCCAGCGCACCGGCGACGGCGAAGCGCTCGGCAGCGCCCGCGACGCCTATCGCGGCGCCATCACGCTCGCCTCGCTTCTGTCCGACGAGGCCCTGCGCGACGAACTGCGCGTGAATTACCAGGCCACGCTCACCCTGCTCGGCGAACGCCCGAAAGCCGCGCCTTTATTTAGAGTGGCGTAGCGATCCGGCGAGAGCGCTGGTAAACATCCTTCTTATCCCGCTCATCCCCGCGGACGCGGGGATCCAGTGGATCACCCAGTTAGACGGTCTGGCCCGACTGGATTCCCGCGTCCGCGGGAATGAGCGGAAGAAAGAATTAGGCGCGAGGGATCGCGTGTTCGAGGCACCGTTTTCGGAGCCCGGGAAAACTATCTTCTTCCGGGACAGGCCACACAGGACATAGGCCGATGTCCAGCCAGAGCGGGTTCAGATCCTCGATCATTTCGATCTTCCACTCACGCCGCCACTTTTTGATGCGCCTCTCCCTGCGGAATGCGTCGTCGCGTGTATCATGGGCTTCGAACCATACGAGATGGCGGCAGCCGTAGCGCGTAGAGAATCCATCCATCAGTCCTTCGCGGTGCTGTGTCGCGCGGTAGAGAAGGTCGTCCGTATGCCCTCAATAGAGTGTGCCGTTCCGCGAACTCGCGACGATGTATTTGTAGAAGCCCAACCAACATGTGTTCGGCATTATCGATTCACTCCCCGCCGCTCATCCCCGCGAACGCGGGAATCCAGTTCTTGTATCACTTAGAGGTGGTTGATCCACTGGATCCCCGCGTTCGCGGGGATGAGCGGGTCGATAATGTCTTCTACGGACTGACCTTAGTCCGACTCTTTTCTAACGCCGTATATCGTCCAATTCTTCTCCAACGCCGTCCCCGGCATTTATTGCCGGGGTCTGGTTTCGGGGTGGCCCACAAGACGAGGGAGTCCGAGGCGGCTCCTCTTGTGACGAAGGATGACGGCAGACACCGGCAATAAATTCCGGGGACGGTGCTATCGTATGCAGAACGACCACCCCGCCCAAATACATCCCCGTTTATCACGCTAAGGAACCTTGCGAAAACAATCGCCTAGCGCAAAATTCGCCAAATAGATCCGCGTTCGCACAATTGGCCCCATAAACCCCTTATCGCTGCTCAAACCATCTGGGCTTGAGCTGAACACCCATTGGGGACCCTTATATGAGAACGCCATTTTCCGGGCGTCGCGGCCAGCCGCGCGACGCCGCCGG
>JBCCCX010000170.1:0-7315 GCA_039033275.1 Pseudomonadota bacterium | reverse complement strand
CCGCGACTATCCGGCATTGCTGCACTGCTACACATCCGGCGAGGAGCTAGCAGACTGGGCTACGGAAGCGGGGCTGTATTTCTCCGTGTCCGGAATTGCATCGTTCAAGAACGCGCATGACGTCCGCGCGCGTATAAAGGCCATGCCTGACGACCGCATCATGCTGGAAACCGATTGTCCGTACCTTGCGCCCGTGCCGCACCGGGGGAAACGGAACGAGCCGGCCTTCCTGCCCTTCGTCGCGGACGCGTTGGCGGACGTCAAAGGCTGGACGAGGGAGGAGACGGATCGGCGCACGACCGATGCGTTCTTCGCGCTATTCAAGAAGGCGGCGTGATGAGCCTGACCGTGACGATCCTCGGCTGCGGCAGTTCCGGCGGCGTGCCGCGCGTCGGCAATGATTGGGGCCATTGCGACCCGGACGAGCCGAAAAACCGGCGCACGCGGTCGTCAATCCTGGTCGAGAAGTCCGGGGAGGGCGGGACGACATCGGTGCTTGTGGACACGTCGCCTGACCTGCGCGAGCAGCTTTTGCGCGCCGAAGTGAAACGACTAGATGCAGTGCTCTACACGCACGACCATGCCGACCAGACCCACGGCATCGACGACCTTCGCGCCATCGCCTACCGCATGCGCGGCCAGCTGCCCGTCTATATGGATGCCCATACGGAAGCGCATGTCGTTGACCGCTTCCGCTACTGTTTCGAGAAACCGGAAGGCCGGGTTCATCCAGCCATCTTGGCATTGCAGCCTTTGATCGCTGGTGGTCATACCATTCATATTGACGGACCAGGCGGGTCGATCAGGGTCGACGTGGTCGAAGCATCCCATGGCCCCACGCCCACGCTGATCTTCGTTTTCGACGCAAAGCTCGCCTATGGTCCCGACGTTTGGGAGATAAGCGAAGACGGGTTAGCCGCATTGCAGGATTTGGATGTCTGGATCTGTGATGCGCTGCGCTACAACAAACATCCCACGCACGCTCATGTCGACAAAGCGCTGTCATGGATGGCGCGTACGCGGACGCGACGGGCCATCCTCACTAACCTGCATATCGATTTGGATTACAATGCGCTGGCGTCAGAACTTCCGGCGATTGCCGAGCCGAGCTATGACGGAATGGAGCTGAACGTTTAGAGTCAGGAGCCCCATGCCGCACCAACCAGGTCTGATCGCATAATGATGATTATGAGAAACGGTACCCGAGCTTAGTCGGCTTCGGTCCAACCAGCGCTGGACAGGATATCAGCGACCATATCGTCAGCGGCAAAGACCTCTCGCACGGTCTCCACATGCTCAGCGGCTTGTTCGGTCTGGCCGAGAACGAGCCGTGCACGGATAAGGCGCGCCCAGCCTTCGGGATCGTCCGGGTCAGTCGCAAGCCTCGCTGCGAGACCTTCGACCATCCCGTCGATCATTGCGGCACGATCGGTTTCGCTCAGCGCAGCCGCATCGTCCATGTCCTGCTGCGTCGGCCCGACTTGAGGTCGCGCGTCCAAGGAGCCGGCCCGAGACTGCGCAACGAAGGCGATCGCGCTCTCGCGTTCGTCCTGTAACGACGCATCGTCAGACAAGCTCACGGCGCGCGTATAGGCGTCCAATGCCTCTTCGAACCGACCCAGGCTCATCAGGCTTCTCGCATAGAGCGTCCAGCCCGTCGGGTCGTCGGCGCTGTCGGTTCGCAGCCTCTGTTCGAGTTGAGCCAGTAACGCGTCCATTTCCGCGCGAGGGTCGCCGGACCCATTCAGTGCAGTCTCTGCGACCTGCGACCCTGCGTCCGCGGTCAGCGGGACGCCTTGATCGACATAGATCAGCGCGGCAACGAAACCGATCGCACCGAGTACGGCGACGGCCATCCCGACGGAGCGCCCTTCCCCTTCGCTCGCCGATCGGCGTTCCAGGATCTGCCGTTGCAGCTGCGCGACCGTCTCGCTGGCCTCGTCGGCAGACAGGCTATCATCTGACCGGGCTGCCTCGATCTGCGCGAAATAGGCGTTGAGTTCGGCATCGTCTTCGGGTTCGAGCCGGCCCATGAAGGACGGAACGAGGTAGGCCAGCACGAGCGCCGCCATGACGGCGAAAGCGATCCAGATGGCGATCATCGCCCTTCCTCGAACCGCTCGAGGCGCGCCATTTCGGCTTCGGTCAGCCGTGTCGGGGAAGCGACAGCTTGCCTGCGCCGCGACGCAGCGATCCACCAGATGGCGGACCCCAGGACGAGGAGACCCGGTGCGAGCCAGAGAATGATCGTGTTCGCCTGTACGGGCGGTTTGAGAAGGACGTAGTCGCCGTAACGGTCCCGCATGCGGGCGATGACTTCGGCTTCCGTGTCCCCTGCCCGCAAACGCTCGCGCACGACCAAGCGCATGTCGGCGGCGAGTTCCGCGTCCGACTCCTCAATGCTCTCATTCTGGCAGACGACGCAGCGCAGCTGCTTGCCGACGATGCGCGCACGCTCTTCAAGGTCAGGCGGATCGACGGGACCGCCTTGCGCGAACGACAGAGGCGCCCCCATGAAGTAGGCGGCGAGAAGACAGCACAGCAATCGCCTCATTCCGCGGGCACCGCGGAGCTGATAGGTGGAACGTCAGAGCGTCTGGAATAACCAGTTGCCGGAATACGCAAACGTTGATCGGCCATGCTGATGAAGCCCGCAAACGCCATCATGAAAGCCCCGATCCAAATCCAAACGACGCCGGGTTGGTAGTAGGCGCGCATGATGACACCGTCCGACAGGTCTTCCCCGGTCGCACCGTCGCCGATGGCGGCGAACAGGGTCGCGCCCAGCGAGGGCCGGAAGCCCGCTTCCGATGTGATCATACCGCGCACGGGGTAGAGCCGCTGTTCGGTGCGCAGTTCGGTGACGGCTGCGCCGTCTTTGGAAACGGCCACATCCGTGCCCAGATAGACGAAATTGTCACGCCTCCCCTGCTCCAACGCGCCCATCGTGAAAGTGTAGCCGGCGACCTGGAGCGTGTCTCCGGGCTTCAGCCGGCCCACATCCTCGTCCGCCCCGATGCTCATTGCCGTGACGCCGACCGTGAAGACCGCGACCCCGAGATGGCTCAGCGCGAAACCCCACGTCCCGGCGGGTTGGCGCTTCAGCTTCGCCCAGCGCCCGTCCGAGCGTCTGTAGAGCGTGGCCAGCGTTCCGAAGATGAGCCAGGCCGCGAACCCCACGCTAATGGCTCCCAGGACGGAGCGCCCGAGCCAGAAGGTCAACACGGAGACGACGGCGACGACCGCCGCCGCCCGCAGCATGATGGTCCGGTACCGGGCCAAACTGTCCTTGCGCCACTTCATCATCGGCGCGAACGCCATGATGCCGATCAGCGCGATCATCATCGGCGTGAAGACGATGTCGAAATAAGGCGCGCCGACCGTGATCTTCTCGCCCGTCGTGGCTTCGACGAAGAGCGGGTAGAAGGTACCGAGAAAGACGGTCCCGGTCGAAGCGACCAGCATGAGATTATTCACGACGAGCCCGCTTTCACGGGAAACCAGGTTCAACTCCGTCCGCCGGATAATCGTGCCGGACCGGAACGCGTAGAGCGCCAGCGCCGCGCCGGTGAAGATCAGCAGAAGCGCGAGAATGACGACGCCGCGCGACGGATCGACCGCAAAGGCATGGACGCTGACCAGCACGCCGGAACGCACGACGAAGGTTCCCACCATAGCGAGCGAGAAAGTCGCGATGGCGAGCAAGACCGTCCAGTGCGCGAAGCTGTGGCGTTGCTGCAACGTGAGGATGGAATGGAGCAGCGCCGTGCCGGACAGCCATGGCAGGAAGGAGACGTTCTCCACCGGATCCCACATCCACCAGCCGCCCCAGCCGAGCTCGTAATAGGCCCAGACGGACCCGACCGTGATGCCGAGCGTCAGGAACGACCAGGACACGAGAACCCACGGCCGGAGCCAGCGCGCCCAGACCGCGTCCACCCGTCCCTCCAGCAAGGCCGCAACGGCGAAGGAGAAGGCGACGGAAAAGCCGACATAGCCGATATAGAGAAGCGGCGGATGGATGGCGAGGCCGGGGTCCTGCAGCAGCGGGTTGAGCCCCTGCCCGTCGGCCGGAACCGGAAACAACCGCTCGAATGGGTTCGAGGTGAAGATCAGGAAGGCGAGGAAGCCTGCGCAAATCCACCCCTGCACGGCGATGGCGCGCGCGCGCAGCGACAAGGGCAGCGACTTTCCGAACATCGGAATCGCCGCGCCGAAGACGGCCAGGATCACGACCCACAGCAGGATCGAGCCCTCATGGTTCGCCCAGACCCCGCTGATCTTGTAGACGAGCGGTTTGGCGGTGTGGCTGTGGTTGAAGGCCAGCTTTACGGAAAAGTCGGACAGGATGAACACAGCCGTCAACGCCACGAAAGCGTAGACCAGCAGCACGGCCTGAACGATGGCGGCCCGGTTGGCGAACATCATCCAGCGCGTGCGCCTCAAATGGCTGCCGATCAGTGGCAATATGCCCTGTGCCAACGCCACGGCCAAAGCCAAGGCCAAGGCGATCTGTCCCGTTTCAGGCAACATGCGGTTGCCCTAGCCATGCTGGGTGGGCACAACAATAGGGTTGCTGCGCTTTGCGGTGCGTCATCTGTGACAGCCGTCAAGAACCGCGTAATTGACGCGCGCCCGCACTCCGATCCCGAAGAACATAACCAAAGGCCGATATGCCCCGCCCTTTCAAGCCCACGGTCAGCGATGCCGCGATCGACGACCTCAGACATCGCTTGTCGAAGACCCGCCTCCCCGATCCGGAGCTCGTAGGTGACTGGTCCCAAGGTGTACCGATCCGTGTGGCGCGAAAGCTGTGCGAAGATCTGTCAGAGCATGATTTCCGGCCTTGCCTCGATCGCATGGCCGCGTTGGGGAGCTTTCGCATCGACATAGACGATCTGGACATTCATTTTCTGCATGTCGAAGGTCCGAAAGACGCAACGCCGCTCGTGCTGACGCATGGGTGGCCGGGCGGCATTGTCGAATTCCTGAACGTGGCAGAGGCTTTGTCGAAGCACTTCCACCTCGTCATTCCCTCCCTGCCCGGCTTCGGCTTCAGCACGGCACCGCGGCAAACCGGTTGGGGTCTGGAACGCATCGCCGATGCGTGGGCCAAGTTGATGACCCGGCTGGGCTATGACCGCTACGTGGCGCAAGGCGGGGACTGGGGTAGCGAGGTCAGCCTGCTTCTGGCGCACCGCCATCCGGACGCCTGCGTCGGCGCGCACGTCAACATGGTGTCGGCGCGCGCGCCCAAAGCCGTCAAGTCGGACCCGACCGAGGCGGAGGCCCGGCAGATGGCGCGTCTCGCCGACTGGGGTCGCATGGAGATGGCCTATTTCAGGCAGCAGGCATCTCGGCCGCAGACATTGGGATACGCGCTGGCAGACAGCCCGCTGGGCCAGGCCTGCTGGATCGCGGAGAAGTTCCACGCCTGGACCGACCGCAGCGACGGCAAAGACTTCGGTACGGTCCCCTACTCCCGCCTGCTGGACCTGATTTCGCTTTACTGGTTCACGAACAGCGCCACATCGTCGTCGCGGCTCTATTGGGAGTCCGGCTACGGCTCAGGGGCGACACGGATCGACGCGCCCGTCGCCTGCGCGCTCTATCCGGCTGAAATCAATGCGCCGTCGCGGCGCTGGGCGGAAAACCGCTTCGGCAACATCGTCCACTGGTCGGAGATGCCGAGCGGCGGCCATTTCGCCGCCTTGGAAGCCCCCGACCTTTTCGTCGCAGACGTCGTGAAAGGCGTCGGCGCGATCCTATCCTGAGCCGCCACTGAAGGCGGACTCTTGACCTGGTGACTCCCCTTGTGGTCTTTGGGAACGAAGACTGAACAAATCAGGCACGCAGATGGGGACGGATCTGTGGACAAGTCGGGGAGAATTGTGTGAGCATTGCGCGCTCCAAGGAGCATATACGGGCCGAGCAACGGCGCTTCCGTCGCGCGCAATCCGGCAAGGCGTGGAAAATGCGCGAGCTGCCGCAATTCTATTATCTCAACAATTTCAATAGCTTCCTAGCCGGTATTCATGCCCGGCACTTCGATCTGCTAGGCCAGGACGATCTCGGCTTCCTGACGGCGTTCCAATCCCTGCCCAAGGGTGCGCAGGCGACCTATGTGCGAATGGCCAATCGCCGTGGATATGTTTTCGACCGTGACCGCTTCGAATATGCCGAAATCCCTGAACAGGACAGGCAGTGGGCGACCTTGCAGAACAATGGTTTCGCGGAAGCCGTTGGGACCGAATTGTTCCGGCCTTGGCTCGAAAGCCTGTCCAAGCCCGACCTCGCCCTGCTGCTGTCCGATATGCTGTGCGAAACGCTCTTCAAGAAGAGCTGGAAAAAGTCCGCTCTGGTCGATGTGGCCTGCACGCACATCGACCCGGCGGACGCTTACGTACCCGACCGCTATATCGGCCAAGGACGCCGGGACACGCTTCAATACATGCTGTTCCTCTATTTCGGTCGGATAGAGGACAATCTGCAGGTGCTGACCCATCGCGATCTGGGCCTCGTACGTCTGCCCGACGCGGAACCCCACGCCCCGGCTTTCGACAGCGTGTTGGAGGCGAAGACGGCCTTTTTCTACGCAGACGCGCTGCATCGCTTCCGCCATGGTCGCGACGTGGACGCCGAACGGTTGTGCCTCAGGATGGATGACTGGCCGGACCCGCAATGCGAGACCTCCGCCCGGCACCGCGACAAGCTCCTGCAAAAGCTCGGCGGTTGGTCCGAACGGCGCGGACAGCTGGACGACGCCTTGTCGCTATATGGGCGCAGCGACGCCCCGCTCTGCAATGAACGCGTCGTGCGCATCCGCTGGAATCGCGACGAAGATGGCGACCGCGACTGGTGCAAGGGCCGGTTGGAAGCGATGATCGAAAACCCCGCATCGGACCAGGAAGCCGACTTTGCAGGCGACTTCTACGCGCGCAAGTTTCGTAAGAAACGCACATCTGCGACAACCGACCTGCTCCGTACCGCCACGGAATTGACGCTGGATGAGGCCTACCGCAACCAACCGGAGCGCGCCGCCCTGCACCACTACAAGGTCAAGGGCCTGACCGCTTTCCGCACAGAGAACGTGCCCTGGCGCAACCTGTTCGGCCTGCTGTTGTGGGACCTGCTGCACGAAGGCGGCACCTCGCGGCGCGCGCCGGGCAGCCTTCGGGACGGGTCGTTCTATCCCAGGCACAGCGAGGAGATCGAACGGCGGCTTGCACGGCTCGACCAGCCCTCCGTGGTCATGCTCGACCTGCTGAAGATGCTGTCCATGCATTATGGGCAGGACAATGCGCTGGTCCATTGG
>JBCCCX010000169.1:0-7330 GCA_039033275.1 Pseudomonadota bacterium | reverse complement strand
GTGTGACGACCAAGGCCGCAAAACCCTCTTCCTGTTGAAGATCGGCGATCAGCCTTGCCGTATGCTTTTGCGTAACTGCGTCGAGGGCGGACAGGGGTTCATCAAATAGAACCAACGGGGGTGCTGCGATCAGGGCACGCAAAATGCCGATCCGCTGCGCCTGTCCGATAGAGACTTCGCCCGGGCGACGGTCGAGGGTGCTTTGAGGCAGCTCAAGTCCGCGGCACAGTCGCACAATCTGCTGTTCGGCGGTCTGTGTTTGCTGTGCGCCCACTGGTTCCATAACGGACTGCCGCAAAGTTCGCACGGGGTTGAAGGCGGCACGCGGCTCTTGCATGACAAGGGCCGGGCGGGAAGAGCGCACCGGCGCACCACCCCAGGAAATCTGCCCTTTTGATGGTTTCAGTAGCCCGAGAATGGCGGCGATGAGGGTGGATTTCCCGGCGCCACTCTCACCGACGACAGCAAGGGTCTTGCCTGGGTGCAGGGCCAGAGAGACATCGTCCAGCGTCACTGTTTTGCCCCGGCGAACAGTGACGCCATCAACCTTCAACACGGCAACGCCATCCAGCTGCGATGCGCGACAAGCTTTTTGGCGGTTGCGGTCAGTGGGTCGTTGAGAATGTCCTGCGTCGGCGCGTTTTCCACGATCTGGCCGTCCGCCATGACCATCAGGCGCGAAACACGTCGTGCGGCCAGCCCCAGATCATGGGTCACGAGCATCATCGCCGTGCTGCGATCCGCCAGATGTCGATCCAGCAAATCCATCGTAGCGGCCGCCACAACAGGGTCGAGCGCGGAAGTTGGCTCATCCATCACAATCAGATCCGGCGCGCCGATCAAGGCCATCGCGATGACGAAGCGTTGCTGCATTCCCCGGCTCCAGCCCCAGGGACGCTTGCGCAGGTCCCCTGCATTGATCTTCAACGCGGAAAAGAGCGCTGCCTGATCCGCGCTGCCAGCTTCAAGCCCAAGCGCATGTTCGGCTTCACGCCAGTGAAAGCCCATGCTGCGCAGCGGATCGAGAGCTTCGTCCGGGCTTTGGGGCACAAGGGCAACGCTACACCCCTGACGGCGCAACGCGTCGACCAGCGCGTGTGCAAGCGTGGATTTTCCCGACCCCGAAGCACCAACAAGCCCGATGCGGGCACCGGACTCTATTTGCAAGGATGTCGGATGCAGGATCGTTCGACCCGAGCGCACAGCACTCAGGTCGGTTACGTTTAGTGTCATTCAGCGAACTTTGTCTCGTGGGTGATCCAGTAGGTCTCCGTCGGATGGACGGCGTAGCCGGTCAAGCCGGGCTTGGCAACGTTGACCTGGCTCACGTGGAACACGGGGATCAGGGCTGCGTCCTCGGCGATGATCTGCTGCACCTCGTCGTAGATGGCACGACGTTTTTCGGGCTCAAAGGTCAGGCGGCCATCGTCCAGAAGTTTGTCCAGTGCAGGGTTGGTATATTTGCCGGCGTTGGACCCGCCATCGGATTTCAAGAGTGTTTCCAGCACGGCGCCAGGATCCCCCTGTGGCGTTGTGGTCCAGGCCTGCAGGAAGAGGTCAGCCTCGCCCGCTGCAATCGCGTCGTTGCCAGCGCCCCATTCGCCCACCTGAATGTTTGCGGTCACGCCGATGGCGGACAAGAACGCCTGCGTCAGCTCGGCAGTAGGCTGCAGGGCCGCGCGCGATGAATAGGTTACGATGTCGATCTCCAACGGCGCGCCGTCCAGCATCCAGCGTCCGCCCTCTTTGACCGCACCGGCTTCTTGCAGCAAGGCTTCTGCCTGGGCTGGATCATAGGTCGCGGAGATATCTGCCGCCCAGCCTTTGCCACTGGGATAGATGGTTCCGGCCGGGACGCCACCAACGCCGGAGAGCGCGGCTGCCACGACCCCGTCACGGTCAATGGCCATGGACACGGCGCGGCGGATCAGCGGATTTGCCATTGGGCCACTCGCCGCATTGGCTGTGTAAAAGTAAAGCCGCGCCGTCGGGGCCGAAAACCCAAGCGCTCCGGTTTCCTGGATGCGCTCGAAATCGGTCTCAGGATAGTTGATCACCATGTCCACTTCGCCCGCCTCGAAAGCTAGTGCTGCGGTGGCAGGATCACTGGCCACAACAACGCGTATCTCTTCCATGCCGGGCTGTCCCTGCCAGTAGTTGGGATTGTCCTCAACGCGGTACAGCTGTTCGGGGATGGCTTCCTTGAACACATAAGGGCCGGTTGCGTTAATCGGGAAACCCTCGGATGGCGTGCCTAGAACCGCAATTCCGGGTTCGGACAGGGTCCAGGGGAAGGCCGCGTTCGGGCTATTTGTCTCGAAGAGTCTGCCCCGTCCACGCCTTGCGCCACCCGCTCGAAGTGGCGCGTTCTCTCAAGGTGCGCAACGACACACCGCCTGCATTGGCGGGACTCTTCTGGCTAAGGCACGTGATCGACGTGGAAACGGCGCTGAGCGACCGGGACCACTATATCGTGGAATATGACCGTGTGATCGGGGACGCGGCCAATGTCGCGCGGCATCTCTTCTCTCATTTCGGACTGCCCGCACCGGGTCCCGAGCTTGAGGACGAGGCGTCCGCCTTCATCCGCGAGGACTTGCGCCATCATGCGGTCGAGGATTGGTCCGATGCGCCCGCATTCCAGCTATGGCTGCACCGGGTCTACGAGAAAATTCGCCTCCGGGCACCCGAGCCCCCCACTGAGGCCGCCATGCAGGCGGTGCGAGAGGTCGGCGAGGCCGTCACGAATTCGGCCGATGCGCTGCACGCCTTGCGCGTGTTCGCAACGGACCGGATTGGTCGTCTCGAAGACGAGTTGAGAGCCGTGCGCGACCGGCGGGGCGCGCTGGAGGCGGATCTCAGCGGCCAACGCGAGGAGGTCGCGCGGTTGCAGTCGCTGCTCGAAGACACGGTGGAGGAGGCGACGCGCTACCAGGCCAAGCAGGAACGCGACCTGGCCAAGGCTCTCGACTACCAGGCCAAGCAGGAGCGCGACCTTGCCGAAGCGCTGAACTACCAGGCCAAGCGGGAGCGCGACCTTGCCGAGACCATGGACTATCAGGCCAAGCTCGAAAAGGACGTGCAGTCGCTCGCCCGCGACACGAAGTCTGCGAGACGGGAATTGGCCCAGAGCCAGAAAAGCGCTGCCGCGTTGGAAAAGACGGTCGGGGAGGCTGTGGCGGTGGCGCGCCATGTCCAGGACCGGCTGAGAGCGCACGTCCCGGACGCGGACGCGCAGCTGGCCCGCATGGCAAGTGAGGACGGCCTGCCGCTCCAGCAGGCCTTGCGTCAGGTCGAAGTCTTTTCAGACGAAGTGCTGGCCCACATGGGTGCCGTATCCGAAAACAGTCAAAGACGCGCCGAACGCATCGAGGAGCTGGAAACGAGGCTTGCTTTCGAGACCGCGCACGCGGAATATTGCGCGCAGAAGCTCGACGAGATCGGCCAGTCCACATTCTGGCGCATGACCGCCCCGCTGCGGCGTCTCGTCAATCTGTGGCGCAACAAGACGCGGCTCGGTTTCCGCCTCCTGGCCGGGCAGCAGGTGCGCGATCTGATGCGGAGCGACGATCTGGGCGCATCGCTCGACGCGTCCCGGTCGGCGAGCGTGCGCGCCGCCCGCCTCGACCTGCAGGCGAGCCGTCCGGGCGTGCTGGAGGCCGGATGGATGCGCGCGCGCCACGCCCCGCTTTTGCCGGACGCCGACCTTCCGAACGTCACCATCAGCGCCGTCACCTACAATTCCGAAGGCTGGCTCGACGGCTTCATCCGGTCGCTCGAGGCGCTCGACTATCCCAAGGACCGGCTTTCGGTGCATTTCGTCGACAACGGCTCCTCTGACTCCACCGTCGACCGGCTGGAGCGATGGGCCGCGGAGGCAGGCGCGCGGTTCCGAGACGTGGCGGTGTCGCGACGGCCGAACCTCGGATATGGCGCGGGCAATGACTGGGCCATCCGGGCCAGTTCCGAT
This sequence comes from Pseudomonadota bacterium, assembly GCA_039033275.1. Taxonomy (GTDB): domain Bacteria; phylum Pseudomonadota; class Alphaproteobacteria; order Caulobacterales; family Maricaulaceae; genus Litorimonas. Next base: position 3,360 of record JBCCCX010000169.1, on the reverse strand, counting down.
CCGTTCGTCCTGGTCACCAATGTGGATGCGGAGTTCTACGCGGACTCCCTAGGGTCCTGCGTGCGCTTCGCCCTGTCCGACGATGCGGACGTGGCGTGCTGGGAGTTCCGTCAGACCCCTTACGAACACCCGAAATACTACGACCCGGTCACGCTGGAAACCAACTGGAACGCCCATGCCTGCGTGCTGATCCGGCAGGACGCCTATCTGGCGGTGGGCGGCTACGACAAGAAGATCTTCATGTACGGGGAGGATGTGGAGCTGTCCTACCGGTTCCGCGCGCAAGGGCACCGCCTGCGCTACGTGCCTTACGCGACGATCCTTCACCACGTCGATCTGGAGGACGCCAGCAAACGACCCAACCAGCTCTCCGGCTCAACGGCTGCCAATGTCCTGATGCGCTACCGCTACGGCACCTACCGCGACATCGCGGCCGGGGAGGCCCTGTTGCAGGCCGTGCGCAAGAACGAGACCGATCCCGTCCGGATCCGGGCGTTCGAGACGGCGGGCCGGATCGTCTCGGAGTCGCGCGGCCACTTCTGGCGCAATCGGCCTTCGAAGCGGAGCCTGCGCAAGAGCGGCGCGGCCTTCCCCTTCAACGAATTCGACTACGATGTCGCCCGGCTGGGCAACGACGTGGTGCGCCCGCCCTTCCGCGCGTCCCGGCGTCCGGACCTGCCGCTCGTCAGCATCGTCACCCGCACGCACGGACCCTCCGACGTGCACCTGAGAAACGTCATGGCCTGCGTGCTGAACCAGACCTACCCGAACATCGAGCACATCATCGTGGAGGACAAGACGGATGATGGCCGCGAAATCGTGGAGCGGGCGGCCGAAACCTTCGGTCGCGACCGCATTCGCTATTTCAAGAGCCCGGGCAAGGGGCGTTCCGAATGCGGGAACTTCGGGGCCTCGCAGGCCCGCGGGGAATGGATCTGCTGGCTGGACAATGACGATCTTCTGTTTGCCGACCATGTCGAGACGCTGGTGCGGGCGCTGGACGACGACCCCGACGCCGTCGCCTCCTATGCCTTCGCGTGGGACGCCCATGCCGACATGGTGGACGGCGAACCCGTGCTGCACCGTTTCGAATTCCCCGACGTGCACAACCGCGCCTACGACAAGGCGCGACTCATGGTCGAGAATTTCATCCCGATACAGGCCATTCTGTTCCGGCGAGACCTGTTCGAGCGCTTCGGGGGTTTCAATCCCGACTTCTCCCAGCTCGAAGACTGGAACCTCTGGGTGCGCTATTCGCAGGTCGGGAATTTCGTCCACACGCCGAAGATCACGTCGCTTTACCTGACGCCCAGCGACGCAGCCGCGCGCGAAACGCGCCACCTGCGCCTGCACGAAGCCTACGAGACGGTGAACGCGGCCAACAGCCGGGACGCCGCGACAACGGCCCTGGCCGCGCGGGGCGGTCGCGCCTCCCAAACCACTGCGGACCGTCTGAACGGTGTCGCCCCCTCCAGCGTGCCGACCAGCCAGGCTTCAACGCCACCTTCGGGCGCGGCGAAAGCGACGGCGGCGTCTTGATCGGTTTCGTCAAAGCGAGGGTCGCCCCGTCCGGCATCGCCTGGCACATGAGCCGCCGCGCGATCCAGCAGCGCTATCGCGGCTCCGTCCTCGGCGTGGCCTGGGCTTTCCTGACGCCCCTCTTCATGCTGGTGGTCTACACCTTCATCTTCACCCGCGTCTTCACGGTGCGGTGGGGGCAGGAGGTGGGCGACGGGACGGTCGGCGACCTGGGCACGTTCGAGTTCGCCATTCTCCTATTCGCGGGGCTCAGCCTCTATGCCTTCTTCAGCGAGGTCGTCCTGGCGGCGGGCAGCGCGATCACGTCCAATGCCAACTACGTCAAGAAGGTCATCTTCCCGCTGCGCATCCTGCCGGTCGTCGCCGTGGCGAGCGCCCTGTTCCAGCTCCTGGTGGCATTGCTGATCTTGCTGGCCTTCCAGTTCGCCCTGACGCAATCGCTGCCCTGGACCGTTCTGCTGGCGCCGCTGGCGATCATTCCGCTGATCGTTCTCGTCACCGGCCTGGGTTGGCTGCTGGCTGGGTTGGGGACCTATCTGCAGGACCTGAACCAGGTGCTGGGGCCGCTCGTGACCGCACTGCTGTTTCTCGGACCGATCCTCTACCCCATGTCGTCCTTTTCCGAAGACGTCAGGCCGTTGCTGGCCTTCAACCCGCTGACGATACCGGTGGAAGCGTTCCGCGACCTGACGATCTGGGGACAGATGCCCGATTGGTCGGCGCTGGGGATCTACTCGGTCGTCGCGGTCGCCTTCGCCGTCATCGGCTGGATATGCTTCACACGGATGCGTCCCGGCTTCGCCGATGTCCTTTGACGTTCCGGATATGATGGCTTCGGACGATGCGCGCGGGACAGAGCCCGCCATATCCGCTCGCGGCCTGTCGAAGACATACCGCATCTATGACCGGCCCTCCGACCGGTTGTGGGAACTCATCACGCCGGGCCGCGCCCGCCACAAACGCTTCGATGCGCTGCGCGACGTCAGCTTCGATGTGCGCCCCGGCGAAACGCTGGGCATCGTCGGGCGCAACGGCTCCGACAAATCGACCCTGCTGCAGATGATTTGCGGGACGCTGCGGCCCAGTGCGGGCGAGGTGCGCGTGCGCGGACGGATCGCCGCGCTGCTGGAGCTGGGCGCGGGCTTCAACGCGGAATTTAGCGGGCGGGAGAACGTCTACCTCAACGCCACCATATTGGGCATGAGCCGGGCGGAGATCGACGAGCGGTTCGACTCCATCGCGGCGTTCGCCGGGCTGGGCGATTTCATCGACCGTCCGGTCAAGACCTACTCCTCCGGCATGTTCGTCCGCCTGGCGTTCGCGGTCGCGATCAACTCCGACCCGGACGTTCTGGTGGTGGACGAAGCTCTGGCCGTGGGCGACGAAGCGTTCCAGCGCAAATGCTTTGCGCGCATCGAGCAGATCCAATCGCGCGGGGCGACCGTCCTGTTCGTGTCCCACGCGCCCTCCAGCGTCTTGCAACTCTGCTCCCGCGCGATCCTGCTGGATGGGGGGGAGAAGCTCTTGGAGGGTGCGCCCAAGCATGTGATCGGCCAGTATCAGCGCATGATGAACGCGACCGGCGGGGCCGCCGCCGAAATCAGGCGGGACATCGCGTCGAAAGGGGGTCGCATTGCGTCCGCCGACATGACCGATACATTCGGGTCTGCCGATCCAGACAGCGGCCAGGACGATGACGCGCCGTCACCTGCGGAAGTGGACGAGGTGGTTTTCGACCCCGGTCTCGTATCGCAGTCCCGGATGGAGTATGACCGGGACGGCGCACGGATTGGCGACATCGAGATCGTCGACGCACGCGGC
>JBCCCX010000168.1:0-7446 GCA_039033275.1 Pseudomonadota bacterium | reverse complement strand
CTCCGCCGTCGGCGCGTCATAAGCGGTCAGGCAGACGATCGGATCGCCGCCCTTGCGCGCCGTGATCTGCGGCGCCGTCAGACGGCGCGTGCGCTTGACCGGCCGCGAATGGGGACGCTGCGGTTGGGCGGACACGACCTAGAGATCCGCCAGCTGGTCACGCGGGAAGTCGTAGACCGCGTCCGCCCCGGCACGGATCGACTCCAGCAGCCCGTCCGCCGTCGGTATGATGCGCAACGCGTGGTAGCGCGCCAGGCTCGCCATGGCCGCCGACTGGTCGTCACCGGCGATGAGGCCGCGCGCCACGGCACGGGCGAGCAGCGATCCGCCGATGATCTTGGCGCAAAGCTCAAGATAGGTCGTGGCCACGCCTAGCGCGTCCGTTTCCGTCGCGTTGAGCACGATGTCCGTCGCGGTGGACAGCGTTTCCGCGCCCCGGTCCATCGCGGCGGCGCAAACGGACAGATCGACACCGTCCCGCCCGGATGTCTCGCGCACCAGCGTCGCCGCTTCCTTCAATTCGGCGATCAGCTCGCGCATCGCCTCCCCGCCGTCGCGGCGTAGCTTGCGACCGATCAGGTCGATGGCCTGGATGCCGTTCGTACCTTCGTAGATCGGCGCGATGCGGGAGTCGCGGTAGTGCTGCGCTGCGCCCGTCTCTTCCACAAAGCCCATGCCGCCATGCACCTGCACGGCGATGCTGGTGACGTCCACGCCCGTATCGGACCCGTAGGCCTTGGCCATCGGGGTCAGCAGGCCCTCGCGCGCATGGTGGCCGAGGTCCGCCGCTTCGGCCGTGGCGAAGTTGATGGTGCGCGCGCCCATCAACCGGGCCTTCATGTCGATCAGCATGCGGCGCACATCCGGATGGTCGATAATCGGCGCACCGGGTTCTTGTCCGGGTGGAACGCCCTGCACGCGCTCCTGCGCGTAGTCGAGCGCGGCCTGATAGGCGCGCTCGCCAATGGCCACGCCTTGAACGCCCACGAAAAGCCGCGCCTCGTTCATCATCACAAACATGCAGGCAAGTCCGCGATTGACCTCTCCGACAAGATATCCCGTCGCACCGGAAAACTCCATCGTGCAGGTCGGGCTACCGTGGATGCCTAGTTTATGTTCCAGCCCTATCGGTCTGAAATCGTTACGTTCTCCAAGCGATCCATCTGCATTAACAAGATATTTGGGACAGAGGAAAAGCGAGATGCCGCGCGAGCCTTCCGGGCTGTCGGGCAGGCGCGCCAGCACCAGGTGGACGATGTTGTCGGCGCAGTCGTGATCGCCCCAAGTGATGTAGATCTTCTGGCCCGTGATCGCGTAGGTGCCGTCGCCTCTGTCTTCGGCCTTTGTGCGGACCGGGCCGAGATCGGAGCCGGCCTGCGGCTCGGTCAGGCACATGGCGCCCGTCCATTCACCCGCCAGCATCTTGGGCAGATAGGTCGCCTTCAGATCATCATTGGCATGGGTTTCGATCGCTTTGATGGCCGAACTGGTCAGCATGGGACACAGGCCCAGCGCCATGTTGGCGGCATAAAGCATTTCGTTGGTCGCGACGCTAACCGCGCTGGGCAGCCCCATCCCGCCGATTTCGCCGGGTAGGGCCACGGTCTGCCACGCGCCTTCGACGAATTGGTGGTAGGCCTCCTTGAAACCGGGCGACGCGGTCACGTTGCCGTCGTCCAGGGTCGCAGGATTCTGGTCGCCGTCCCAATTGGTGGGCGCGATGACATCGCGCGCGAAGTCGGCGGCACCGCCGAGAATGGCGTCCAGTAGTTCGGTGGAGGTCTCTTCGAAAGAGCCGGTCCGGCCGATCGCGTCCAGATCGACGCCGTGCCGGAGCAGATAACCGATCGCGTTGACGGGCGGGGTGAAACTCATGTCAGACCTTTCGCAAAATTCACGCCGCCTATGCCACGCCGTCCGTGCGGATTGTAGGGCTTAAAACGGTGGAATTTGCCGCACATCAACTTGCCGTCGGCCCTGCCACAATAGTAGGCCCCGGCCATGTTCCACCGTATTCTGATCTCCCTGTCCGCCGCGGTCCTTATCGGTTGTGGAGGCGGCGGTGCGGAGGACGGCGCGTCTGCACCCGCAATGTCTGACCCGGCTGCGCAGATGACGTCCATGGAGCGCGGCGCGATCCTCTACAAACGCTGCCGCGCCTGCCATACGCTCGGCCAGGGCGAGCGCAACAAGGTCGGACCGAACCTGTGGGGCATGTTCGGCCGCACGGCGGGCACGCGTGAAGACTTCAACTATTCCAGTGCCATGGCGGGGTCGGGCGTTGTCTGGACGGACGAAACTGTATCGGGCTATATCGAGCGTCCCAGCCAGTACATGCCTGGCAACCGGATGAGTTTTGCGGGCCTGCACAAACCCGAGGACCGGGCCGCACTAATCGAGTATCTGCGCGCAAACACGGGCGCGGGAGGTCCTTAGAACTTCCGCCAGTAGCCGATCTTCAACTCCCGTTCGAGCACGGTGCTTCGGCCGCCCAGGACGGAGGTCAGGCTTAGCTCGATGAAGTCGTTCTTCCGGAAACGGTAGACGGCCCCGGTCTCGGCCTCCCACCGCGTCTGGCGGGCGACGGGGATCCGGCGGAACTCCCCCGGCGCGATGTCCGCGAAACGTCCCTTTCCGAATAGGGTGAGCCTTTCGGTCTGGTCCAAACCGATGGTCAACTGCGCGTGGGCGCTGTCATAGCCGCCCGACAGTCTCACCCGTCCGGCCAGCTGTGCCTCGGCGAACAGGTTGCGCCCGCGCCACGTCTGGCTCTCGCCCCACATGCCGCGCGCCTCCAGGCTGGCGCGGCGGTTCTCCACGGTAATGAGCGCATTGGGGAGGTCGATGCCGGCCACGTAGCTGACGGCGATCGCGGCGGCATGGCCCTCCCGCCGGCTGATCTGGTATTGCAGGCCGGCCGTGATCGAAGAGGGATCGGAGAAGGTCAGGTCGAGGCCGGGCTGGACGATCTGCCCTTCCTGCCAGTCGAACGTTCCGATGACGGCCAGGCGCGGCGTCAGGCCCACGGTCGCGTAGTTCTGTGTCATGCGCTTCGTGTAGGTGTCGAGACGTATCGTCTCGCCGCGATCGCCGATGGCCTCGTCGGCCTCGATGAAGACGTATCCCGCAACCATCTCTCCGTGCCCGGGCTCGGGGTTCCAGGCCGAAGCCCACGCATCCTGCCCCAAGGCCAGAGATGCCAGCGCAACAGCGATGTATCGAAGAACCCCCACGACAGGCCCATATTCGCCTCGCCTCGATCCCGTCAAATGCTATAGCGTTCCTGCGTCCTGTCCCGGCGCATGCAATCGGACCGCTCATGAAAATCGCCTTCACCGCCAGTCGCAAGTCGGGCGCCAAGACGTTGATGGACGGCTTTGTGGGACTCTATGGCAATTGCGACGCGGGCGAAGCCGACGTGATCGTCCCGATCGGCGGGGACGGCTTCATGCTTAAGACGCTACGACGCAACATGTCCCTGATCCGCCGGGGCCTGCCTGTCTTCGGAATGAATCGCGGCACGGTCGGTTTCCTGATGAACCGCATGGAAATGCAGGACCTGCCGGACCGCATCAAGAGTGCCAAGAGCGCCACGGTCTCCCCTTTGCGGATGGAAGCCGTCGCCCGGGGCGGCAGCATATCGGAATTGGCCTTCAACGAGGTCTCGCTGTTCCGCCAAACGCAGCAGGCCGCCCATATCGCGATTACCGTGGACGGACTGCCACGGCTGGAACGGCTTATCGCGGACGGGGTGCTGTTGGCGACACCGGCCGGGTCCACGGCCTACAACCTGTCGGCCCATGGCCCCGTCCTGCCGCTCGGAGCGGACATTCTGGCGCTCACTCCGATCAGCGCGTTCCGACCCCGCCGCTGGCGCGGGGCCTTGCTACCCAACTCTGCCAAGGTGCGGTTCGAGATCATCGATCCGGATCTGCGCCCCGTCGCCGTCGCGGCGGACAATCAGGAGCTCCGGCACGTCCACAGCGTGGATATCGAGAAGGATCAGGATGTGAAGCTCACCCTGCTCTTCGACGCCGATCACGGCCTGGACGAGCGGATTCTGCGCGAGCAGTTCGCGACCTAGACAGCTTTGGGCCCCAAACCCTCATCCAACCAGTCGGCCCAATCCGACTCGAAACGCTCTGCCGCCGGATGGGTCGCAACCCGTTCCGACATCATGCGCTGAAAACGGTCCCGGGAGAACGTCCGGCCGCTGCGTTCCAGATCGCGATAGGCGTCCGCGCTGGCGACGACCAGTTCGCGGGCCGCTTCTCCCAGACCCGTGCGCCGCAACAGCGCGCGGAGCGCGAAATTGCGCGGGTCCAGCACCATCAATCCGGCCTTGGTCGCGGAAATACCGGCCAGCCGCGCCAGGGCCAGCTGCACAAAACGCCAGTCCCCCTGCCCGGCCGCGCGCGCGACGATGTCCTCTCCGAGCCGCTCGCGGTCCGAGAGCGCGGCGACATAGGCGCGCATCGCGTCGGCTGACCAGTCCGCGGCCGTCCAGCGCGCATGGGCACGTTCGCCGGTCTGTCGCGCGATCGTGGCGTGGTGGTCGGTTTCGGGCATCAGGGCTTCGTCGACCCGCTCGACCTGCTGATCGATCAGGCGCACAGCGAGGTCCTGCGGCATGTCCTGGCGGCGCAGAGCCGATTCGCGGATGAGGTCGCTGCGTTCCGCCATGGCGACCATGCGCGCGGCGTCTTCGGGGCTGATAAGCGCGGCGTCGTTCGCCGCCAACGTGGCGACACTGTCCACGTCCCCGAAACTGATCACTGCACGGCTAAGCCGGGGCGACACGGCCGCGCGTGATGCGATGGCCTGCGCCTTCGTGCCCACCCGCGAACGCAAGATGCAGATCAGGTCGTCCTCGGTGACGGAAGGCGAAGAAGACAGGATCGGCACGGCGATACTGTCCACATCGTTGGCCAGCCGGTTCGCCACGGCACGCGGCAGGTTGGGCGACAGGCGCAGCGTCACGGCCAGGGCGCGCCTGACCTCTTCGGCCACGTCCTGCGACAGCGTGTCGAACAGGCGCGCCGCAAGCCGCCGTTCCGTGTCGGACAGGGGAACGTCGCGCAGCATCCGGCCGATCGCCTGTGTGGCGAGGGCGCGGGCCTCCGTCGGGGCGTCGCCGGTCGCGGCTTCGATGATATCCGTGGGAACGGGTCCGAGCGACACCGGCGACCTCCGCGTTCGAGCAGCGTTTCAGCTAGGCGAACAGGGTTAACCCGGTCTTACCGGATGGCGCGTGAAAGCGTCGGTAGCGACAGCGTGATGGGAGGAGCGATGGTACCGCCTCATGGATTCGAACCATGGGCCTCTTGCGCCACAAGCAAGCGCTCTAACCTACTGAGCTAAGGCGGCATACATCGCGAAGGGCGACCCTTTAGACAAGCGCCGCCTTGGCTTCAAGCGGCGATTGCGGCGTTTGAGTATGACCTAGGCGTCTTCGGGCAGGTCCAGCGTGCGGTAGCCCCGGCTGCCGAGTTTCTCCTGGGCCGTGATGTAGTCGGACAACTCCTGAGCGCGGCGCTCCGGCGTGGGGTGCGTGGACAGGAATTCGGGCCCGCGCGACCCGGTGCTTTCCGCACCCATCTTCTCCCACAGGCGGACGGCTTGGTACGGATCGTAACCGGAGTTCGCCATGTAGCGCACGCCGAGCCGGTCCGATTCGAGTTCCTGCCGACGGCCGTAAGGCAGGACGACGCCCAGCTGAAAACCCATGCCGAGCGCGGCCTGGAGCAGTTGCGTATTGCGGCCCGCACTGTTCATGCATTGATTGTATTCGCGGCGTGTCTGGGCCTGGCGGCACTTTTTCTGCAGCTGTGTTCCGGCCAGGATCGTCCCGCCCGTGACAGCCAGTTGGCCGAGCATCATCTGGCTGTAGCGTTCGCGCGCATGTGCGCCTGCGACATGGCCGACCTCGTGGCCCATGATGGCCGCGATCTGATCGTCATTGTCGGTGAAATCCATCATGCCCTTGAAAAAGCCGACCCGGTTGCCCGGCAGGACGAAGGCGTTCTTCGTGTCCTGGTCGAAAACGGCATAATCCCAACGGCTATCGGCGCGGCCCGCACCGCGGGAGATGCGCGACCCGATATTCTGAAGGCGGTTAGTGTAGCGCGGATCGTTGGACGTCGGCGTCTGGCGTTTCACGTCCGTCCAGCTCTGCGCGGCAGCCTGGGCCAGCGCCTGCTCGGACGGGGCGAAGGCCAGCAGCTGCGACCGCCCGGTTTCGGGATTGGTCGTACAGGACGATAGGCCGGTGCCCGCCGCGACCGCGCCGGTCGCCCCGATATATTTAAGGAACTGCCGGCGGAACAGCCCCTGGGGATCCGGGTTGGCGGGCGTGTCCGTGACGGGCGTCCTGTGGGCATTGCACATGGAGGGAGTCCTTCCTGCCTGGGGTGACAACGGGGCTGGCTCATTGGTTAACGGGCTAAAACGAGCTATAGTTCCGTCGGGGCGCAAATGTCGATGGCAGGTTTGGCCGCCGCCACAACGCCGAGGCCGAGGAACAGGTGATGAAGCGTTTCTTTATCGGATTGGTCGCCACCGCCCTATTGCTTCTGGGCGTGCTGTTCGTCGCGCCTGGCTTGGTGCCGTCCGAGACCTACAAGGCCCGCATGGAAGAGCAGCTATCGCGCATGCTGGGCCGCGACGTGGCGCTGCAGGGCGAGGTGAGCCTGTCGACCTTCCCCGCAATCCGGGCGCGCACAGGCCAAGCCACGGTCGCCAATCCGCCCGGCTTCGACCGCGAGGACATGATTACCCTGGAGAGCCTGGAAGCGCGCATCCGCCTGCTGCCCCTCTTGTCGCGTCGCGTGGAGATCGCGCAGTTCACGCTGCTGGAACCTGACATATATCTGGCGCGTCTGCCCGACGGCCGTGCGAATTGGGACTTCGCATCGGACGGGGCCGATGCCGGAGCGGAAAGAGACCCTGCGGAACCCGTTGAAGCATTCCGCAGGGATGGCCGGTTTTCGGCTTTCCAGCCCAGCGTCGACTCGCTGCGCATTCAGGATGGCCGATTATCGTTCCAGGACGCTGTTTCCGGTCGCTCGCATCTGCTCGCCAACATCGATGTCCGGATCGCTCTGCCGGACATGGCGCAGACGTTGGATATCGACGGATCGCTCTCGGCCGACGGCACTCCGGTCACGGTCGACCTGGTCTTGGACAACCCCCGCGCCTTTCTGGATGGCCGCGAAGCCCCACTTAAAGGCTCCGTCGAGGCTGCCGGGGTCGAGGCCAGAGTGGACGGTACGGTCGCCGAATCCCCTGACATGGTCTTCAACGGCAACGTCTCCGGCCGTCTGACAGACAGGGCGCGGATCGAGGAATGGCTGCCGGAGCCGGTTTCGGGCCTTGAGCTTGTCGATGAAGTCAATGTCTCGGCGGCGGTCTCCTATGACGGTTCGACCGGTGCGGCCCGGTTCGAGG
>JBCCCX010000167.1:0-7491 GCA_039033275.1 Pseudomonadota bacterium | reverse complement strand
GGCGTGGGCGCGACGCTGACGATCGGTCTGGTCGTGGCGGGTCGGCTCTGGGGCATGTTCTCCTGCCATCATATGTCGCCCAAAGTCATCGGATCGGACCTGCGCATCGCGGTGGAGCTGTTCGGGCAGCTCATCTCGCTCGTCATACAGCAGAAGCTGGAACTGGACCGCACAACGGCGCGCGCCGTCGCGGGCGAAGGCCGCCGGCGTATCCTGGCCGAAACCGACGCCGCGACCGATCTGCTGCACGCCTTCACCGAGCTGGGTCCGATCCTGCAAAGCGTGGTGGAGAGCGACGGCGTCGCCGTGATCCGAGACGACAAGGTCCAGAGCCTCGGCTCCGTACCCGGCCCCGACGTGGTGCGCCGAATCGCGGCCCGCACCCCCGACGAGGAAGACCTGCTGGAAAGCACGTCGTCTCTGCTGCATCAGGGCTGGTCGGATCGGGAACTGGATGACGATCTGGGCGATGTGGCGGGCTGCATGCTGATCCGCTGCACGGCGGCCTACCCGCTCCAGCTCATGTTCTTCCGCGACGGCAAGACCCGCAAGGTGACGTGGGCGGGCAAGCCCGAAAAGACGGTCGTGACCGGCGCGTTCGGCGCGCGGCTGCACCCGCGCGAGAGCTTTAAGGCCTATATGGAACAGCAGGACGGCTGGAGCGTGGACTGGTCGGCCTTCGACAAGGAGGCGGGCCGCGAGCTGCAGATCCTGCTGACCCAGATCACGGCCAAGGGCGAGCGCGCGCAGATGCAGCGGCACAAGGACCTGGTCACGCATCAGCGCCAGCAGGACCTGATGATCGCAGAGCTCAACCACCGGGTGAAGAACATACTCGCGCTGATCCGCTCGCTGTCGCGCCAGGCCAAGTCGTCCTCGGCCTCGCTGGAGAGCTATGCCCAGGCGCTGGAGCAACGCATCAGCGCGCTAGCCGCCGCGCACGACCTCGCCGTCTCCAACACCATGCAGGGCGTATCCCTGCGCGGCATATTGGAAACGGAACTGCGCCCCTATGGCAGCGAGACCAACGCGCAATATCTCCTGTCAGGCCCGACCGTGGGCCTTCGCCCTGACGTGGCCCCGATCGTGGCGCTGGTCTTCCACGAATTGATCACCAACGCCGCCAAATACGGCGCGCTGAGCACGCCGGACGGGCTAGTGCGGGCGCGCTGGTCGCTTGACGAGAGCGGGGACGCGGGCGAGGACGTGGCCGGAGATGGGGGCGACCTGTCCTTTTCCTGGCAGGAGATGGGCGGCCCCCCCGTCAGCCCGCCCGAGCGCCACGGCTTCGGCCGCTCCCTGATCGAGCGGGCCATTCCCTACGAGTTCGACGGCACGGCCACGCTCGCCTACCCGGAGAGCGGCGTGACCTTCGATTTCACCCTACCGTTCGACGCGCTGATGGAGATCACCCAGGCCCAGGAGGCCGAGGAATCCGCCGGTCCGCGCCTCGTCGGCACGATCGGCAAGGTCGAGACCGTGGCGGCCGACCGGCGCGTTCTGCTGGTGGAAGACAATGTCGTGCTGGCCATGGACATGGTTCAGAGCCTGACGGAGCTGGGCGCGAGTTCCGTCGAGACGTGCAGCACGATCGCAGAGGCACAGCGCCACGTCGATCACGGCACGTTCGACTTCGCCGTGCTGGACATGAACCTGCGCGGGGTCGTCTCCTTCGATCTCGCCCGTACACTCAAGGCACAGGGCACGCCTTTCCTGTTCGTGACGGGCTACGGCTCCGGCATGGACGTGCCGGCGGAACTCCGGAGCACGCGCATCCTGACCAAGCCGATCGACGACGTCTCGCTGTCACAGGCGATCGGGTCTATTCTGAAGGACGCCCCGGCACCGGGTACGGGACCGACCGGCTAGGCCCGTCGGGTCACCGGGGCCAAGACCGGAACCGAGCCGGGCGGTGGTGCGACGGCCGGCCGGTCCGGCACGGCGTCCAGCGGCAGGGCGAGGCAGAAGAGCGATCCGCGTCCGGGTTCGGACTGCACCGTGATCGTGCCGCCGAAGAGCGCCGCCAGCTCATGGGCGATCGCCAGGCCGAGGCCCGACCCGCGCACCGAATTGGCATCCGAGTCCTGGGCCTGCTCGAAGCGGCCGAAGATGCGCTCCACCCGGTCGGGCGTGATACCGATACCCGTGTCGCGGACGAAAATGTTGAACCACCACCGGCCTGCGGCCGCGTCGCCCGGTTCGCTCGCCTCGCCTTGCAAGGGTCGGCCGCGCAGCACGACGGACACCGCGCCCGTATCGGTGAACTTCACCGCATTGCTGATCAGGTTGCCGACGATCTGGCGCAGGCGCCCGTGATCGCCCCGCACCATGGAAGGAAGGCCCGGCTCCACGGTCAGCGACAAGGAGAGCCCCTTGGCGCGCGCACTCGCCTGGTGGAGCGACATGACGGAATCGAGCATGCGCGCCGGGTCGAAGTCGGTCGGCTTCAGCGAGATGCCCGTCGCTTCCAGCCGCGACAGGTCCAGAATGTCGTCGATCACGGCGATCATGCCGCTGCCGCATTCGTCGATGATGCGCGCATAGCTGCGCTGCGTATCGTCCAGGGGGCCGCGCAGGAGCAGCTGGTTCATGCCCAGTACGCCGTTGAGCGGCGTGCGGAGCTCGTGGCTCATGTCGGCGAGGAATTGCGCCTTGACGGATTCGGCGGCCCGGGCGGCCGCGACATTGGCCTCCAGCGACCGGAACAGCCTGTCCTGCGTAAATCCCAGCAGCCCCATGACCGTTCCGACAAGAACCACGGCGATCAGCGTCTGCATGGTGCGCTGCATGTTGCGCAGGGCGACATAGTCGGGGTCGGACAGGACCGACAGATCCGCATCGGCCGCGTTGAGATGCAGCATCACAGTCAGGATGAGCGCGCTGATGCAGTAGAAGACAAGCGAGCGGCGTGAGCCGATCAGGGCCACCACGGCGATGCCGGCGACCAGGACCGGCAGCAGGGCCGAATTGATGCCCACATCCGCAGGGATCGCCGTTCCTCCGACGGCCCCGAGAATGATGACGGACCACAGGATGGATATGGCTTCGAAATTGGCGCGGTAGCGCAGGGAGAGGGCGGATCCGCTTGTCAGAATCATGGCGATGGCGAGCAGCGTGTGGTCGAGGATCCACCCATCATAGGCGGCGAGCATTTGCGCGAAATTGACCGTTTGCACGACCGCGAAGGCCATGGCCGTGGCATAGACGGTGCGCGCCTTGAACAGGTCGGCCGCCGAGCCCAGGCGCTCCAGGCGCAGGAACGATTCCCACCGTGCGATCAAGTCCTTCATGCCCGGTCGGTCGTCCTCCTGATGCCGACCCTATCGCGAAAACCCTACGGAGGGGTTGACGGAACGGAAGGCGCACACGGTTTTCAACTGCTTGCAACTCCGGGCTTAACTCCAGACACGCGCTTGGGTTTTTGCGGAAGCCCGGCCCTGGCCCAGCCGTTCACCTCTCTGCCATGCGAGCGGTGCGGCAGGATGCAGAAGAGACACGGGCATGACGGAGACGAAATTCTACGACTTCGACCCCCGCCCAGCCGGGCGCTACCATCGTCGGGCACGCGCCCATGCACCTTGCATCGTCTGCGTCCCGGCCAAGAACGAGGCCCGCCGCCTGCCGGGCTTCCTATCCGCCATGACGATGGCTTTCCGCGAGTTGGCGCGCGCCGGGGACGGGCCTGCCGGCGCGCTTGTCGTGGCGCTGGACGGCTGCACGGATGACAGTCGCGAGATTTTGGAACAGCAACGCCGCCATTTCCCCGTCGACATCCACGTGGTGGAGCTACCCGCCCATCCGGAACCCCATGCCGGACGGGTCCGGCGCGCCGCGCTGGAGCATGGGGCGCGCCTGTTCCCGGTCGAGCCGAGCCTGCTATTCACCACCGACGCCGACACATGGGTGGACCGGAACTGGCTGGTCGCCACGCGCGCCCTGATGGGCGAGGTGGACGTGGTCTGCGGCGACATCTGGCGCGACGACAATCAGGGCAACGTCATCCGCGCCCCTCACGAGCACCATTATCATGCGCTGCATCGCGCGCGCCGCCGGATCGACCCGGTCGCCTTCGACAGTCCCGACCCGCACCCGCAGGGCTTCGGTGCATCCATCGCCATGCGCCGCGACGTCTATCACGCCATTGGCGGGTGCCCGTCCGTGCCCAGCGACGAGGACACGTCCATGGTGCTGCGGGCGCGCCAGCGCGGCTATCGGGTCCGGCAGGACCGCAGCGTGCGCGTGCTGACCAGTTCGCGCCGCACCGGCCGGGCGCGCGGCGGGCTGGCCGAAGCCCTGGTGCGCGAGGATGCGGATGCGCGCGCCGGGCGGCCCTTCCTGATCGTCGATCCGCGCCGCTATCTCGACGTCTACCGCCAGTCCGCGGCGCTGCGCACGGGCTTTGCGCGCAACGAAGCCGAGCAGGTGGAACGCGCCGTATCGGACCTGCGGCTCGACCGGCTGACCGTGGAGGAGGCTTGGCGCACCGCCCGTTCGGCCGACGCCTTCGTGTCGCAAGTCCTGCCGGAGCCGGATTTCACGCCCGACCTGCCGCTCCACACCGCGCGCGCTATCTTGGCCGAAGAGATAGGGCTGGGCGGCCAGAGCTTGGCGGCCGCCCGCATGGAGGCCGTCTGATGCCCGACGTGAAGCCGCGCAGCCGGAGCCATGTGCGAACCGAGACGGACGTCCCTTCGCCCGACCCGCGCCTGCCCTTCACCCCCGACGGCCTGCAGAAATGCTTCGAGGCGCTGGGCACGGCCGACATCCTCTCCTACGACGATCCCGACACGGTCGCGCCCACCATCCGGCGCATGATCGCGGCCGGACGGCAGGACGCCGCGCTGGGCCGGCTGTTCGAAGGTCATGTCAATGCGTTGCAGCTCATCCGCCTCTATGGTGACGCGGCCTTGCGCGACTGGGCCGAGACGGCCGAAAGCCGGGGCCACCGCGCGGGCGTGTGGAACAATGACCATTACGGCAATCCGGTGCGCGAGGAGGCCACACCGGAGGGCGGAGTCCGGTTGCGCGGCGCCAAGAGCTTCGCCTCCGGCGCAGGGCTGCTGACCCACGCATTGGTGACCAGCCGCGCGGACAGTCCGGAGCAAGTCCGGATGTGGCTGGTGACGTTGGAGGAAACCACGTCGCGCACGGACCGCACATGGTGGCAGCCGGTCGGCATGCAGCGGTCCGAGACCCATATCGTGTCCTGGGACGAGACCAAGGCACCCGAGGCGCGGCCCATTGGCGGGCCGGGCTTGTACCAGCGCCAACCGCACTTCTCCGGCGGCGGGCTTCGTTTCGCCGCCGTGCAGGCCGGCTGCGTGGCGGGGCTGCACGACCGGCTGGTCGAGGCGCTGGCCGAGCGCGGGCGGGCGGGCCATCCGATCCAGCGACGTCGCATCGCGGAGAGCTTCTCCTGCGCCCAGACCGCCATCGATGCTGTGATGAGCGTCGCACACGCCTACCGCGCGGACGATCCCGCCCTGCTGCCGCGCGTCGATGCGGCGCGCCACCGCGTGCTGGAATGCGCCGAGGAGCAGATCATGCGCGTGCAGCGCGCCGTCGGTCTGGGCGGGTTGATGCACCCGCACCCGCTAGCGACGCATTTGTCGGACCTCGCCGTCTACATCCGCCAGCCCAATCCGGACGGCAGCCTCGATGCGGTTGCCGAGGCCGTGCTGGAGGACGCGTTGGACTTCAACACGGCGTGACGCTGGGCACCGTCAGGACCCTGCTCGTCGTCGCCCCGCATCCGGACGACGAGGTCATCGGTTGCGGCGGGCTGATCCAGCATGTGCTGGCGGGCGGGGGCCAAGTCACCGTGATCGTCATGAGCGACGGGGCCGGATCGCATCCCGGATCGCCGAGCTTCCCGCCCGACCGTCTGCGCGCCGCGCGCCGCGCCGAGAGCCTCTCCGCGCTGGCCCATCTCGGCGTGGGAGCATCTGGCGTGCATTTCATCGACATGCCGGACGGAGAAGGCCCCGGCTGGCGCGCGCCCGCCGCGCTGGAAACGCTGCTGTCCCAGCCCTTCGATCTGGCCGCCCTGCCATCGCCCCATGACGACCATGCCGACCACCGCGCCGCGCAGGCCCTTTGCGGACCGCGTCTGCGCGGGACGGAGACGCTGCACTATCTGGTGTGGCCGCACGAGGACGGCCGCCGCCCGCCCACGCCCGCCCTCACCCTCGACATCGCGCCCTACCGCCGCCGCAAGGCCGAAGCGCTGCTGCATTACGAAACGCAGCTCGGCATGATCCGCGACGCGGACTGGAACTTCGCCATCGACCAGCCCCTGTTCCAGCGCTTCACCGCGCCGGTCGAGACCTTTCATGCGTGACTCCGAAGCATGACCGCCCCGATCCGGATCGACGGGTTCGAGGCCGTCTTCGCCGCGTCGGACGATCCGTGGGGCACTTATGAGCGGCAGGACGAAGCGGTGAAGCGCGTGGCGATCGCCCGCGCCTGCGGAAGGCTTCGCGGACGCGCGCTGGAGCTGGCCTGCGGGAACGGGTCGAACACGCGCATGCTGGCCCGCCGATCGCTTCGGCTCCTTGCGCTGGACGGGGCGGAGGCGGCCGTGGCGGTGGCACGCCGCCGGGCGGGCGCGCCGGGCGTGCGGATCGAGAAGGCGGTGCTGCCGCGCGACACGCCGCGCGAAACCTTCGACCTGATCGTGATCGCGGAGGTCCTCTACTATCTCACCCCGCGCGAGATCGAACGGCTGGGCCGCAGACTATCGCTCGCGCCAGGCGGGCGGCTCGTCCTGGCGCACCATCATGTGGATTTCCCCGACACGTCGAGCCGCCCCGCCCATGTGCATGACAGGCTCTGCGCAGCCATGGCCGGGCCGCTACAGCGCGTCTTCGCCCAGCGCACTGGGCGCTGGCGGGTCGAAGGATTTGCGGCCGACTAATACGGCGACTGCGATCTGGCCCCAGACATTGACCGCGCTGCGGAACATGTCCGGAATGCGGTCGATCCCGAGCAGAAGTCCCAGGCCGGCGCTCGGCACGCCCAGCGTGGCCAGGGCGGGCGCCAGCGTCATCACGCTGGCCGACGGCACGGGCGCGACCGTCAGGCTGACCACCAGCGTGGCGAACAGGGCGGCGGCGTACCCGGCCATGCCCAGCTCCACCCCGTAGAGATGGGCGAGGAACACGATGGCCGCGCCTTGGTACAGCGCGCTGCCCGGCCGGAACAGCGACGCACCTAGCGGCACGAGCAGCTCGGCCGTGGGGTGCGGCACGCCCAGCCGCCCGGCCTCCTCCAGCGAGACGGGAATGGCGGCGGCCGTGCTGGTCGTGGCGAAGGCGACCGACGCCGCGCCCGTCGTGCCGCCGAAGAAGCGCGCCGGGGTCATGCGGCCGATGAGCGCCAGGGCGGGCGCGTATATGAGGGCCGAGAACAGGGCGAGCCCGACCACGACGCAGGCGATGAACAGGCCGAGGTTCGCGACCAGCCCCCATCCGAGGCGGGCCGTCGCGGGCG
>JBCCCX010000166.1:0-7547 GCA_039033275.1 Pseudomonadota bacterium | reverse complement strand
GGGTTTGTTCACACGACTTTATGTTTCGCCGTTATTGTTGTTGTGGTTATGTATGACCCCACACCCGGGAATTAATGGCCGGGGACGGGTACAGTGATGGGAGGTTGTTGGTTTTGAAGCTCGAAGCCTAAATTGCGGCGAAACGGACTTGCTATCTAAGCCTTCAACAGACCCCGATGCACCAGCAGCTCCGCGATCTGTACCGCGTTGAGCGCCGCGCCCTTACGCAAATTGTCGGACACGACCCATAAGTCGAGCGTGTTGTCCTGCGTGCTGTCTTCGCGGATGCGCGATACGAAGGTGGCGAACTCTCCGACGCATTCGACGGGTGTGATATAGTTCGCGTCCTCGCCATCCGGCTGGTCGATGACCATCAGGCCGGGGCTTTCGCGCAGCAGCGCGCGCGCATCGTCGGCGGAGAGTTCGTCGGCCAGCTCCACATTGATGGCTTCGGCGTGTCCGACGAAGGTCGGCACGCGCACGCAGGTCGCGGCGACTTTGATGGACGCGCCGAGGATCTTCTTGGTCTCCACCTTCATCTTCCATTCTTCCTTCGTGTAGCCGTCCTCCATGAAGACGTCGATTTGCGGGATGACGTTGAAGGCGATCTGCTTGGGGAAGTTGACCGGCGGGAAATCGTCGTTGGCGTAGATGCCCTTGGTCTGCAGCCAGAGCTCGTCCATCGCCTTCTTGCCTGCGCCGGAAACGGACTGATAGGTCGAGACGACGACGCGTTTCACGCCCACACGGTCGTGCAGTGGCTTGAGCGCGACGACCATCTGGATGGTCGAGCAGTTCGGGTTGGCGATGATGTTCTTCTTGGCGAAGCCCTCGACCGCATCGGCGTTCACTTCCGGCACGACCAGGGGCACATCCGGGTCCATGCGCCAGGCGGAGCTATTGTCGATGACGACCGCACCTGCGGCGGCAATTTTGGGCGACCAATCCTTGGAGACGGAGCCACCGGCGCTCATCAGCGCGATGTCGACCTTGGAAAAGTCGAATGTCTCCAGGTCCTCGCATTTCAGCGTCCGGTCGCCAAAGCTGACCTCGCGCCCCAGGGAACGGCGAGAGGCCACGGCATGGACCTCGCCGACCTCGATGTCGGACTCCGACAGGATCTCCAGCATCTCCGTGCCGACATTGCCGGTCGCGCCGACGATTGCAAAGCGGGTCGCCATGCTTGTGAACCTCTTATTGGAATGAGAGCCGCCGCTTAGAGGACGCGGTGCGGCGCGACAAGCGCGCAAAGAGCCGGGCGACTACTTCCTTCGGATGCGCCGCCACATGATAATGCCGATGACTGCGACGACGACGAGCCCGCCCAGTTCCAGGACCGTCAGGCCGAGAAATGTCGCGCGCGTCAGGCTTTCGCCTCCGCCGATCGCCGGAGCCTGTCCGGAACTGGCGATCATGGCGAGGCCGAGCACGACCAGTACACAAGCACCTATCACCCCAAAGATGCCGTTATAGAAACGCTGATCCGCGCGACGCTGAGCCGCGCGGCGTTCCTGAGCGCGTTGGTAGCGACTGACGCGGTTGCGGGAATTCGAGCGGGGAGCGGCGTTCGGATCGTTCATGGCTGCGTCTTAACATGGCTCTTCGGAAGCTCCATGATAAGAGGCCATATGCGATGCGTTGCGACTTTGCTGGCCGTGTCCCTTCTCGCCGCCACCCCGTCCGTGGCCCGGCAGCTCGACCCGTCCGGCATACCGGATCCAGCCAGCCAACCCGCCCTTGAAGGCGACGCGCTGACCGAACTGTTCATGGGCCGCACGCACCGGGGCTACTACCAATATCACGACCTCGAAGAGCGTGATCCGGCCTTCGTCGAAGAGATGGGAGCCGATGGATCCGCCGTTCACAATCAGGACGGCGTGGTATCGCGCGGTGAATGGAGGACCCGCCACAACGTCGTCTGCTTCGAATATGAAACGCTGAACGGCGGATGCTTCAATGTTCTGTCCGGCGGCAATTGCTACTTCATCTTCTCCGCCTTCAGCCAGGAGCTCGTCGCCGTGACGGTGCTGGATGGGGACACACCGGACTGCGAGCCTTCCATTGCGTAAACTGATCCTTTCCGCCGCGATTGCGTCCGGCTGTCTTGCAGTCGCTGCGAGTGCGTCCGCCCAGATGGTCGAACCGGTGCAGACGGCCCCGCTCCAGCCCAATGCGGACGGCGACTACCTGCCCGATCCATCCCGGGAAACGCCCCTGTCGGGACAAGAGCTCATGGACGCCTTTTCGGGCATGACCCATCGCGGGACATATAATTTCAAACGCCCGAACATCGACACGTTCGCTTTCGTCGAAACGACCAGCGCGGACGGCACGACGCGGCACGTGCACGGCGACAAGGTCGACACTGGCACATGGCGCGTCATGGCCAACGTCATCTGCTTCAACTACGACAATTGGGACGGCGGCACGCACCGCGCCTGTTTCAACATCTTCCAGCGCGGCAATTGCTACTACCATTTCGGGCTCAGATCGGGTCTGGGCGCTGGATCG
The DNA here is from genome assembly GCA_039033275.1 of Pseudomonadota bacterium. Lineage (GTDB taxonomy): Bacteria > Pseudomonadota > Alphaproteobacteria > Caulobacterales > Maricaulaceae > Litorimonas. Next base: position 5,036 of record JBCCCX010000166.1, on the reverse strand, counting down.
TTTACAGCCCGCAGCGTTCACGCGGGCGAAATCCCCGAATGCGAACCGCCCATGAGCTGACTCGCTAGTCCGGCGGCGACCATCGATCCAAGCCGTTGAGCTGTTCCATGGCGCGGATATCGATCCGCAGATCATCCATTTCCCGTGATAGCCGGTCGGACTTTCGTTCGAGGCGACGGCGCTCCTTGGCGTCCATCTCTGTGTCCAGAAGTCTTCCTTCGACATTGTCATAGGCTTTGCGCCTGTCTTGCCATCGGTCGATGAGCCGGTCACGCTCCTCTTCCGTCAGATGAATATCGTAACCGTCCGCATGCGCATCGAGATAGGACAGATAGTTCCCGGCCACGCACTCCGCATTGGGTGACGCTCCCGACCGGCCGCTATTGAAGCCATTGCGCGGCACGCAGAAACGCTCCAACCCAAGCTCCAAACCTCTGAGATAGGCGGCACGGTCCGGCGCCACACCGTATTTGACGCATTCTTCCGCTATGTCGGCCAAACGAGAGCGCGACGCCCCGCGTTCGCCGTCGGAAAAGCCGACATCTTCCCAACTTCCCGCCAGACAGGCGTCCTCGGAAATAGTTTCGCAGCCGATGAGTAATAACGGTGTAAGCACGGTGACGAGCGTGCTCCGCCAGACAGTCTTCATGATCGGGTCTCCCTGACCGTAACGAACCGGGTCGGGCCTCCCATGTCAATCGGCACCTCACGCGTGTCTACACGCTTGCGGCTTTCCGTTGCCCGTCGCCGCGCGGCATGGTCTAGTTACGTCATGCGTCTCGACTCGACCACGATCGGCACCGGCAAGAGACCGCCTATCGGGTTGGCGCTAGGCGGTGGGGTTGCCCGCGGTTGGGCGCATATCGGGGCCCTGCGCGCGCTGATGGAAGCTGGCATAGAGCCGGACATTATTGCCGGAACGTCGATAGGGTCGGTGGTCGGCGCCGCCTATCTGGCCGGGAAGCTGGACACGCTGGAACGTTGGGCGCGCTCGCTCGATCGCCGCCGTGTCATCCATTATATGGACCTGTCCTGGGGTGGATCGGGACTGATGAAGGGCGCACGCCTGGTCAAGGTGCTGGAGCATTATCTGAAAGGCGTGAATATCGAGGATTTCGACCGGCCTTTTGCGGCCGTCGCCTGCGACCTGCGCACAGGCTACGAAGTCTGGTTGCAACAAGGCCCTGTCATCCCGGCCGTGCGAGCCTCCTACGCCCTGCCCGGCGCGTTCGAGCCGATCCGCGTGGACAATCGCTACATGATCGACGGCGCACTCGTGAACCCCGTCCCGGTCTCGGCTTGCCGGGCGCTGGGGGCACATCTGGTCATCGCCGTGTCGCTAAGCGGAGATGCGTTCGGCCCTATCGGCTCCAGCCATGAGGTCGATTTCGACGATGGCAGCGAAATCGAGCCGGACATGTCCGAAGTGGCGATCATGGCGCATCAGTCTCTCAACAAGCTAAGACCCGACCGTATCCTATTAAAATCGCTCCTTGGTAGCACGAAGCCCGGGAAGAGCCCGCGGATCGGGTCGGTCATGATGGGAACGCTGAACATTGTCATGGACCGGATCACGCGCTCACGCCTGGCGGGCGACCCGCCGGACGTTTTCGTGGCGCCGCGCATCGGCCATATCGGCATGTTGGAATTCACGCGTGCCGAAGAACTCATCGAGCGCGGTTACCGCGCAATGCAGCACGAGATTCCCCTGATCCGCTCCGTCATCGACATACTCGGCGACATGCCAAGCGCCGCATCGCCGGTCGATGCCAAAGAGGAAGAGTGACCCGGTCGGTAACGATTGGTTAACCCTACTCCTCCGCTTCGCAGCCTACCGCGCACGACAGGCATGCACCTTGCATTCCGACACACGTATGAGTGCGAACAACCAAACCCGGCTTGCCAACGACAATCCCGTGTCCCGGCGGAAGCTGACGGCCATTGCCGGGATCATGGATGCACGCGCGGATGCGCCGTCACCTGCGCCATTGTTTTCCGAACTCAATGCCACCGATGAATTCGATCTGCCGCCGCGCGGTGACCAGAATTTCTCATTGCTCAGTCCGACCCGCCTGACTGCGCTGACCTTCTTCGGTGTGTCTGCCATGCTGACGCTCATGGCGATGCAGGTCGGACTGCCAGCGCGCGAGTCCGGTATTCTCGCTATCCTGTCAGCCGTGGCGTCCTTCTTCGTCCTGAAGTCGCTCCCGCACGAGCAGGAAGTCCCAAGAGGATTCTTCTCGGTTGCGGTCGCGGGCTTTGCCTGCCTGTCCGCCCTCGTTCTCCTGCCAGCGCTGAACCTATGGCCTGCCGGCTCCGGCCCGCTCGTCTTCTCACTCGTCTTCGCCTTCATCGGCACGTTGATCCGCTCCAAAGCCTGCCTGGCCGTCGCGGTCGCGGCGCTGTTTGCGCTCATGATCGACTCGGACGGTTTGACCCGCATGCGGCTCGACGGCCAGGTCGCGACACTGGTTCTCTTCGCAATCGGCCTGTGCGGCAGCGTTCTGGCCGGATCGCGCATCATCGCCGGGATCACGCTTGTCGGCGTGATGGCCGCCGCTCTGACCTTGCTCGCGTCCTTCGGTGTGCCGGCAACGGGGGCGCTGTCCATCATCGCCATCTTCGCCGCAGCCACAGCTATCGCCCTGCGTGCTTACCACCTTCAAGGCTACGGAGCGGCGGAGCTCCCCATGGTTCTGTCCGCGCTCGTCTTCGCCGCGGCCGCCATCGCCCTGCAGCTCCACTTGCTCGGGGAGATCACGGGACAGTCCGTCAGGCTGGGCGAACCGATGCCACGGCTTGGGGTCGTCGTGTTGATCGCCATTCAGTGCATGGTGCTTTTCATCTCGGCCGTCAGCTGGTTCGCCGGGCGAATCAACTTGATCGACGCCGTGCTACTGCAAGCCATATTCGGCCTCATCTGCACCGTCATCATCGACCCGACGCGCCTTAGCCGTCTGGGTGGCGGCGACCCGTCGCTTCTGCTGGCAGGGATTGTTTGCCTTGTCGTCGGCGGCCTTGCCGGGCTCGTTCTCTATCGGTCCTGGCAAGCCGACCGGCCGATCCTGACGGCTCTGTCCGCCCTGATCGTCATGATCGAGTGCATCTTCGTCTTCCGCATCGCCATGGGCACGTTCGACATTGCGCTCGCCGCCCTGATCTGTGCCGGCCTTGCCGTGGCGCTGGCCGTCCTCATGGCCCTTAACCCCCGTCGTATCGCGCATTCGCGCCTGAGCTAAGGTGAACATTATGACTCCAGACTACACATCACGGCCCGAGCCGAAACGCGCCTCCCAGACCACGGCTGAACGCGCCTGGTACATACTGACGGCTGGCAATGTTTACGGCCCGTTCGACGACAAGACCGTTTGGACCTACGTCCAGGAAGGCCGCATCAATGGCAGCTCGGAACTATCCTTGAGGCCCGATGGCGGCTGGATGGCTGCCCGCGACTGGCTCGAGATCGCACACTGGTTCACCGCGCCAAGATCCGCCGCGAATACAGCTATCGCTCCCACCCCATCCTCTGAGACGATCGCGGTGCCCAAGCCCGTGTCCAAGTCGCTTTCACTGGTTGTGGCCGACATCAAGTCGGGCCGGTCGGCCATGTTCAACCAGGTCCTTTACGGGGTCGGTGAGGTGCAGGGCCTCTCGGATTCGACATGGCTGGTCGAGTCTGAGATCGGCCCGGACGAGATGCGCACCGTTCTTGGCCCGACGCTGTCGGTGAACGACAAGCTTCTCGTCATGGATGCCACGGATGCGGAGGTCGCGACCTACAATTTCGGACCGGAAGCCTACGCCGCCTCCACCGCGGATGCGAACATCCGTCCGGCCTGGCATTAGCAGCCAAATAGCACGCAGACCTTAATCGAGGCGCCGCAACCCTTTGCCAAAGCGAGCGGAGTTGGACACGTAGACCTGGGCGTTGAGCTTGAGCATGTTCGCTTCGGCTTCGCCCAACGTCTTCACCACTTTGCCGGGCGCACCGACGACGAGACTGTTGGGCGGAATGACCTTGTTTTCGGTGACGAGTGCATGCGCGCCGATTATCGAGCCTGCGCCGATCGTGGCGCCATTCAGAACGGTGGCACCGATCCCGATGAGGCAGCTATCGCCGACTGTGCAGCCATGCAGCATCGCTTGGTGGCCGATGATGACATCCTCGCCAATGGTGAGGGGCTGTCCCGGATCGGAGTGCAGCACCGCATTGTCCTGGACGTTGGACCGTGCACCGACCGTGATGGGTTCGTTATCGCCGCGCATCACCGCGCCGAACCAGACCGATGTCTGCTCCGCCATCACGATATTGCCGATGACGGAGGCTGTTTCCGCCACCCAGACGCTATCGTGCAAGTCGGGCGAATGGTCGTCCAGCGCGTAGACCGCCATCAGCCGTCGAGGTCCTGCTGTAGGATCGAAATGTTGAGGTCATAAGAGACGTCGTCCTTATCCTCGTCGTCGATGTAGAGCAGGCCGAGAATTTCGTCGTCCAGATATACCTCCACACTGTCCTGCACCTTGCGCGGAGCGAGCCGGATCGCTTCGGTCTTGAACCGGGCGCAAAGATAGTCGCGCACTGATTTCATCTGTTCGGGGCTCATTCTAAAGTCCTTGTTCCATGGAGGCCGCCGGATCGCCGCACGATCCGCCGACGGGCTTGGCCGGAACGCCGGCCACGGTGCAGTTTTCCGGCACGGGCTTGAGCACGACCGAACCGGCCGCGATCATGGCGCCGTCGCCGATTACGATGTTGCCCAGCACGGACGCGTTGGCGCCGATTAGGACGCGGTTTCCAACCTTGGGGTGGCGGTCCTGGTCCGATTTACCGGTCCCGCCCAGCGTCACGCCCTGCAGGATCGAACAATCGTCGCCCAGCCGCGCGGTTTCACCCATGACGAAGCCAGTCGCATGGTCGAGCATGATGCCGCAGCCGATCTGCGCCGCCGGGTTGATGTCGACGCCGAATAACTCGCTGCTGCGCGATTGCAGATGATAGGCGACCAGGTCGCGCCCGGCCCGATGGAGCGCATGAG